>JANMBR010000292.1:0-14179 GCA_031360505.1 Acidobacteriota bacterium
CGCTCGAGGCGATCCAGCCGTTTGGCCAGCCAGAGCGACTGGCGCGCGATCAGGGCTCCTCCGAACGCGATCAGGAGAAGACCGGGGCCGGGAATGAAGAGGAGAATGACCCCGCCGAGGAGGAGCAGCGCTCCGAGCACGTAGAAGACGATCGGCGCAGGCCCGTCCGCGCGCGCATCGTGCAGCTTCACGAAACGCGTCCCCGGGGGCGCCCTCCGGAAGGTGCGCCAGTTTCCCTTCAGGGCCTCGAGCATGGATCGCCGCTTCAAGGGTCCTCCTTTGTCCGTGCAGGTCCGGTTGCAAGGCTCATGCCGCTCCGATTAGGCCGTATGGCATGATCCGGCTGTGAATTGGATCGTCTGGCTCGGACTCGCCGTTCTCGTGACGGCCGTGGCCGCCATCACGGGCATCAAGGCGAAGGGAACGCGGCCGGTCGCGAACAGCCGGCTGATGGGCGTCGGGCGATTCATCCTCCTTCTGCTCATCCTCGTGTTCGCCTACTTCGCCTTTCGAGCTCGCACCGGCCGCTAGCCTCCGACCCTCACGTCGCGATGAAGGCGCTCGGCAACCTCATCTGGCTCATTTGCGGCGGCCTCGTGATGGGACTGGCGTGGTGGCTGGCCGGGCTGATTGCCTTCGTGTCCATCGTGGGCATTCCGTGGGGAAGGGCCTGCTTCGTGATCGGGGAGCTCTGCTTCTTTCCGTTCGGCCGCGCCGCCGTGAGCCGGCGCGACGTCACGAACAAGAGCGACATCGGCACGGGCGTGCTCGGACTCGTCGGCAACGTCATCTGGTTCGTGCTCTTCGGGCTCTGGCTCGCCATCGGGCACCTGGTTTGCGCGCTCCTGTGTTTCATCACGATCATCGGGATTCCCTTCGGGCTGCAGCACGTCAAGCTGGCCCAGATCGCGCTGGCGCCGATCGGCAAGACCATCGTGGCGAGGTAAGAACATGCTCTCGACTCGAACCCGATCCCGCATCGCGGCGATGCTCTTTCTCGTGGGCGCGGTGGCCGCCGCCGAGCGGCTGCCTGTCCTGAAGCAGATCGACGAACCGCATCCCTACTACTACCGTGAGATGTACCTGCCGCAGGTCACGAGCGGGCCGAGCGGTTCGGCGTGGTCTCCCGACGGCAAGGACCTGGTCTACGCGATGCAGGGCACACTCTGGCGCCAGGCACTCGGCTCGCGCGAGGCGGTGCAGCTGACGGATGGGCCGGGCTATGACTCGGAGCCGGACTGGTCGGCCGACGGGCGGTTCATTCTCTACACGTCCTATCGCAACGACGCGCTCGAGCTGTGGGTGCTCGACGTGCGGGGCGGCGGCGCGCACGCGCTCGTCGCCAACGGCGCGGTCAATCTCGACGCGCGGTGGTCGCCGGACGGCTCGCGCGTCGCGTACGTCTCGACTTCCTTCCAGGGGCGCTGGCACGTCTACGTCCTCGGCGTCTCGGAGGGAAAGCCGTCGGGCGAGGCCGTGCGCATCACCGAGGACAAGGACAGCGGGCTGCCGCGCTACTACTACTCGAAATTCGACCAGTACCTTTCGCCGACCTGGTCGCCCGACGGCAAGGAGTTGATCCTCGTCTCCAACCGGGGCGACGTGTGGGGGGCGGGGGACCTCTGGCGCATGAATGCGGAGCCCGGCGCGACGATGCGCCTCGTTCGCAAGGAAGAGACGAACTGGAAGGCGCATCCCGACTGGGCGCGCGAAGGGCGCCGCGTCGTCTACAGCTCGTACCTCGGGCGCCAGCGCAATCAACTCTGGTTGACGACGGCCGAAGGCGGAGACCCGTTCGAGCTGACGCACTGCGACTGCGACCACACCAAGCCGCGCTGGTCGCCGGACGGGCGCCGGATTGCGTTCGTCAGCAACGAGGAGGGCAACGTCGCGCTGCGCGTGGTGTCGGTTCCGGGCGGCGCGGTGGAGCCAGTCGTCGCGACGACGCGCCGGTACCTGCATCCTCAGGGCACGCTCACTCTGACAACGACCGATGCGGCGGGAGCGGCGCTGCCCGTGCGGCTCTCGGTGACGGGAGCGGATGGACGCGGGTGGGCGCCGGACACGGCGTGGCGCCACGCGGACGACGGGTTCGATCGCAAGGTGCGGCCCTTCGAGATGACCTACTTCCACGCGAAGGGCTCGGCGACGCTCGGGCTTCCCGCGGGCAAGTACACGGTCCTTGCGACGCACGGGCTCGAGTACGCAGCGGTGACGAAAACCGTCGAGGTGGCGGCCGGTGCGACGGCTACGGCGAGCGTGCGACTCGACCGCCTCATGGATCTTCCCGCGCGCGGGTGGTGGAGCGGGGACATGCACGTCCACATGAACTACGGCGGCGCCTATCGCAACGATCCAGCGCGCCTGCGCGCGCAGGCGCAAGCCGAGGATCTCCACGTCGTCGAGGACCTGATCGTGAACAAGGAACAGCGGATTCCAGACATCGCGATGTTCTCCCCGGACCTCGATCCGGTCTCGACCGCGACGACCCTCATCAAGCACGACGAGGAGTACCACACGAGCTGGTGGGGCCATACCGGTCACCTGGGCCTCAAGGAGCACCTGATCCTGCCGATCTATGCGGGATACGCGAACACCGCCGCGTGGAGCCTCTTCCCGGACAACTCGACCATCATCGATCTCGCGCATGCGCAGGGCGGACTATCCGGCTACGTGCATCCCCTCGATCCGCCGGCGCCCGACCCGGACGGCGCGGACCCGCTCACGTACGCGTTGCCGGTGGACGTGGCGCTCGGCAAGGCGGACTACATCGAGGTCGTCGGGTTCAGCGATCACCAGACGACGGCCGGGGTCTGGTACCGGCTGTTGAACGCGGGCTTTCGCCTGCCGACCGGCTCCGGGACCGACGCGATGGCGAACTACGCCTCCTTGCGCGGACCCGTCGGGATGAACCGCGTATTCGTGCATTCGGGCGCGAAGCTCGAGTATCGCGGCTGGCTCGCAGCGATCAAGGCCGGGAGGACGTTCGCCACGAATGGTCCACTGCTGACGTTCACGCTCGAGGGGCGGGAGGTGGGCGACGAGGTCGCGCTGCCGGCCGGCGGCCGGACCCTCGCGGCGAAGGTGAGCCTGCGTTCGATCGTTCCCGTCGAGAAACTCGAGATCGTCTCGAACGGAGTGGTCGTAGCGACCGTGCCACTCGCCGTCGGAGGCATGCGCGCGGATGCGACGATCTCCCTCCCGGTGACGAAGAGCGCCTGGTACACGCTGCGCGCCTGGTCCGCGAACGCGGTCGAGCCGGTGCTCGACATCTATCCCTTTGCGACGACCAGTCCGATCTACGTGATCGTCGACGGCGTTCCGATCCGCAGCGCGGACGATGCGAAGTACTTCGTCGCGTGGATCGCGCGGGTCGAAGTCGCCGCGGCCGCGCACGGCGGATGGAACGACGAGAAGGAAAAGTCGGAGGTGCTCCAGCGCCTCGCCGCCGCAAAGGCGATTTTCCAGAAGCGAGCGGCCGAGGCGACTCGGTAGCTCTTAGGAAAACTCGCGCGGGGCCTACTCCCTCTCTCCTCGGGGGAGAGGGTTGTCTTTTTGGGATCTTGCGGTCCGCCCCGCGGTGGAGCGGATAGAATTCCGCTACGTGCGCGGGGGGCGCCTCCAGGGGAGAGGGCTCCGGTTTGCGGCGGCAGTGCGAATCGCATATTCTTACTAGTGGTAAGGAAATCTTAAGGAGGTAAGGATGCCGACCGCCACCTTGACAAGCAAGGGCCAGCTCACCCTTCCCAAGAAGGTCCGTGAGGCGCTCGGTTTGAAGCCCGGCGATCAGGTCGATTTCGTCATGGATGCAGCGGGAGAAGTCCGGGTGCGTCCGGGCGCCTATGATCTCAGGCAGCTTCGCGGCGCGCTGCACCGGGCGGGGCGACCTGCCGTGAGCATCGAGGAAATGGATGCGGCCGTCGCGCGGAAGGGGCGACCGCGGTGATCGGCCTCGACACAAATGTCCTGGTCCGGTATCTGACGCAGGACGATCCCGTCCAGGCGCGCCGGGCCAACGCCATCGTTGCCGCGGCCCTCGAAAAGGGTGATCGTTGCCGCCTCGATAGCGTCGTGCTCTGCGAGCTCGTCTGGGTGCTGCGCGGCGCTTACGGCTACGACAAGGCGACGGTGGTCGACACCGTCGAGCGGATTCTCGCGACAGCCCAATTCGACATCGGCAACAAAGACCTGGTCCGGCGGGCGCTCGAGGAGCATCGCCTCGGACCCGGAGACTTCGCGGACTATCTGATTGGCCACGCGAATCGCGAGGATGGCTGCACGTCCACCGCGACCTTCGATCGTCGCCTGAGGTCGAGCGCTCTCTTTCGGGTGCTCCGATGAGCCTCGCCGCGGGCACTCGCCTCGGTCCCTACGAGATCCTGTCGCCTCTGGGCGCGGGCGGGATGGGGGAGGTCTACCGGGCGCGCGACACGAAGCTCGGCCGGGAGGTCGCGATCAAGGTGCTGCCCGAGCTTTTCGCGGCAGACCCGGAGCGCCTGGCGCGATTTTCGCGCGAGGCCCAGGTCCTGGCGTCGCTCAATCATCCGAACATCGCCCACATCCACGGGCTCGAGGATTCCGGGGGCACGTTTGCGCTCGTGCTCGAGCTCGTCGAAGGCGAAACGCTGGCCGAGCGCATTGCGGGCGGGCCGGTTCCCGTGGACGAAGCGCTCGGCCTGGCGCGCCAGATTGCGGACGCTCTCGAGGCCGCGCACGAGAAGGGGATCGTGCACCGGGACTTGAAGCCGGCCAACGTCAAGCTGACGCCCGACGGCAAGGTCAAGGTCCTCGACTTCGGCCTCGCGAAAGCGATGACCGGCGACGGCTCCTCGCCCGACGTGTCTCACTCCCCGACGCTGACCGCCGGAGCCACGCGCGCGGGCGTCGTCATCGGAACCGCGGCATACATGTCGCCCGAGCAGGCGCGGGGCAAGCCGGTCGACCGGCGCACCGATGTCTGGGCTTTCGGCGCCGTGCTCTACGAGATGCTGACGGGGCGAAAGGCCTTCGAAGGCGAGACGGTCTCCGACATTCTGGCGGCCGTCCTGACGCGCGATCTGGATTGGAGTGCGCTCCCCGCCGCGACTCCCGCATCCGTGCGGCGGCTGCTCAAGCGCTGCCTCGAGCGCGACGCGAAACGCCGCCTCCACGACATCGCCGACGCGCGGCTCGAGCTCGACGAGTCTGCGGGCGAGGTAACGGGCGCGCCGCTCGAGGCGGTTTCGGAGCCCAGGAGAAGCGGCCGAGCATGGTTCGCCGTCGCTTCGGCCCTCGCCGCCGCCGCCCTCGCCGCGCTCCTGACCTGGCGCCTGCTGCCGCGCCCGGTCGAGAGTCAGGTTCCCCACGTCACGAAAATCGCGCGCCTCACTCGAGATGGCAGGAGCTCCGAATGGCCGACCTGGGCGCCCGGCGGAGATCTGCTCGCGTACGCGTCCAACCGGGGCGGCGACTTCGAGATCTTCGTGAGACGGGGGGAGGGGGGCCAGGACATCAACATCACAAACGACCCGGCCCAGGACGTGCAGCCCGCCTTTTCGCCCGACGGGAACGCGATTGCCTTCATCTCGACGCGCTCGTCGCGGACGGGCCTGATGAAGATCGGGGGCACGTACGGCCGAAATCTCCGAACTTACGGCGGAGACCTCTGGGTCGTCGCGGCTCTGGGCGGCGGGGCGCGGCGGCTCGCCTCCAACGCGAACTTTCCGGCATGGCGGCCGGACGGCAAGAGCATTCTCTTCGTGAGCGGCCCCGAGAACCGCCGCGCGATCCTGGAGGTCCCGGCACAGGGCGGCACCCCGCGAACGGTCCTCTCGAGCGAGGCGTCCTCCTGGGAGATCAGCCGGATCGCGTGCTCGCCGGACGGGCGTTGGATCTCGATCGAGGCGCAGCCCGATGGCATCGCTCTGATGCCTTCCTCGGGCGGCAAGGCACATCCGTTGATGGCGGAGGGCTTCGGGCACTCGTGGGACGCCCTTTCCGGCAGGCTCTACTCTTGCATCCGCGACTCGCAGGGCGGCAGTCGCATTCAGTCCATGGCGATGACCACCGACGGCCGGCCCGCCGGGGCTGCGTTGACGATCAGCCTGATGACGACGGACCTCCTGGAGCTCGCGGTCGCGCGGGATGGTCTTCGCGTCGCCGTCACGGAATTGGAAGCCTCGCGAAACCTCACGCGGCTGCCGCTCGACGCCGCGGGGGGAGCGCCCGCCGGACCGGAAGAGCCGCTGACGAGCGGCATGGTGACCGACAGCTTTCCGAGCGTGTCGCCCGACGGCCGACGCGTCGCCCTTGTGAGCGACCTGCTCGGGCACATGGAGGCCAGGATCATCGACCTGGACAGCCGCCGAAATCAGGCAATCCCGCTTCCCGGCCGGGACATTGCCCAGACCAGCCCCGCCTGGATGGCTGACGGAAAGCAGCTGCTGATCAGCCGCTCGAGCCCGGGTCTCAAGACCTCGGACTGGGTCGTTGCCGCGGACGGCAGCCGCGCCGAGGAGCTCTTTCAGCGTTCGGTGCAGGGTTCCTACTTGATCAGCCCGTCGGCGGACGGCACGAAGGTGCTCTATGTGGACCTCGCCGACCGCGTCCAGCAGGTCTTCAGCTTCGCCTTCGCCACGCGCAAGGCGACGCAGTTGACCGATTCTCCCGGCGACAAGTTCGACGCGCTGTACTCGCCCGACGGGAAGTGGATCGCCGTCACGGCGGCGAAGGACGACGTCCTCCAGCTCTTTCGCATGCCGGCTTCCGGCGGTCCCATGCAGCAGCTGACGACCGGATACGAGCGCATGCGCCACGCGTTCTTCTCGCCCGACGGGAAGTGGATCTACATCCAGCCGAGCCATCGCAACATCTATCGCGTTGCCTCCGAGGGCGGGCCGCTTCAGCAGGTGACGCACTTTCCCGAGGCGGGGCTCTTCCTCGAAGAGCCCACGATTTCGCCGGATGGCAAGTATCTCTACTATTGTCGCGGCAACGGGGGTTCCTCGCTGTGGCTCATGACGCTCGAGAACCCGGCGGGGGGGCGATGACCCTTGACGCCGGGACGAAGCTCGGTCCATACGAGATCCTGGCGCCGCTCGGCGCGGGCGGAATGGGGGAGGTCTACCGGGCGCGCGACACGCGTTTGGGGCGCGAGGTGGCGGTCAAGGTGCTGCCCGCGCTTTCCGCCGACAGTCCCGATGCGCTGCTGCGTTTCGAACGCGAGGCGCAGGCGGTCGCCGCGCTGTCGCACCCGAACATCCTCGCGCTCCACGACTACGGCAAGGAAGGCGGCGTGGCGTACGCGGTGATGGAGCTGCTCGAAGGCGAGACGCTGCGCGAGCGGCTCGCGTCTTCCGCGATCCCGCCGCGCAATGCGGTCGAGTATGCCCGGCAGATCGCGCGAGGCCTCGCCGCTGCGCACGACCGCGGCATCGTGCATCGGGACCTGAAGCCCGACAACGTCTTCCTGACACGCGACGGCTTCGTCAAGATCCTCGACTTCGGCCTCGCACTCTCGCCTGGCGACACGGCGTCGAGCGGCTCGGGGGCGCAGGCGTCGCTCACGGCGTCGGGCACGGTCGTTGGCACGCCGGGCTACATGTCGCCCGAGCAGATCCGCGGAAAGCCCGTGGATCAGCGCACCGACCTCTTCGCGCTCGGTGCGATTCTTTACGAGATGCTGACCGGCCAGCGCGCCTTCCAGCGCGGGAACGCCGTCGAGACGATGATGGCCGTGCTGCAGGACGACCCGGTGCTGTCGGCGGGGCGCGGCGTTGCCGCGGAGCTGTCCGACATTGTGACGCACTGCCTGGAGAAAACTCCCGAGGACCGCTTCCAGTCGGCGCGCGACTTCGCGTTCGCCCTTCAGGTCGGGGAGCGGGAGCCGTCGTCGCCGAAGACGGCCGTCTCCGCCGCGAGCGCCGGGGCCGGGCCGGCGCGCGAGGCCTCGATCGCCGTGCTGCCGTTTCGCAACATGAGCGCCGGCGTCGACGCCGACTACTTCAGCGACGGAATGACCGAGGAGATCATCAACGCGCTGGCCGGGATCGAGGCGCTCCGCGTGGCGTCGCGCACCTCGGCCTTCGCGTTCAAGGGGAAGGACACCGACATCCGCCAGATCGGCCGCGACCTCGGCGTGCACACGGTGCTCGAGGGAAGCGTCCGGCAGGCGGGCCAGCGTCTGCGGATCACGGCCCAGCTGATCGACGTGTCCAACGGTTATCACCTCTGGTCGGAGCGCTTCGACCGCGAGATGCAGGACGTGTTCGCGGTGCAGGACGAGATCGCGCTCGCGATCGCCGCGGCGCTCAAGGTCAGGCTGTTGCCCGCGCAGGAGGAATCGCTCGTCGCTCCGGGGACGCGCGATATCGAGGCGTACAATCGCTACCTGAAGGGCCGGTACTTCTTCAACCAGCGCGCGTCGAAGAAAGCGACCGTGGAGTTCGAGGCGGCGATTGCGCGAGACCCGCGATTTGCGCCCGCGTACACGGGGCTGGCGGACTCCTATTGCACCTGGGGATTCTACGGAGGCATTTCGACCCTCGAGGCGAGCGCCAAGGCGCGCGCAGCCGTGCGCAAGGCGCAGGAGCTCGAGCCGGACTCCGCAGAGGTCCATCTCGCGCTCGGCATCTTCGATCATTACTACGGCTGGGACATGGAGCGCGAGGAGCGGCACTTGCGCCGATCGATCGAACTCGCTCCGCGGGTGGCGGAAGGCTATTCGTGGCTGGCCTGTCAGTTGTCGGCGATCCCACGCACCGAGGAGTCGCTCGAGCTGGGACGACGCGCCGTCGAGCTCGAGCCGCTCTCCGCGAACGTCCGCGTCAACGCCGCCTGGCCGCTTTTCTTCGCCGGGCGTTACGCGGAGTCTGTCGAGGGGTTCCGGCAGGCGGTGGAAGTGGATTCCTCCGCCGTCTATGCGCTCTGGGCCCTCGGAATGGGCTGCCAGGCCGCCGGCCGGCACGAGGAAGGGATTGCGGCGCTCGAAAAGCTGACCGTGGTGACCGGCCACGAGATGTCGTGGTCGCTCGCGCTGCTCGGCAGCAGTCTCGCCGCGTCCGGCCGCAGCGAGGCGGCGCGCGCGGTGCTCGCCGAGATCGAAGGGCTGGCCGGGAGGGAATACGTTCCGCCGCTCCACCTGACGTTCGTCCGGGCGGGGCTCGGGGAGGAGGATGCCGCCCTCGAGCTGCTCCGCCGTGGGATTGCCGAGCGCAATGCCCTCTGCTGGGTCTGGCCGCGCCTGAGCCCGGTTTTCGCAGCTCTCCGGCCGGACCCCCGCTTTCAGCAGCTGCTCGCCGGAATTCGTCCGGAATAGAATTGTCCCAAATGCCCGGCGCGCCCCCGACCCGCTGCGAGTTCGAGAGCAAGGACCTTCTCGTCAAGGTCGATCTGACCCTGCCCGGCGACGTGAACGCGATCTCGCCCGTTGTCGGCAAGGTGATGGCGATCGTCACCGAGATGGGCTGCGCCGGCGGGCGCGAGTTCGAGATCGAGCTCGCGCTGCGCGAGGCGCTCGCCAACGCCATCGAGCACGGCAGCGGCCACGATCCTTCCAAGCAGATCCAGTGCTGCGTCGCCTGCGATCAGGCGCGAGGGATGTTGATCGTCGTACGCGATCCCGGACCGGGCTTCGATCCGGCGTCCATCCCGAGTCCGACCCTGGGGCTGAACCTCTTCTCGACCGGCGGCCGCGGCATTTACCTCATCAACCAGCTCATGGACGAGGTCCGCTTCGAAAAGGGCGGCACCGAGATCCACATGCGCACCAACCCGCCTGCCGCCAGTACAAAGTCGGCGGGCAGTTAGCGCAGATGGACTCCCTCTCCCGGCGGGGGAGGGTTGGGGTGAAGGGCACCTTCTTAAACCTCGGGGAAGGAGCTATATCTCCGCCGGCCCGGCCGCGTCGGGGAGCGTCTGATCCGGCGGCGCGCCGTGGTGCAGGGCCTGCGGCAGCCAGAGGAACATCGCGGCCGCGAGCGCGCCGAGCGCGAACGTGGCGCCCCCGAGCACGCGCGCGCCGGCGCGCTCGAGGACGACCGTTCCAGCCCACGGGCCGATCGCGAAGGCGAGTGAAAACGCCATGGTGTAGAGGCCGCTGTACTCGCCGCGCCGCGCGTCGGGCGCGATGTCGGTGGCATACGCGGCCGACGCCGGGAAGAACAGCATTTCGCCGAAGGTCCAGAGCACAACCGTCGCGGCGAGCGACCAGACGTCCCGCGCGAAGGCCATCGCGCCGAAGCCGGCGCCGGACAGGAGCGCCCCGAGCGCGAGCGTGCGCCGGTGCGACCAGTGCGCGGTCATGGCATTGAGCGGAATCTCCAGGACCACGATGATCAGGCAGTTGAGTGAGAAGAGCAGGCCGAACGTCCGGGGAGACAGGCCGAGGGTGTTGACGATGTAGAGCGGCATCGAGGAAATGTGCTGGAAGAAGACGATCGTGACGGGCAGGACGCCCGCGAGGAAGAACAGGAACCGCGGGTCGGCGTGCGCGGCGGTCGAAAGCCGGAGACGCGTCGTCGTCGAGAGGGGATGGGCCTTCTTGGGGCGGGCTGGAATCGTCGCGAGGGCGAGCACGAGCCCGGCCGCGATGGAGGTCCCCGCGTCGGCGAAGAAAAGGTAGCGAAACGAGATCGTCGCGAGGATGCCGCCAATCGCGGGTCCGATCGCCATTCCGAGGTTGATCGCGAGGCGGTACACGGCGAACGCAGACTTGCGGCGCGCGGGCTCGACGGTCTCGCCGAAGAAGGACATCGCGGCCGGCCGGAATGCCTCGGTCAGCATGGCCAGCGCGATCGTGACGGCGACGATGGCCGCCGGCGTTCGGGCAAGCGGATAAACGAGGAGCATTCCCCCCGAGAGAAAGAGAGACAAGCGCATGAGGGGAACGGCCCCCCAGCGGTCGGCGAGCCGGCCGGCGATCGGCGCGCTGATGATCGAGCCGGCGCCATAAAGAAAGAGAATGAACCCCGCGTGCTCGGGCGAAAAGCTGCGGTCCCGCGTCAGGTACAGGACGAGAAACGAGAGGACCATGGATCCCGCGCGGTTGACCAGCTGCGAGCCCGCGACGACCCATACCGGGCGCGGCAGGTGCCGCAGGTCCTTCCAGTACTTCAGCATGGGCGCACGGGTTGGTACGGGCCGGACGGCGCCGGGGTTCTCAGTGACTTCGCAGGAGGCGGGCGAGAACCCACGCGAGCAGGGCCAGCGCGCCCATGAAGCCGAGGACGTAGACGAGGATCGCGAGGAAAGGGGTGTTGCGGGGGTCGCCCCCCGGCTCGTCGTTCACCCGTGGATGCCCTGGGCCGCCAGCCACCGCTCGGCGTCGATGGCGGCCTTGCACCCTTCGCCCGCCGCGGACACGGCCTGCCGGTACATCGGGTCCGCAACGTCTCCCGCGGCGAACACGCCCTCGACGGACGTGTACGTCGAGGGGCTCTTCACTTTCACGTAGCCGACGTCGTTCAACTCGAGCTTGCCCCGGAAGATCTCCGTGTTCGGCGAGTGTCCGATTGCCACGAAAACGCCCTGAGTCGCGAATGCCGACTTCTCGCCGGTCTTCATGTCCTCGAGTGTGACGCCGGTGACCCCGCCGTCGCCGCCCTGGATGTCCACGACCGCGGCGTTCAATTTCCACGCGATCTTCGGATTGTGGCGCGCGCGCTCGAGCATGATCTTCGACGCGCGGAATTCCTCGCGGCGGTGCACGATCGTGACCTTCGTCGCGAACTTCGTCAGGAAGTTGGCCTCCTCCCTCGCGGTGTCGCCGCCGCCCACCACGATGACTTCCTTCGTCTTGAAGAAGAATCCGTCGCAGGTCGCGCAGGCGGAGACGCCCTTGCCCATCATCTTCATTTCGGACTCGAGGCCGAGCAGCTTCGCCGAGGCCCCCGACGAGACGATGACCGCATCGGCTGTGACCGAGCCCCCGGCGTCGAGCGTCAGGCGGAAGGGGCGCGAGCCGAACTCGACGCCGGTGACGGTGTCGAGCACGACCTCCGTCCCGAAGCGCTTGGCCTGGTCGCGAAAGACGTCCATGAGCTCCGGGCC
This sequence comes from Acidobacteriota bacterium, assembly GCA_031360505.1. Lineage (GTDB taxonomy): Bacteria > Acidobacteriota > Thermoanaerobaculia > UBA5066 > Gp7-AA6 > DAHUXD01. The sequence continues at coordinate 12,028 of JANMBR010000292.1, forward strand.
CTGGATGCCGTCCTTGAAGCCCGGGTAGTTCTCGACCTCGGTCGTGATCGTGAGCTGCCCGCCGGGCTGCGGCCCCTCGAAGACGACCGGTGAGAGCTCGGCGCGCGAGGCGTAGAGGGCGGCCGTCCAGCCGGCCGGCCCGGATCCGATGATGGCGATGCGGTAGTGCTGTTTGGTGGGTGCCATGGCGCCCGGGAGAATATCAGCCAAGCCGACCGTTATCATCGGCACCATGCGCCCGGTCCTGTCCTCGAAGCTCGCCGGCTTCGGAACGACGATTTTCTCGGAGATGACGCGCCTCGCGAACGAGCACGGCGCCATCAACCTCGCGCAGGGCTTTCCGGATTTCGACGGGCCCGAGTTCGTGAAGGAAGCGGCGATCGCGGCCATCCGGGCTGGCCAGGGCCAGTACGAGCGCGTCTCCGGGATCCCCGAGCTCCACCGCGCGCTCGCGGCCAAGTACCGGCGCGACCGGGGGCTCGACTACGCCCCCGATACGGAGATCGTTGTGACCTCGGGTGCGACCGAGGCAATCTTCGCCGCAATCCAGGGCCTCTGCGACGACGGCGACGAGGTCGTGCTGTTCGAGCCCTACTACGACTCCTACAAGGCGAGCGTGCGGATGGCCGGCGCCGTGCCGCGCGTCGTGACCCTGCGAACGCCCGACTGGAGCTTCGACCCCGCCGCGCTTACCGCGGCCTTCGGTCCGCGCACGCGCGCCATCCTCGTCAACACGCCGCACAATCCGACCGGCAAGGTGTTTTCACCCGACGAGCTCGAAGCGATCGCGCGCCTGTGCCGCGAGCGCGGCGTCTACTGCATCACGGACGAGGTCTACGAGCACCTGGTGTACGAAGGCCGCCACGTTTCGATGGCAACGCTGCCGGGCATGCGGGAGCGCACGATCACGATCTCGTCCCTGAGCAAGACCTTCTCGCTCACGGGCTGGAGGATCGGCTGGGCGATGGGTCCGCCGGAGCTCATCTCTGCCGTGCGCTCGGCGCACCAGTTCATCACCTTCACCGCGGCGACACCGCTCCAGCACGGCGCGGCGGCAGGGCTCGCGGCCGGGATCGATTACTACGCCGGGCTCGCCGCCGACTATCGCGAAAAGCGGGACTACCTCGTGGGCGAGCTCGCGCGGATCGGCTTCCGGGTGAAGAGCCCGCAGGGCACCTATTTCGCCTGCGCGGACTTCCGCCGTTTTGGGTTCGACGACGACCAGGCGTTCGCGCGCCACCTGACGACGAAGATTGGCGTCGCGGCGATTCCGCCATCCGTCTTCTACGACAATGCCGAGCACGGGAGGTCCTACGTGCGCTTCGCGTTCTGCAAGAAGCGCGAGACGCTCGAGGCGGCCGTGGCGAGACTGGAGAAACTGTGCGCTTAGCCCTCGTTCAGATGGACCTCGCCTGGGAGGACGTTGCCGAGAACCACCGCCGCGCGCGGCGCCTGCTCGAGGAGGCGGCCGGGAAGGGCGCGCGCCTGGCTCTGCTGCCCGAGATGTTCTGTACGGGCTTCTCGATGGACTCGGACCGGATCGCCCAGCCGCCCGGCGGCCCGTCCGAGACCTTCCTGCGCGAGACCGCGCGCGAGCTCTCGCTCTCGATCCTCGCGAGCATCCCGGAAGCGGGGCAGCCGCGGCCGCGCAACATGGCGATCCTCGCGGGTTCCGACGGCGCGGTCACGCGCTACGCCAAGATCCACCCCTTCACGTTCGGCGGCGAGGACAAGGTGTACACGGGCGGCGACCGGATCGTCACCGTTGCGATCGAGGGCGTCCGCGTCACGCCCTTCGTCTGCTACGACCTGCGCTTCCCGGAGCCCTTCCGCCTTGCCGCCGAGGAGACGGACCTCTTCGCTCTCGTCGCCAACTGGCCCGAGGCGCGCCGCGAACACTGGCGCACGCTCCTGCGCGCCCGCGCGATCGAGAACCTCTGCTACGTCGCCGGCGTCAACCGCGTCGGCGACGGTGGGAAGCTGCATTACACGGGCGACTCCGCCGTGATCTCCCCATGGGGCGAGGTCCTCGCGGAGGGCTCCGCGAAAGAGGCGGTCCTCGTGTGCGACGTCGAGCCCGCCGTCGTCCACGACGCCCGCGAGAAGTTCCCGGCGCTGCGCGACCGCCGGCCCGAGGCGTATCGGCGTTGAC
>JANMBR010000319.1:0-1907 GCA_031360505.1 Acidobacteriota bacterium
GGTTCTTCGACGCGAAGACCGCGGCCTGGCAGAAGAACGCCCTCGGCATCTCGTTGAAGGGCTGCCCGCTCGACGAAAAAATCTCCGAGATGCACGAGCTGCGGCGCGAGGGCGATTCCCTCGGGGCCCTCGCGCTCGTCTGCATCGACAACCCGATGTGCCCCGGCACGGGCCACCGCATCTGCAACGACTGCATGAAGGGCTGCATCTTCCAGAAGCAGGAGCCGGTCAACATCCCGCAGATCGAGACGGGAGTCCTGACCGACGTGCTCGAACTGCCCTGGGGCGTCGAGATCTACGGCCTCTTGACGCGTTGGAACCCGCTGCATCCGCGCCGCCCGCACCCGGCGCTGTACACGGGCCTCAAGGTGCTGGTCGTCGGCCTCGGTCCGGCCGGGTACACGCTGGCGCACTACCTTCTCAACGAGGGTTTCGGCGTCGCGGGGGTGGACGGTCTGAAGATCGAGCCGCTGCCGCAAGACTGGACCGGCGCGGACGGGGGCGCAATCCGCCCGATCCGCGACTACGCCGAGCTCGCGCAGCCCCTCGACCGGCGGCCGCTCGCGGGCTTCGGCGGCGTCTCCGAGTACGGCATCACGGTGCGCTGGGACAAGAACTTCCTGACGCTCATCCATCTGACGCTCGCCCGGCGACGCCGCTTCGCGATCCTGGGTGGCGTGCGATTCGGCGGCGCGATCTCGGCCGAGCAGGCTTTCGACGCCGGGTTCGACCACGTTGCGATCGCCGCCGGCGCGGGCCGGCCGACGATCATCCCGATCAAGAACAACATCATCCGCGGCGTGCGCAAGGCCTCCGACTTCCTGATGGCTCTGCAGCTGACGGGCGCTTTCAAGGAGGAGGCCCTCGCCAACCTCCAGGCGGAGCTGCCGGCGGTCGTCATCGGGGGAGGCCTGACGGCAATCGATACGGCCACGGAGCTGCTCGCCTACTACCCGATCCAGGCCGAGAAGACGCTGTCGCGCTACGAAAAGCTGTGCATGGACAAGGGCGAGCCGGCCGTGCGCGCCACCTTCGATCCGGAGGAGCGCGACACGCTCGACCGCCTGCTCGCGCACGGACTGGCCGTCCGCAAGGAGCGCGAGCGCGCCCGGTCAGCCGGCGAGAGCCCGGACCTCGCGCGCCTGTGCCGGGAATGGGGCGGCGTCTCGATCGCCTATCGGCGCGCCATGGAGGAGGCTCCGGCCTACCGGTTGAACCACGAGGAAGTCATCAAGGCCCTCGAGGAGGGCATCTCCTTCATCGAGACGCTCGAGCCCGACGAAGCCGTCGCCGACGAGCACGGCAAGCTGCGGGCCGTGCGGTTTCTGCGCGGCGGCTCGGGCGAGGTCGTGGAGCTGCCCGCGCGGACCCTGTTGGTGGCGGCGGGCACGACGCCGAACATCACGTACGCGAAGGAGTTCCCCGAATCGCTCCCGCTCGACCAGAAGCGGCGCTTCTTCGCGCCGCACCGCGCCGTGCCCGAGGGCGACGGATTCAAGCTCGTCCCCGCCCCGGCCGAGGACGAGGGGGCTTTCTTCACCGGCTTCTCGAAGAACGGGAAGTTCGTCACGTTTTTCGGGGACAACCACCCCGCCTACAACGGCAACGTCGTCAAGGCCATGGCGTCCGCAAAGAACGGGTACGGCGCGATCGCGGAGGTCCTCGTCCGCACGGGCGCCGCTGCCGTCGACGACGCGGACTGGGATGCCTTCCGGTCCCGCCTCGAGGACGACCTGACGGCGCGGGTTGTCGCGGTCAACCGCCTCACCCCGACGATCATCGAGGTCGTCGTCCGGGCGCCCGCCGCCGCGCGGAATTTCCAGCCGGGACAGTTCTTCCGGCTCCAGAACCTCGAGGCGCTTGCGCCCCGGCTGCAGGGGTCACCGCTCTTGATCGAGCCCTGCGCG
>JANMBR010000345.1:0-9705 GCA_031360505.1 Acidobacteriota bacterium
GGCACACCCGACGTATTGGCGAGTTAGACCGAGGCCTCCGCGGCGATCCGCCGCAGGGTCTCGAAGCTGTAGATCCCGTCGTTGTGCCCGTCGGCCCAGTCGATCTGGAGCGCGTACGCACCGACGCGCCGGTGTCCCGCCGCCTGAAACGAGCGCGGCGTCAGCGGCCGCTCGGGCCCGCGATAGACCTTGCCCATGATGTCCTTCTCGCCTTTGCACATCGCACATGGACATGCGCGGCGCAGCTTCTCGAGCGGGAAGTAACTCTCGGTCCCGTCCGCCCACACGATCGCGAGCTCGGTGCCGACGAGCAGGATGTCCTTGGGAACGGCGGTGGCCATGGGCGGCCATAGTAAGGCCTGCCAGCTCGCCCCGCTTGACGCTGCCATCATAGAATGGCATTATTCCTGGCATGAGTACTGCCATACACAACTTCCACCTCCCTCTTCCCAGCGGGCTCTACAAGGAGCTCAAAGAGGAGGCGAAAAAGAGGAAGCGCCCGGCCACTGTCGTGGCGCGAGGCGTCATCGCGGAGTGGCTGCGCCAGGTCCGGAGGTCCGAAGTCTCGGAAGCGATCGCCGCCTACGCGGCGGAGTACGCCGGTACTGAATTCGACCTGGACGAGGCCTTGGAAGAGGCCGGCCTCGAGTTCTGGCGAAGCACGGAGCCTTGAGATTGCGCCGCGGCGAGATTTACTGGACCGACATCCACCCCCGCTCGGGCTCGGAGCAAAAGGGGCGCCGGCCTGCAGTCGTCGTTTCCCACGACGCTTTCAACCGGACCGAGGGGTGGGGATCCGCAAATGTGGTCCCGCTCTCGACATCGCCGACCCAGGCCCGACGCGGCCCGACCGCGATTCACCTGCCCGCAGGTGCCGGCGGCTTGCCCCGCGCGAGCGTCGCCATATGCCACCAGGTCACGACCGTCGACCGCGCGAAGCTGGAGAAGCGAATCGGAATGCTCCCTGCAGACTTGCTCGACGACATCGAAGCCGGCCTGCGCGCTGCCCTCGATCTCGGCGACGAGCGCTGAGCTCCCCTACCGAATGCCCTCGGCGAGAAAGAGGTCCGAGAGGATCCGGTTGTACGAGTAGACGTACGTCTTTCCATCGGCCGCGACCGCAGGAGGCGAGAGGCTCGAGATCCCGGCCGGGTCCGGCGGCGTCAGTTCCTTCCACAGCTCGCGCTTGCCGCTCGCGGCATCGAGGCGGTACACCTTGCCCGGATACTCGCCGCGCCGGAACACGTAGAGAAAGAGCCCGTCGGCGGTCCAGCCGATCGGATCTTCGTCGGGCTCGAGACCGACGATCGGCACCGGCTCGCCTCCCTCCACGGGATAGAGATAGCGACGCCGGTCAGGGCCGGCGACCGTGGCGCGCTTGCTGTCGGGAGAGACCGCCCTCGCCAACGCGCGATAACCGGGCGGGCTCAGCGCCCGCGGCTTCCCGTCCGGACTGTCGAGGACGTACAAGCGGGTCGCTCCGCCCACGGCCTCGCTCGCGGTCAGGAGGATCCGCTTTCCGTCCGGGAACCACGTCGCCGATTGCACGGCGAGACCGCCGGCCGGCATGACCCGCGGCTCGCCCGCGCCCGCGGGGAGCAACGAGAGCTGCGGCTTGGAGGAGGGCGTCTGGATGGTCAGCACCCATCGGCCATCCGGCGAGATCGACCTCGGGGCGCCGCTGCCCAGGCGCACCGGCGGCGAGCCGTCCATCCGGCGCAGGTAGGCCGAATATCCCGCCCCGCCGCCCTCGCCCGACTCGACGAAAACGAAGAAGCTCCCGTCGCGGGCGATGTCCTGGACCGAAGACCAATCGAGCCAGGACAGATCCCGCTCCTGCTTGTCCCCGGGCGACGAGCCCAGGATCCCCGATCGCAAAGCGTCGTGCGCGATCAAGGCTCGCCCGTCCCGGGAGACGTCCTGCAGCGTGAGGTTTCCCGTCACTCGAACGAGAACGCGCCGCGATCCCGAAGGCGTCACGGCGAAGAGAGCGCGGTTGCCGCCGGTTTCCGCAGCGGTGAACCAGATCTCGTTTCCGGCCGGAGACCAGGCGAGGCCTCCCTCGGTCGAAAAGTCGCTGGCCAGCGTCGTCTTCTTGCGGGCGCGGTCCACCAGGACGACCGATCCGCCGTCGTCGCCGATCGTCGGGTGGTCGAGAAATGCGACGGCGTCGCCCTTCGGCGAGATCCGCGGATTGCTGATCCAGCCTTCCGTTTCGTAGAGGACCGTCCCGATCGGATACTCGAGCCGGTTGCGCGGTCCGACGGCGCGCACGACGGCGAACGATTTCCCGTCCGGCCCCCAGTCGGCCCAGAGGACGTCCTCCAGGACCTCGCGGGGCGTCCCGCCGCCCGTGATGCCGATCCGGGCGAGCGTTCCCGTGCGCTCGAAGGGACCTGCGAAACGGCGGTTCAGCGAGACCGCCATTTCTCCGGAGGACGAGACCCCGAAGAGATCGGCCGCTTTCAATCCGAAGGGGCGCGCCTCGGGGCTGTCCAGTCGGGACACGAAGATCTCCACGGGCCGGCCCTCCCAGGCCGCTGCATAGAGGATCGTCTGGCCGTCCGGCGCGAAACGCGCGGAGTAGATCTCCCCTCGCTGGAAGGTCAGCTCCCGGAACGAAGGCGGCTCGATCCGGCCGCTCTTGCGTCCGGTCGCGAAAGCGGCGAAGCCGACGGCAACCGCCAGGGCCGCCGCCCCGAACAGCCAGGGCCACATCTTCCGGTCGCCGCGCACTGCCGCCGCCGCTGCGCTCGTTTGGTCGGTCGTCGACGAAACGGAAGCTTCCGAGAGATGGTCGCGCACATTGGCGAGGTCCTTGGCCAGGTCCTTCGTCGTCCCGAAGCGGTCCTCGGGGTCCTTCGACAAGCACCGCTCGACGATCCACCGCACCGGCGCCGGAATCCGAGCGTTCAATTGCGACACCGGCTCTGGTTCCTCCCGGATGATCGCCGTCAGCGTCTCGGCCGTCGTCCCGCGCTCGAACGCGCGCTTGCCGGTCGCCATCTCGTAGAGGATCGAGCCGAACGAAAACTGGTCCGACCGAAAATCGAGCGGCCGTCCCGAAGCCTGCTCCGGCGACATGTACCCGATCGTTCCCATCACCATGCCGGGTCGCGTCCCGTCCCCGGCCGCCGTCAGAAGCCCCGAGACCTCCTGGTCTTCTGGCGTCATCAGCTTCGCCAGCCCGAAGTCCAGGATCTTCGCGTGCCCGTGCTTGGAGACCATCACGTTGGCGGGCTTCAAGTCCCGATGCACGATCCCCGCCGCGTGCGCCGCCGATAACCCCTCAGCAATCTGCGTCGCCAGCTCCAGCAACTTGCGCGTCGGCACCGGCCCCGAAGCCGTCAGGTCCTTCAGCGTCCCGCCCTCGATCAACTCCATCGCGATGTAGACCGTCTGGTCCGCCGTCCCAATGTCGTAGATCGTCAGGATGTTCGGGTGCGACAGGGCCGACGCCGCGCGCGCCTCACGCTCGAACCGCGTCCGCCGCTCCGGGTCCGCCGCGAGTTCCGCCGGCAGCACCTTGATCGCGACCTCGCGCTTCAAACGCTCGTCGCGCGCGCGGTAAACCTCCCCCATCCCACCCGCGCCGATCGGCGCGAGGATCTCGTAGGGCCCCAGCTTCGTTCCGGCAGTGAGACTCATTTCAACGTCACTCCCCTAATGTTCGCGGCGCGAATAGTCTCCCGACCGAAGGGAGGGAGGAGGTTCGCGCCGCGGGAGCGAGCGCAAAGCGAGGGATCAGGCTCGCGGTCGAGCGCGCGCCCGCGCGAGCCGCGAGCCGGTGCGCCCGAAGGGCGCAGATCCCGAGCGGCGCGGGAGCGACGGTCACTTCAGGCCCTCGACGACGTACATGTCGGAAAGCGTGCGCGAATATCCGTACACGTACTCCAAACCGTCCGGTGTCGGTATGACGGGGGCGATGTCGATGATCCCGGATCCGTCGGCGGGCATCAGCTCCCTCCACGGCTCTCGCTTGCCCGTCGCGACATCGAGCTTCGAAACCCGCGCGGGCACGTCGCGCCGCCGGAAGACGTACAGGAACCGGCCGTCGCCGCTCCAGCCACTCGGGGTTTCGTCGGCCGCGAGTCCGGGAATCGGCTGCGGCTCGCCCCCCTCCAGCGAATAGAAATAGCGCCGCTTGTCGGGCCCGAGCGTAATGATTCTCTTGCCGTCGGGAGAGACCGTCCGCGGCACCAGCCTGTAGCCCTCCGGCGTGAGGGCGCGCGGCGCGCCCCCGGCGATCTCGAGCGAGAAGATCCGGCTCCCGTGACCGGGCTCGTTTGCGGTGAAGACGATCCGCTTGCCATCGGGTAGCCAGTCGCCCGAGGACTCGACCTGCAAGCTCCCCGTCGGCAGAAGTTTTTTGTCTCCCGCACCCGTCGGATAGAGCCAGAGCTGCTGCTTTTCGGCGCGCGGCGTGTTGGCGGTCACCCACCCGCCGTCGGGCGAGATGGCCATGGCGACGCCGTCGCCGAGGCGCACGGGCGGGGATCCGTCGGTCCCGCGGACGAAGCAGGAGTACGCGGAGCCCGAGCCTTCACCGGTTTCGGCAAAGAGCAACGTCTTGCCGTCTGCGGAGAGGTCGAATGCCGCCGACCAATCGAGCCACGAGAGGTCGCGCTCCTTTGCCTGCCCCGGGCCGCGCCCCAGGACTCCGATTCGGATGACGTCGTGCGAAACGAGGGCTCGACCGTCCTTGGCGATGTCCTGAAGCGTCAGGCTCTCCGTGACCCGGGCGAGCAGGCGCTCGGAGCCCGTGAGGCTGACCGAGTGAATCGCGCGGTTGCCTCCGACCCGAGTGCCGGTGAACCAGACTTCCTGCCCGTCCCGAGACCAGGCCAGACCCTGGACCGACGCGAAGACGCCGGCGAGCGTCTTCTTATTTCCGGAGCGATCCACGATCACGACTGCGCCGCCGTCGTCGCGGCGGACGGTGTGGTCGAGAAAGGCGACGAGATCTCCCTGCGGAGAAACGCGCGGATGGCTGATCCAACCGGTCGTCTGGTAGAGCACCTTGCCCGCCGGGAACTCGAGCTGGTTGCGGGAATTGACGTCGCGCACGATCGCGAAGCTCGTCCCGTCGGGAGCCCAATCGGCCCACTGCACGTCCGTCGAGATCTCGCGAGGCGCCACGCCCCCCGACACGCTCACCTGGGCAAGCGTCCCCGCCCGGATGAACGCATCCTCGACGTGACGGTCCAGGTAGACCAGCATCTCTCCGGATTTCGAAATCGCCGCGATGTCGGCGCCGACGAGGCCAAAGATGCGCGACTCCGGCCGGTCCGTGCGTGTCGCGAAGACCTCGACCGGCCGGCCGTCCCACGCAGCTGCGTAAATGACGGTTTGACCGTCCGGGGCGAAACGCGCCGTGTAAACCTCGCCGCGTCGGAACGTGAGCTGCTGGTAGTTCGGAGGCGGGACGTAGCCGGCCTTCTTGCCTAAGCGATAGCTGCCTGCAAGCCCGGCGGCGAGCGCGACGGCCGCGGCGACGAGCACCGGCCCGATCCAGCGCCGCCGCGCCGCCGGCACCGACCCGCACGCCGGCACGGCAGCGGCCGGCGCCGAGATCCCCGAAAGCGACTCCAGGTCGAACGCGATGTCGCGCGCCGACTGGAAGCGCTCCTCGAGGTTCTTCTCGAGGCAATGGCGCACAAGCCGGTCGATGCCCGGATGAATCTCTGTGTTCGTCTGGGAAAGGTCCGGCGGCTCCTTCGTCAGGATCGCGGTGATCGTGTCTGCCGCCGAGTCGCCGCGGAAGGCGCGCTGGCCCGACAGCATCTCGTACAGGATCGTCCCGAAGGCGAAGATGTCCGAGCGGGCGTCCGCGGCCTTACCGCGTACCTGCTCCGGCGACATGTAGCCCATCGTGCCCAGCACGACGCCCGACTCGGTCCCCGAGATCGTCCGCAGGTCGGTCTGGGAGCCCGAGTCCTTCTCGGCCTTCAACTTCGCGAGGCCGAAGTCGAGAATCTTGGCGCGCCCGTCCTTCGTCAGGAAGAGATTCTCGGGCTTCAGATCCCTGTGCACGATGCCCTTCTCGTGTGCCGCGGCGAGTCCCTTGGCGATCTGCACCGCATAGTCGATCGCCTTGCGCACGGGAATCGCACCCGTGGAGATTCGCGCGCGCAGGGTTTCCCCCTCGAGCAGCTCCGTCACGATGTACGGCGCGCCCTCCGCCGAACCGATGTCGTGGACCGCCGTGATGTTCGGGTGGTTCAGCATCCCCGCCGCCCGCGCCTCCTGCTCGAAGCGATGCAGCCGGTCCGCGTCCTGCGAGAACGTCGGGGGAAGCACCTTGATCGCCACCACGCGCCCGAGCCGCGGATCCTTCGCCCGATAGACCTCCCCCATCCCCCCCGCGCCGATCGGCGCGAGGATCTCGTAGGGACCGAGCTTGGTTCCGGCGGAAAGCGTCATTCGGGTGCGGGGATTCTAACCGCGGTTTGCTCCAGACCCGCGTCACCGTTCCTGATCGCTCGCGGCGCAAATAGTCTCCCGACCGAAGGGAGGGAGGAGGTTTGCGCCGCGGGAGCGAGTGCGTAGCGAGAGGGCAGGCGTCCGGTCGAGCCCGCATCCGGGCGAGCCGGACGCCGGTGCGCCGTAGGCGCAGCCCGCTCGCGAAGCGTGAGCGACGTTACCTAAGATCACGCACCTTGTAGAGCGTCGAAAGAATTCGAGTGAATCCCGCGATCATGACCTGGCCGTCGGGCGATACCCGCGCCGGCCCGAAGGTGCTGACGCCGGCAGCGTCCGTTCCGGCGAGATCGCGAACGTGTGTCCGCCGGCCCGAAGCGACGTCGATCGCATCGACGCGGCACGGCTGGCCGAGTCGCGCCACGTACAGGCTCTTGCCGTCGGCGGTCCAGCCCGCGGGAGAGTCGCCGGCCTCGGAGCTCGCGAGATCGATGGGGGTGCCGCCGTTCGAGGGGTAGAGATGAACTTTCAGATCGGGGCCGATCGCCGCGATCTGCCCGCCGTCGGGCGAAATGAAGATGCGGCCCTGGTTCAGCCCCTCGGAGCTCACGGGCGCGGGGGCGCCGCCGTCGATCGCCTGGACATAGAGGCGGGACCCATGGCCCGGCGCTGCCGCCTCGAAGGCGATGCGTTTCCCGTCGGGAAAAAAGGCGCCGTAGGGGAGGTTGTTGAAGCCGTCCGGCGGAAGGGGCCGCGGTTGACCGGCCTTGACGGGTACCAGTACGAACTGCGAAGGAGAGATGCTTCGGGTCAACGCCCACGAAGCGTCCGGCGACAGCGCGGCGCCGATCCCGTCGCCGAGGCGTAAGGCCGGAGAGCCGTCGGTCCCGCGCAGGTAGACCGATCCCTTGGCACCTCCGCCCTCTCCCGATTCGTCGAACAGGATCAGCTTTCCGTCGGCCGAAAGCGCGCGGTCGCTCTGCCAGTCGAACCAGCTGAGATCCCGCGCCACGGTCTGTCCCGGCAGAAACGCGAAGGCCCCGGATCGGTAATCGTCCTCCGTCACGAGGGCGCTCGATCCGGCAAGATCGAGCAGCGCGGGAGTCCCCTGCATCGTTCGGACCAGGCGCAACTTTCCGCCGGTCGAGACCGCGAAGATTTCCCGTTCGATACCCTGGCGCGCCGCCGTGAACCAGATCTCACTGGCCCCCGCCCAGGCGAGTCCCTGCACCGTCGACCATCCGCCCGCCAGATCGGTCTTCTTGCCCTTGCGGTCGACCATGGCGATGGTCCCGTCGTCGCCGCTCGAGGGATGGTCGATGAAGGCGATCAGCGAGCCGTCCGATGAAAAGCGCGGGCCCTGGATCCACCCGGCGGTTTCGTAGAGAACCTTGCCGATCGGAAATTCGAGCTGCTCCTTCCCGCCGACACGATGGACGACGGCCAGCTCCGTTGCCCCGGGCGCCCAGTCGGCATAGGTGACGTCCTGCAGGAGCTCCTTGGGCGGCCCGCCGGAGAGCGGGGCGCGCGCGAGGGTGCCCATGGTGGCGAAACCGGCGGGCGACGGCTTCGAGTCGAGCTGGATCGCGATGTCGCCGCCCGAGGAGAGGGCGAGCAGGTTCGCGGGCGGAAGCGCCAGGGCCGAGGACTCCGGCGTCCCCGGCCGCAGGGCAAAGATCCGGGCCGGAGCCCCCTCCCACGCGGCCGCGTAGTAGACGGTCTGCCCGTCGGGACCGAAACGGGCGGTGATCACCGTTCCCCTCTGAAACGTCAGGCGCTGAAACTGCGGCTGGACGAGGTTCACGCTCCGGCGGCCGGCAATCACTCCCGCGGCCGCCGCGAGAAGGATCGCGGCGAGGACAGGCAACAGACGCGACCGGCGCTTCGCTTCGTCCGGAAACATGCGCGTGTCGGTCCCCGTCGGCGCCGACAAACCCGACAGCGACTCGAGGTCGAAGGCGATGTCGCGCGCCGACTGAAAGCGCTCCTCGGGGTTCTTCTCGAGGGCATGCCGCACCAGCCGGTCGAGACCCGGATGGATCTCCTTGTTCGTCTGGGAGAGGTCCGGCGGCTCCTTCGTCAGGATCGCCGTGATCGTGTCCGCCGCCGTGTCCCCCCGAAACGCCCGCTGCCCCGCCAGCATCTCGTAGAGGATCGTTCCGAAGGCGAAGATGTCCGAGCGCGCGTCCGCGGCCTTGCCGCGCACCTGCTCGGGAGACATGTAGCCCATCGTTCCCAGGACCACGCCCGGCTCCGTCCCCGAGATCGTCTGCAGATCGGTCTGTGACCCGGCGTCTTTCTCGGCCTTCAGCTTCGCGAGCCCGAAGTCGAGAATCTTGACCCGCCCGTCCTTCATCAGGAACAGGTTCTCGGGCTTCAGATCCCGGTGCACGATCCCCTTGTCGTGCGCCGCCGCGAGCCCCTTCGCGATCTGCACCGCGTAGTCGATCGCTTTGCGGACAGGAACAGGGCCCGTGGAGATCCGCTGGCGCAGAGTCTCCCCCTCGAGCAGCTCGGTGACGATGTACGGCGCCCCGTCGGCCGAACCGATGTCGTGGACCGCCGTGATGTTCGGATGGTTCAGGATCCCCGCCGCCCGCGCCTCCTGCTCGAACCGGTGCAGCCGGTCGGCGTCCTGCGAGAAGAGCGCCGGCAGCACCTTGATCGCCACCTCGCGCCCCAGGCGCGGATCCTTCGCGCGATAGACCTCCCCCATCCCCCCCGCGCCGATGGGCGCGAGGATCTCGTAGGGTCCGAGCTTCGTTCCTCCGGCGAGCGTCATCTCAGCGGCATTCCCGCAACAGTTCGCGGCGCGAATCGTCTCCCGACCGAAGGGAGGGAGGAGGTTCGCGCCGCGGGAGCGAGCGCGTAGCGAGGGGTCAGGCGTCCGGTCGAGCCCGCATCCGGGCGAGCCGGACGCCGGTGCGCCGCAGGCGCAGACCCCGAGCGAAGCGCGAGCGACGTCATTTGACTCCCTCCACGAGAAACAAGTCAGACAGGATCCGATGGTAGCTGTATGCGTAGTTCGCTGCGTCGGCCGTCAGGACGACCGAGACGATTTCGACCACTCCCGCGGAATCCGCGGGCATCAGGTCCCGGACGCGGGTCTTCTCCGCAGAGGCGAGGTCGAGCCGGAAAATGTGGGATGGGAGCTCTCCGCGCCGAAAACCGTAGAGGGATCGGCCATCCGAAGAAAAGCGGATCGGACGGTCATCGGGGCCCAGACCCGCGACCGCCTCGGCCTGCCCGCCCTCGAGGGGAAAGAGGTAATGGACGCCATCCCCC
>JANMBR010000332.1:0-2658 GCA_031360505.1 Acidobacteriota bacterium
CCTAACACGCGCATGCAGCGGACTCGCTCATCGCCATCGGCTTTTCGCTCGCCGCTGATGCGCTGCCCGTTAGGCGCTTGGGCATGAAGGGCCAGAAGTCCCGCGAGCAGACCGATGGCGGTAACGAGAGTAGCTCTGTGGCGGTCTACCGGACAGGCGTGGTCTACGAGTTCGACATCGTGGCTGATGCCATGACCCGCGCGGGGATTCCCTACTTCAAGCGCAGAGAGTCAATTGGCGGCTTGTCGTTCGCCATGCCAGTGATGCCATCGATGGCTCCTGGCGATCTCTACGTGATCGTCGTTCCTGAGACCTGGGCGGAACGAGCAAAGCACTTCATCGCTGAATTGCCGGTATCTCAGGGGGTCCAGGCTAACGCCTCAAGCTTTCGATCGTCCAAGGCTCTCACTAGCCAGTGGGCCTGGCTCCTTGTTGTGGGCTTGGGCCTCGTTGTCCTTTGGACCATCGTTTTACTATTTAGGGAGTGACGGCTTGCCAATCGAGGGCGCGCCTAACACGCGCATGCAGCGGACTCGCTCATCGCCTTCGGCTCTTCGCTCGCCGCTGATGCGCTGCCCGTTAGGCGGCTACGCTCAATCATGATTCCCGATTTCAACAGCCCCCCTTGGTGGGTGGCTGCCGCTTTCGTGGCCTTCCTGCTCGGGCTGATGGTCTGGTTTCCGATCTATTACTGGCGCCGTGATCGCGCCCGTCGTCGTGCCGGACGTGGCGGGTGAACGAGCAGCGTTCACAGAGGGTTGGCCGGTGGCGGTAGAATCTAGGCGTCATGACGAAGGTTCTTGAGAAGGCTTTTGACGAGGCCTCAAAGCTGAGTGAGAGTGAGCAGAATGCCCTGGGTGAATGGTTGCTCACCGAGATCGAGTCGGAACGCGAATGGGAGCAGGCTTTTGCCCGCTCGCAGGACGTGCTGGCTGACCTTGCTCGAAAGGCTTTAGCGGAACACCGTCGTGGCGAAACCAAAGAGCTGGACCCGGCCAACCCTTGAGGTCGAGGCGGACCGAATCCTTTCGGAAGGCATTCGCTGCCTTGCCGGCCTCGGTCCAGGAACAAGCTCGGGTGGCCTACCGCCGATTCCTGAAGGATCCACGGCACAGGAGTCTTCGTTTCAAGCGGGTGCACTCTTCGGAACCGATCTATTCGGTTCGAATCAGCCTGAACTATCGGGCCGTTGGGGTCATAGAGGGCGACGAGATAATTTGGTATTGGATCGGTTCTCACGCCGATTACGAGAAGCAGCTGACCAAGCGATAAGGCCGCCTAACAAGCGCGTGCAGCGGACTCGCTCGTCGGCTTCGCCTCCTCACTCGCCGCTGACGCGCCGCCCGTTAGGCGGCCGTGGCCTCAGGGTTTGGCTATGAGCGTCAGGAAGATTGTGATTGGCGTTGTGCTGATCTTCATTGGCGTGCCTCTGGTTGTGGTCTTAATCTTCGCGGCGTCGGCCTCCGTGCTTAATCAGACCAACGGCGGCCTCGTTTCGTCGGGCCAGAAACGGGAGTACTTGCTTCATGTCCCACTGAAGTACGATCGTGCCAAGCCGACCGCGCTGGTGATCAGTATTCACGGCGCGGCGCTGTGGCCGGCCGCTCAGATGAAGACCAGTCAATGGAACAAGGTCGCTGATGAGCAAGGGTTCATCGTCGTCTACCCGTCAGGAACCGGCTTTCCCAGGATCTTTCCCATGGAGGGGGCCGCCCTGACGGCCGATGTGAAGTTCATCTCGGATTTGATCGACACACTCGAGGCAAGCTACAACATCGACCCAAAGAGAATTTACGCAGACGGTTTCTCCAACGGTGGTGGCATGGCCTTTGCGCTGTCGTGCACGGTGTCTGATCGGATCGCGGCGGTCGGGGTGGTGGCGGGTGCCCAACTACTGCCATGGAGCTGGTGCACCGACTCCCGGCCGGTGCCGATGATCGCGTTTCACGGAACGGCCGATCCGATCGTACCGTACGACGGCGGTACGACGTGGAAGTCCCCGACCCAGATGCCGTTTCCGAGCGTCCGCAAGTGGGCGGCGAGTTGGGCCAGAAGAAACCGATGCGGCGCAGAAGCCGTGGAATCGACCATTGCCGCCCACGTCTCTCGTCTCGAGTACGCGAAGTGCGCCGACGACGCGACCGTTGTGTTGTATACCGTTGGCGAAGGCGGCCACTCTTGGCCGGGAGGCAGGCCGATCGCAGAGTGGTGGGTTGGGCCGACGAGCCATGAAGTCGACGCGACCGGTCTAATGTGGGCGTTCTTTCGTGAGCATCCGCTTGCGAAGAGGTAATACGGCCGTGACAGCGGGGCCGGCCGCCTAACACGCGCATGCAGCGGACTCGCTCGTCGGCGTCGCCGCCGCACTCGCCGCGGTTGCGCTGGCCGGTAGGCGACGCAGACGAGACCATCGACACAGCCGTAGGTGTCGATGGCGCGTGCGACAAGTCGATGGCAGTCTTCAGGAACATTCATGTCGGTGGGCACCGAGATGACCGGCGGAATCACCCCGTCACCACCACCGCCGAGAACGCCCGCCGCATCGGCCGCGCCCGCGTGCGTGAACAACTCGTAGTCGGGATGCGCCAGCTGCCGCACGCCGCGATATTCGCCCACCTTGCCCGCGAAGATGCCCCGCACCCCGGGTCGCAGCTCGGC
>JANMBR010000368.1:0-2339 GCA_031360505.1 Acidobacteriota bacterium
TCGTCCTGCCCGATCATGAACGACACGCCGCCAGCGCGCAGCGATACGCCCGTGACCTTGCCGCCCTCGTCCCAGGTCTGCTCGACCGCGAACCCGAGAACGTCGCGGTAGAACGCGAGGCTCTTCTGGAGGTCGTTCACCGTGAAGCTCGGTGACGCCGAGCTCAATGCCAGCGTCGATCCGCCCTTGCGGGACTTTGCGGGCGCGGCCTTCGTCTTGCGGGGAGCGGGTTTCCTGCGAGCGGTCTTCGCGGACTCTTTCGTCGCCATGATGTGGCCTCCAAGCAAACGAGACTATGACCGTCAAAGCCCCCAGTCAAACGACGCGGGCTCCACGACAGGACATGTTCCGCAGGAGCCTGCGGCGGCTGTAGAGCATCGTGGCGCAAAGTGTAGCCGTTCGGCTAGAGTGCACATCCAAGAGATTCCACTTGACGCTCACGGCCGGTACGAAGCTCGGTGCCTACGAGATCCTTGCGCCTCTCGGCGCGGGTGGCATGGGAGAGGTGTACCGGGCGCGCGATTCGAAGCTCGACCGCGACGTGGCGATCAAGGTGCTGCCCGCATCGGTCGCGAACGACGCCGACGCGCTCGCGCGGTTCGAGCGCGAGGCCAAGGCCGTCGCCGCGCTGTCGCACCCGAACATCCTCGCGATCCACGACTTCGGCCGCCACGACGGCGTCGCCTACGCGGTCACGGAGCTGCTCGACGGCGAGACCCTGCGCGGCAAGCTCGACACCGGGCCGGTCTCGCAGAAGCAGGCGATCGACTGGAGCCTGCAGATCGCGAAGGGCCTGTCCGCGGCGCACGAACGCGGGATCGTCCACCGGGACGTGAAGCCGGACAACGTCTTCGTCACGAAGGACGGGCACGTCAAGATCCTGGACTTCGGCCTGGCCAAGCGCGTCGACGATGCTCCCGCCGACCAGAAGACCAGCGCGCCGACGGGCTCCGGCCACACCGAGCCCGGCACGGTGATGGGGACGATGGGCTACATGTCGCCCGAGCAGCTGCGCGGCCTGCCGGTCGATCACCGCTCCGACATTTTCTCCTTCGGAGCGGTCCTGTACGAGCTGCTCTCGGGTCACAAGGCTTTCAAGCGCAACACGGCGAGCGACACGATCGTTTCCAACCTGAAGGAAGAGCCGCCGGAGATGACGGCCTCGGGCCGCAACGTTTCGCCGGCGCTCGATCACATCGTGCGGCATTGTCTCGAGAAGGAAGCGGGCAACCGGTTCCAGTCGGCCAAGGACGTCGCGTTCGCGCTCTCGGAGGCGTCCGGTTCGACGACCGTCACGAGCGGCGTGCAGCTCGCCGCGGCGCCGGCCTCCGGAAAGAAGTGGGCGGTCCTGGCGGCGGTCGCGATCGTCCTCCTCGGAGCCGCCGCCTTCTTCCTTTCACGCCGTTCGCACGGATCCGCGGGAGCGCCAGGCGGCGTCAAACGCGTGGCCGTCCTCCCCTTCGAGAACCTCGGCTCCCCCGACGAGGATTACTTCGCCGACGGCATCGCCGACGAGATCCGCGGCAAGCTGACCTCCCTGTCCGGGATCCAGGTCATCGCCCGCGGCAGCTCGACTCCGTACAAGAAGACGACGAAGACGCCCAAACAGATCGCGGAAGAGTTGAACGTCCAGTACCTCCTGTCCGCCACCGTGCGCTCGGACAAGAGCGGCGGGACACCCCGCGTGCTCGTGCGGCCCGAGCTCGTGGATGTTTCGCAGCCGGACGCGCCGACCTCGAGGTGGCAGCAGTCGTTCGACGCGGCGCTGACGGATGTGTTCCAGGTGCAGTCGGACATTGCCACGAAGGTCGCGCAGGCGCTCGGCGTGGCGCTCGGCGCGAAGCAGGAGATGGCGCTCTCGGAGAGGCCCACCGCGAACCAGGCGGCGTACGACGCGTTCCTCAAGGGCGAGGAGGCTTCGGCGGGCATGTCGATCAGCGAGCCGCCGGGACTGCGCCGGGCGCTTTCCTTCTACGAACAGGCGGTGGCGCTCGACCCGGGCTTTGCGCTCGCCTGGGCCCAAATCTCGACCGCCTGCGCGTTGCTGTACAGCAATTCGGTCCCGACGCCGGCCATGGCCGACCGTGCGCGACTTGCCGCCGAGAAATCCGTTGCCCTCGCGCCCCGGCTGGCCGACGGCTATCGCGCGCTCGGGAGCTACTATCGGATCGTCTCCGCCGATCCGACCCGCGCCCTCCAGGAATTCGAGAAAGCCCTGAGGCTCGCCCCCGGCCGCCCCGACATCATTCGCGCCGTCGGCTACATCGAGCGATCAAAGGGCCGATGGAACGAGGCGCTGGAGCACTTTCGCGAAGCGCAGCACCTCGACCCGCGGGCCC
>JANMBR010000385.1:0-6135 GCA_031360505.1 Acidobacteriota bacterium
CATCCCCTGGACTCCGACTCGGCGTACCACATGCGGCGAGCGCGCTTCGCGGTGGCGCAGTTTCCGCGCACGATCCTCTTCGACCCGCTGATGAATTTCCCCGCGGGCGGCGTGGCGATCTGGCCCCCGCTCTTCGACCTCGCGCTGGCCGCACCCGCACGTCTGACGCGCGGCGCCCACGCGCCCGTCGGAGCGATCGAGCGGGGCGCTGCGTGGGTGCCGGTGGCGCTCGCCGCCGCTTCGATCGCGCTTGCGGGCCTGCTCGCCCGTCGGCTGTACGGGCCGGTCGAAGGGGTCGCCGCGGCGCTCTTCCTGGCGGTCTGCCCGGGCCACATCCTCTGGACGCAGTACGCCCACACCGATCAGCACGCGGCCGAGTCGTTCTGCGGCCTGCTCGCGCTGTGGCTCTTCGTTCGAAGCCGCGAGCAGCCGGACTCGCCCGGCAACGCCGCGCGGGAGGCCGCCGCCGGCGCCGCGCTCGCCATCGCGGTCCTTTCCTGGCAGGGCGCGATCTACTGGGGGGCGATCTTCGCGCTCGCGCTCGTCTGCGAAACCGCGCTCACCCGCCGCCTGACGCTGCGCGCGACCGTCTGGGCTCTCGGCCTGCCGGCGGCCGTCAGCGCCGCGGCCACGGCCGCATGGCTCGGATGGCTCGACCCACCCCTGACGTACGTTTCCTTCGGATGGTTCCAGCCGCTCTTCCTCGCGGCACTCGCGGGCGGGACGGCGGCGCTGTGCCTCGCGGTCCGCGCGGCGCGCGGAGCATCGACGCGGCGAGAGCTCGCCTCGACGCTTGCCGTGGTGGCGCTGGCGGCCGCCGCCACGCTGCCCTTTGCGCGCGACCTCGCCTCCGGCCTCGTCAACGGCGTCGGCTACGCGGCCGGGACGACCCGCGAGATCGCCGCGACGGCCGGCTACGTTTCCTACCCGAAAGACTGGCTCAAGGGCATCTTCGAGGCGCGGCCCCTGTTGGCCGATGGCCTCGGCCTGCCTCTGCGGCAGCTGTCGTTCGGATTCTTCCTCGCTCCGCTGGCCGTCCTGGCATGGATTGCTCGCGCCCGGCGCGGCGATCGCCCCGGCGTTCATGTCGCCCTCGCGATCTGGGGCGCGGTGACCCTCTTCCTCGCTCTCGCGCAACGCCTGAACGTCTACTACGCCGCACCGCTTGCGGCGCTCACGCTCATCGAGACGGTGCGCGCCCTCGCGCGGCGCGTACCCTCGCACGCCCTGGCCGCGGCGCTCGGCGTGGCGCTCGCGCTTGCGATGGCCCCGGGCCTCGCCGAGGAGCTCCGCACGGACTACGCGCCGGGCTCGGACCTCTTTGCGACGCTGCGGCGCATGCGCGAGACAATCCCGCGCGCGATCGATGCCTACGACCCGGGCCTGCTTGGGCCGCCGCCCTTTCCCTCGGCCCTGGCGCAAGCCTCCTCGGTGCTCGCCCCCTGGTCGCTCGGCCACTTCATCCTCTACGAGGCCGAACTGCCCGTCGTCGCCAACAACTTCGGATACAGCTTCCTCGATTCGATCCGCTTCTTCCTCGCCGACTCGGAGGACGAGGCGCTCGCGATCGCGCGGCGCCACCGCGTCCGCTGGGTGATCGCGACCGACATCGCGGCGCGTATGGACGACTACGCCTCGTACCTCGGCAAGGCGCCCTACATGACGGGGGGGCAGGACCGCCCCTCCCTCACGCCGGCCTATTTCGCGACGATGCAGTCCCGCCTGTACGACTTCGGCGGACAGGGAGCGCAGATTGCGGGCACTTCGATCGCGCCGCTCTCGAAGTTCCGCCTGCTCTTCCACTCCCAGAGCGCGGTTCGCCGCGGCGATCGCTGGATCCCCCGCTGGAGCGTGTTCGAAATCGTCGACTGAGTCGCTAGCGCGGCGGGCCGTACACGCGCCAGGCGCCCATCGCCTGCCGCTGCTCGGCCGGCGTCGCGGCCGTGAGCGCCACCGCGCGCAACTCTTCGCGCTGAGGGTCCTTGCCCGAATAGGCGCCGTAGATCGCACAGCGCCAGAGCCGCGCTCCGAAGGAAATCTCCGGAGGACGCAGCAGGAGCACGGAGAGCGGAACGAGCCCGACCAGCGCCGCAATCGAGCGGCGCGGCAGCATCGGACCGGCCGCGCGCAGGCAGAGCACCAGCGGCAGCGCGAACGCGGCGCCCGAAACCAACAGGGCCGCGACGCCGCTGCCGGGCCAGCGGTCGAGCAGGTTCGGCGCGATCCAGCCGCGCTCGAGAAACCACAGCGAGCCCGTCGCCGCGGGCCAGGACACGTCGTCCGGAAAGTACGGGAAGGACGCCGTCAAGAGAAAATGCGCCGCCACCGAGAACACCACCGCTGCCGCGAAGAGGCCGCGAGAGAGGGGCGTCTTGAGGGCAAAACCGATCGCCGCTGCCGGGAAGAACAGGACGGGCAGCAGGTAGCGGCTGCCGAGCGTCCAGCCACCGTGCCAGTTCGGATACCCGGTCATCGCCACGAAGTAGAGCGCCGTCACACACAGCGCCAGCACGCAGTCGGCGCGCCGCTCGGCGCTCTTCCACCACCGCATGAAGCCCGGGACGCACCAGGCCAGAAACGGCGAGAAGATCAGCACACCGCGCGACGGGTGCGCGAGGTAGGCGAGGGCCACTTCCGCCCGCGGCGCCCCGAATCCGAAGAGACCCGTCCGCGCCAGCTGGCTGTACGAGGGATCCGCCTCGCGCGCCGACGACAGCACCCAGGGCGCGCCGAAGCAGATCGTATCGTAGATCCCGAGCAGCGCCAGGGGAACGGACGCGCCCAGGACGAAGAGTCCGAGCCGCGACGGGCGGCGGCCGGCGAAGGCCCGGAACGCGAGCAGCAACACGACCGGAGCGACGGTGTACTCGGAAATGGCCGCCCACGCCGCCAGGAAACCCGCCGCCGCGAGAAGCGCCCGGCTGCCGCGTGGTTCGCCGCCTCCATCGACGCCGGCCAGCAAGTCCCAAGAAATGAAGAGCAACGCCGCCGTCCAGGCGTGACTGAAGAACGAGCGCGCGTAGAAGAGGTACGGCGTTCCCAGCGCAACGGCACAGAGCACGAGCGGCGCCGCGGCCGGATTCCCCCACGCAGCGAATCGTCGCCCGAACCGCGCCAGCGCCAGCAGGCTCACGAGGGACACGGTGAAGAGTCGCATCCACCGGAAAATGGGGTCGGCGTTGGCCGTGCCGGGCTTGGGCAGGACCGCGCGCAGCACACGATAGACCGGGATGGCCGCCAGCGCGAGCCCCGGCGCCTTGTTCGAGTAGAGCTTGCCGTTGGCGGCGGCCTTGTCCTCGTGGTCGCCGAGCTCGGCGACGACGGCGTCGACGGAGAAGGTGCCGTGGTCGACGGCGGCTACCACCGTCTGAAAGCGCGAGAGCTCGTTCGGGTTCGAGAAGGGCGGGAAGACGCCCGAGAAGAAGACCGCGAGGAAGGCGAAGGCGGCGAGGGTCGAATGCTGCGCCCGGCGGACATCGGTCTCGAGCATGGAGGAACGGCCATCTTCGCACTAACGTAGACTGACCTCAATGACCCGCCGGCTGCGCGCGTTCCTGCCCGCCCTCGCTGTCGCCGTCCTCTTCGCGCTGCCGCTCATCGCCGAGATCGTCGGCGCGCGGCTCCTGGTTTTCCGGGACGCGCAGATCACGCACTGGCCGTGGCATCGCCTCGCGGCCGCGGCGCTCGACCAGGGCGAGGTCCCGTTCGTCAACGCGGCCGCGTCGGGAGGGCAGCCGCTGCTGGCCAATCCCAATGCGGTGCTGCTCTACCCGACGTTCCTCCTCGAGCGCGTCCTTGCTCCCGAAGCCGCCTTCAACCTCCACTACCTGCTCCACGTCTTCTGGGCATTTCTCGGCGCCCGCGTTCTGGCGCGACGGCTCGGCATGGGCGATGCGGCCGCGTTCGTGTCGGGGATCGTGTTCGCCTTTTCCGGAATGGTCCTTTCGTACGGGTCCGCCTTCATGAATTCTTCCGCCGCTGCCGCGTGGCTTCCCTGGTGCGCCGCGGCGCTCGTCGACGTCGGTCGGGCCGGTCGGCGCGGCGCGATGGTCCGCGCCGGAGCGGCTGCGGGTCTCGCGCTCGGCCTGCAGCTGCTCGCCGGAGAGCCGGCGATCTCGCTCTTGACCCTGGCTTTCGGCGGGGTGCTCGTCCTTGCCGAGGCGCTCGGCGCCGCCCGCGGGACTCGGCTGGCGCAGCTGGCTCGGGCGGCCGCCGGCTGCGTCGGAGCGGGACTGCTCGCCCTGGCGCTTGCGGCTCCCCTGCTGCTCCCGCTGCGGGCCGTTTTTCCGATGACCTACCGCGGACAGCACCTCTACTCCGAGCGGGCCTCCGGCGCCGCCGCCTTCTCCGCGGCGCGCGCGATCGAGTGGATCTTCCCGCGCTTCGGCGGCAACCCGGACCTGCTCGGCGGCGGCGCCAACTGGCTCCGGGCGGTCGCGCTCGGCGACGTCGTCTACATCTGGTGCGTCAGCTTCGGCGTCGTGCCCCTTTTCGTCCTGTGCCTGGCCGCACTCCGGAAGGACTTCTGGAACCGGCGCAGTTCGGCGCTCGCAGCAGGAGGGATCCTCGCGCTGCTCTTCGCGTTCGGCTTCAGCCTTCCCTTCTACCGGCTGCTCTACTCGGTCGAGGCGCTGCGCAAGCTGCGCTATCCCATCAAGTTCTATCTGCTCACCACGCTCTGTGCCGCGCTGCTCGCGGGGCTCGCCGCCGAAGTGCTCGGCCGCCGACGAACAGGGCGGCGCGAGTCGGCCGCGCTCGTCGCCATCCTCGCCGTCTTTGCGGCGGGTTGGTGGGCGGCGTCGCCGGGGGGCCCCCTCGACCGCTGGGCCAGACCGCTGGCCGAGAGCACGTCCGAGCCGGGAAAGTTCCTCGAGGTCTTCCGCGGGCTCGTGCGGGGCGACGCGCTGATCGGCGCGCTCGCGGTCCTCGCAGTGGCGCTCCTGCTGCGGCGCGCTCCGCTCGGCGAGCCGGGCTGGGCCCTCGGTTTTCTGGCGCTCCTATCCTCCTTCTCTTGGGGACTGCCCCTCTTCGTGTCGGCTCCCGCCAGGGCGCTCGCGCGTCCGCCGGCGTTGCTGCACCGAATCCAGGGCCCGGGCCGGCTCTACGTCTCCCCCGGGCTGCCCAGGTTCGACCTCGAAGCGCTCAAGGCCGAAACCGCGGGCGGCCTGCCGCGAACCAGCCGCGTGGCGCGCATCGTCGTCGAGCAGCTCGTGCCGCTCACGGCGGCTCCGTTCGGCGTCCGGTATCTCTTCGAGAACGACCCGGACGGCTCCTACGGGTTCTTCAACCGGGTCGTGAACGAGGCCGCCGACGCGTCGACGCCGGCCGAGCGCGATCGGCTGCTCGCCCTCTACGGCGCGCGGTGGGTCCTCGCCCAGGACTCCGAAGCGCATCCCCTCTTCCAGCCGCGGACGGGCCTCGAAATCGCCGGAAGGCGCCTCGTCCTTCTCGAGAACCCGAAGCCCGTTGCCGAGCTGCGCTGGGCGGGCCGCGCCTGGCGCCGCGCAGCGCTCTCCGGCACCATCGACCTCGTGCGCTCCGACCGATTCGACCCGCACGGCGACGTCGCGCTGCCGGGACGCCGCGACGAGGACCCCGCAGTTGCGCCCGCCGCCGCCACGCTCGAAGCCGAGCGCATCGGCGCCGATCGCGCCTCGGCAACGGTCACGGCAGAAGGCGCCGGGCACCTGCTCTTCGCGCGCACGTTCTTCTCCGTCTGGCGCGCGCGTGTCGACGGCCAACCCGCTCCGATCGCCGTGGCCAACGCGCGCGACCTCGCCGTTGCGGTGCCGGCGGGCACCCACCGCGTCGAGTTCGAGTACGACCGGTCCCCGTTCCGCCTCGGCGTCGCTCTGCAGGCCGTGGCCCTTGCCTTCGCCGTGGTCGCCGCCAGAGCGACGCGCTTCGCGCGCGTGGGTTAACCGGCCGGCAGGAGCCCGAGGTGCGCGAGCAGGCGCAGGTAGATGTCGGGCCGACAGCCATTCAAGGGGATCACTCCCCACGCGTAGTACACCGACAGGGCCGCAAACGCTGGGAACATCCAGCGGAACGTACGCGTGTCGATGATCTCCGAGAAACCGACGATGAGCGCGAAGGGCGCCATCGCCAGGAAGTACCGGCTCCAGTCCTCGGTCG
>JANMBR010000012.1:0-1835 GCA_031360505.1 Acidobacteriota bacterium
TCGAAGGTCGCGTCGATTGAGCCGCCGAAGAAGAGCAGGACCCTGGCGGAGCCGGTGAAACGGGCATCCGAGGGGAGCCAGATCTCGGCGTTGATCTTGCGGCGGTGGAAGTAGGACGTCGCCCCCTTCTGGAGGCGCACGACGCCGGCGGGGCCGACGCCGAGGGTGTCGAGGAGATTCGCCTCGACGCGCACGAGCTGCCGGTCTTCCTCGTCGATCCAGGCGCGGCCGGCGACCTTCTGGAGGATCGTGCCCCCCTTCGTGACCGCCTTGTATCCGGGCCGGGGCGCGAACCGCACGAGGATCACCGAGCGCTCGTCCATCGTCTCGCGGCCAACGAGCTCGACGTCGTAGATCATGGGAATCTCCGCGACGACGCGCTCCTCCTCGCGCCGGTCCTCGTCGTTCGCGGCACGCCGGCGCTCGGCCTTCTCGACTTCATCCTGGTGCTTGCGGTCCTGCTCGGCGACCTCCTTCTCCGGGACCGGAACGCCATCGCGCGCGACGCGCCTGCGGTACATCCTGCCCGGCTCGAGCGAGGGATAAACCTCGAAGATTTCCGTCTTCGTTTTCTTGACCGCGCCTTTGCCGTTCAAGCGCTGCTCGACCCGATTTTCGGTGAACGTGTACTGCTCGAGGAGCAGCCGGTCGCTGCGCAGATTCTGGCGCACCTCCTCGATGAAGGCGGCGGTGTCGGGCAGCGGCCGCGCGGGCTCCTCGTCCGCGTGAAGACCCGTGGGACTGCAGAAGGCCAGCGCGCAGACGACCGCGCGCCACGATCCGCGTGACCTGGACATCACTGCCTCGAACACGCTGCGCACCTGCATATAATCCCGGAGGCGGCGCGTTGCCCCGCCCAACGAGGAGCGTGGATGAGTCAGGCTCGGGGGTTCGTGGGTTCGACGATCGGCCGCAAGGTCATCATGGCCGTGACGGGCGCGGTCCTCTTCGGTTTCGTCCTGGTCCACATGCTCGGCAATCTGCAGGTGTACCTGGGACCCGAGGCCATGAACAACTACGGCGCCTTCCTGCGCCAGGTGCTTCACGGAACCGGGATCTGGATCGCCCGGGCCATCCTGCTCGTCGCCGTCGCCCTGCACATCTGGTCGGCGACGTCCCTGACCCTCACCAGCCGCCGCGCGCGCCCGCAAGGCTACCGGCTCGAGAAGTGGAAGGAGTCGACCTACGCCTCGCGCACGATGCGCTGGGGCGGCGTCATCCTGCTGCTTTTCGTGATCTACCACCTGCTGCATTTCACCACCGGCACGCTCCACCAGAGCTTCATCGAGGGCGACGTCTACCATAACTTCGTCGCCGGCTTCCGGAGTGTCCCGGTCTGCCTGTTCTACATCTTCGCGATGCTCGCACTCGGGCTGCACCTGCGCCACGGCCTCTGGAGCATGCTTCAGACCCTGGGCGTCTCCCACCCGCGCTACATCCGGATGGCCCATGTCGGCGCGTGGATCTTCGCCGCGATCATCATGATCGGAAATATCTCCTTCCCCCTGGCGGTGCTCGCCGGGATCGTGAGGTAGCGTGAAGCTCGAACCCAACGTCCCGTCCGGGCCGCTCGAGAAGAAGTGGGAGAAGCACCGCTTCGAGATGAAGCTCGTCAACCCCGCCAACAAGCGCAGGTACTCCGTAATCATGATCGGCTCGGGCCTGGCGGGCGCCGGCGGGGCCGCCTCGATGGCCGAGCTCGGCTACCAGGTCAAGTGCTTCTGCTACCAGGACTCCCCCCGCCGGGCGCATTCGATCGCCGCTCAGGGCGGCATCAATGCCGCGAAGAACTACAGGAACGACGGCGACTCGGTCTTCCGCCTCTTCTACGACAC
>JANMBR010000026.1:0-5016 GCA_031360505.1 Acidobacteriota bacterium
AGGACCGCGCGTGGCGGTGAGGCTGGTCGGCACCTTCGGCGCCGTGGGCCTGCTGCTCGCCATCGCCGGCCTGTACGGCCTGGTCGCGTACAACGTGAGCCGCAGAACGCGGGAGATCGGCATTCGCATCGCGATCGGCGCGACGCCCCGGGACGTGGTCCGTCTGATGATGGGCAAGGGCCTCGTTCTCGTCGTTACCGGAACGATGATCGGGCTGGCGATGGGGTTCGGTCTCGAGCGGTTCATGAACTCCATGTTGTTCAACGCGGGCGGAATCGACCTCGTGGTCTACCTCACCGTCGTGCCGGCCATGCTCCTGGTGACGATGCTGGCTGCCTACCTGCCCGCTCGAAGGGCCACCCGAATCCCGCCGACGATCGCGCTGCGCTGCGAATAGAGCCTCAGGGCGCGGGCAGCTTGCGGCGGAATGCCGAATCGGAAATGATTGGCCCCTGTACGCCTTTGAGGGGGTAAGTTCATGAAGTCGACGATTCACATCGTTCGCGCCGGTATTCTGCTGGCGCTTGCTGCCCTGCCGATTTACGCAGGCGATGGCGTGACTGCCTGGGAAAAGACGTTTCATCGCGACCTGCAGGGCGCCGGGGATCAGTTCCCGCTCGCCGCTCGAGAGCTGGCGGATGGCACGACGCTGACGGTCTGGAGCGACAACTCCTACGGCGTGACGGCTCTCAACCACGACCACGATGGCCAACTTCTTTCGAGCTCGACCTTCTACCCCGTCTACTCGGCGGCGACGGCGGCAATCGATTCCTTTGGCGGCGTGTTCATCGCCGCCCAGGCGACGACCGGGTATCTGTATGCGGAGTCGGACATCTGGTTGATGAAGTACGACGGGCTCACGGGCAAGCCGCTGTGGCCCGCCGCGATTATCTTCGGCGCCGGCAACCAGGAGAGCGACGAGGTCCTCGGCTTGTTCGTGGATCCGGCGGGCGACGTGGTCCTCCAGGGGACCGACCTGTACGGGTACGCGACGATGCTCCTGAAGTACGGCGGCGTGTCGGGAGAGCTCCAATGGGGGCCGGTCAGTGTCAGCGCGGCCTCTCAATTCCCTTCTCCGGTCGCGGTCATGGATGATGACGGCAACCTCTATCTCGCCGGAATGGGGCTCCAGTTCTTCGTTACGAAGTACGCGGCCGCGACGGGCGCGATCGTTTGGAGCCAGGCCGGGCCGGACGATTCGTTGCGGCCGGTCGCCATAGGACGCGACGCGTCCGGAAGCATCGTCGTGACGGGCAGTCTCGCCACGAACATCATCGAGGCGAACAAGTACGCGGGCGAGACGGGCGAGAGGATCTGGGGCCCGGCCCGATACTCGGTGGTGGATCCCGGCCGCGCGACCGCCGACGCGGCCGCCGTCGGCGCGGACGGCAGCGTGGTGATCCTGGGACACACACAAGTCGGCGCCGAGGTGTCCGAGTTGGTGCTGAAGTTTCGGGGCGCCGACGGCGCAGTGGCCTGGTCGGTGAGCTCGCTCAGCGACTTCTCGGAGGGCTTCGTGCAAGCCAGGGTCTTTCGGGCCGGAAATGGCGACGCAGTCCTGGATGTTCCATTCGGCCTGCCCTCCGCGAGCGTGAAGACCAGGCGCTTCGACGGGTCGACGGGTGACGTCGTCTGGGGGCCGCAGGTCCTCGCCAACGGCAGCAACATGAGGTCGTTCGTCGGTTCGAACGGTCGTGTGTTTGTTGTCGCGTCCGTCTCGAACGGCGCGAACCTCGACGCTCTGGTTCTGGAGCGAGCCGGCGACACCGGAGCGCCCGCGTGGGGGCCGGTCACGTTCGACGGCGCCGCGTCCGGGTACACCCGCTTCCTGGATCTGACGACGGCGCCGGACGGGAACGTCGTCGTCACCGGCGTGGCGGCGGGCGGGAGTGGAGACTGGGCAACGCTCAAATACGACCGGGCGACCGGCGGCGTTCTCTGGGGGCCGGTGTTCGTGACGACGGGAATTCCGGGCGGCTCGCCCTTCCAGGTTCTCGCCGACGCTTCCGGAGACGTGCTCGTCGCCGGCCGCACCAATGGCGGCATGCAGGTCGTGAAGTACGCGGGGTCGACGGGAGCCCAGCTCTGGGCTTCCACGCCCATGAGCGGGTCCGAGTACGGTCTTGCGCTCGACGCGAGCGGCAATGCGTTCATCACCGGCTGGAGCGGGACGGGGGCCGGCTATGACATCCATACGGCCAAGATCTCCGGCGTTGACGGATCGGTGCTGTGGGGTCCGGTCGGCTACGACAGCGGAGCGGGCGATTATCCGGATCGCATCGCAGCGAGCCCGTCCGGCGATGTTTTCGTGATCGGCCATTCCGACTCGGAGGGCTATCCGAACCTCGTTCTCAAGTATGCCGGTGCGGACGGAGCCCTGCTCTGGGGCCCCATCGTTCACGCGGGGGGGCAACCGTCCGGCATCGCCGTCGACGCGGCGGGAGATCTGTTCGAGGAGACCTCCTACGGGATCACGACCACGAAATACAACGGAGCGACCGGGGCAGTCGTCTGGGGACCGGTGACGGCGGGAGATGACTTTGCGGGATACGGGAGTTGGCTCGCGCTCGACGCCTCCGGGGATGTGTTGGTCACGGGCAGTCTGTACGGGGGGCCGGCCACGGGGTACGACTACGCCCTCGTCAAGTATCACGGCAGCGACGGCGCCGTCCTGTGGGGGCCGGTGACCTACGACGGCGGCGGGGGAGACGACTTCCCGTATGGCGTCGTGGTGGACGGCTCCGGCAACGCGGCCGTCACGGGGTCATCGGAGACGGGCTCGAACGAGCGGCGCACGGCGACACTCTCCTATGACGGCGGGACCGGCGTCTTGAGATGGGGGCCCGTCGGACAGAACATCGCTCGAAAGACCGTCAACGGCCTGGCCGCTGCGGGAGGCACGATCTACGTCGGCGCGACCCGGGGCGACGTGGGTTACATCGTGACGGCCATGGACGAGACGCTCGGGATCGCGACGATTGCCGACGACCTGCATGCCGCGTCGTGCGGCCACGGGTTCGACCTCCCCATGGTCGCGTCGAACGGCACGCCGCCGTATTCCTGGAGCATTTCTTCGGGAGCGCTGCCTCCCGACGTCACGCTCGGCTCCAACGGCCACGTCGCGGGCGCGCCGTCGCAAGAAGGCGTGTTCTCGTTCCGCGTCCGGGTCCAGGACGCGTCGATGGCGTCCGCGAGCCGCGACTTCACGATGGTCGTCGGCCCGGGAGGGGACATCGTTCCGGTCCTCTCCGCGACGGACGACGCGTGCCAGAGCACGCTTTCTGTCGCTGCCGGCTACGCGCAATACGACTGGCTGCCCGGCGGAGAGACGTCGTCCTCGATCGTCGTCGCTCCGACAGAAACGACGACGTACGGCGTGATTCTCGACGACGGATCGTCCTGCCGCGTGCGCGGCGCCGTCACGATCGTGCCGCTGGATCCGTCGTGCCTGACTCCGGCCGTGCTCTCGATCTCTCCGAACGCGGGCCCGGGCGCAGGCACGCCCGTCGTCGTCGCCGGGTCGAAATTCCAATCGGGCGCGAGTGTCTCGATCGGCGGTCTGCCGGCCACGGGAGTGGTGTTCGAGAACGCGGCGGCGATCGACGCCGTCACACCCGCGCTTGCGCCGGGGACCGTCGGCGACGTGCTCGTCGTCAACACCGATGGACGCTACGGGCTGCTCTTGCGCGCCTTCGCGGCGGACTTTCTCGACGTGGCCTCGTCGAATCCCTTCTACGCCGACATCATGAAGGTGCTGCGCGCCGGGATCACAGCCGGTTGCGGCGGTGGCGGCTACTGCCCGGGCGGATCCGTCACCCGCGCGCAGATGGCCGTATTCCTGCTCAAGGCGGAGCATGGATTCTTCTACGTGCCTCCGCCCTGCGCGGGTGTCTTCGCGGACGTCGCGTGCCCGGCAGCGTTTGCCGTCGACTGGATCGAGCAGCTCGCGGCGGAGGGTCTGACGGGAGGCTGCGGCGGAGGTAACTACTGTCCGGATGGAATCGTCAACCGCGCGCAGATGTCCGCCTTCCTGCTGAAGGCCGAGCACGGCTCGTCGTACGTTCCGCCCTCGTGCACGGGCGTCTTCGGCGACGTCCCCTGCGGCGCGCCGTTTGCCGACTGGATCGAGCAGCTTTTCGAGGAGGGAATCACCGGCGGTTGCGGGGGCGGGAACTACTGCCCGGGTAATCCAAACACCCGGGCGCAGATGGCCGTGTTCCTCGCGAAGACGTTCGGGCTGCCGTAGAGAGCGCCGTCCCTCGTCGTCGTCAGGCCTCAGCCGTGAGCGTCGGCTCCTGGTATATGCCGAGAACGTTGCCGCTCGTGTCGCGAAACCGCGCTGTGATTTCGGGGTCGTCGACTCCGATGGGCTGCACAATTTCGCCGCCGTGCGCGACGATCTTCCGAACGGTCGCCGCGGCGTCGTCGACCATCACGTAGAGGAGCGCGTGGGGGATCCCCTCAGCTTCCCCTCTCCCCCGGCGGGAGAGGGGATGCCGACTACCCGGCGGCGGCGCGCTCGAGGCCGTCGACGTCGAGCTTGACCATCCCCATCACCGCCTGCATGATGCGATCCTGCTTGCGCTGGTCCTCGTCCTGCATCAGCTTTTCGAAGACGGTGGGGACGACCTGCCACGAGAGGCCGAACTTGTCCTTGAGCCAGCCGCACTGCACGGGCTTTCCGCCCGCGCAGAGGGCATCCCAGTAGTAGTCGACCTCCTCCTGGCCCTTGCAGTTGACGACGAGCGACACGGCTTCCGTGAACGGGAACTGAGGCCCGCCGTTCAGGGCCATGAAATCCTGGCCGTCGAGCTCGAAGAAGATGACCATGACGGTGCCCTTGGGGCCCGGCCCCGATTCGCCGTAGCGGCTGACCTGCTTGATCTTCGAATTCTTGAAGATCGACGTGTAGAAATTGACGGCCTCCTCGGCGTTGGTGTTGAACCAGAGAAACGGCGTGATCCTTTGCATCGAACGTGCTCCCTTCGTCGCGGCATTTTTCCCCTGCCTCCGATT
>JANMBR010000052.1:0-1704 GCA_031360505.1 Acidobacteriota bacterium
TTCGGGTGCGAGGCCGAGACCGCCGCGCCGCTCTCGGCATCGCTCGCGGCCGGGCGCCCCGTCGCCGTGGACTACACGCCGAGCTTCGTGGACGGGATTGGCGCGCGCGGACTCCTGCCCGAGATGTGGCCGCTCGCGAAGGCGCTCATCGCGGGCTCACTCGTCTCGTCGCTGGACGAGATTGCCGCGGCGCTGCGCCTCATCGTCGTGCGCGCACGCGTGGTCGCCGAGGGCGCTGGCGCCACGTCGGTCGCCGCCGCGCTGTCGGGCCGCGCGGGCGGGGGCAAGGTGGTGTGCGTCGTATCGGGCGGGAACATCGACGCGAATGCCTTGGCTACGATTCTCCGCGGCGAGACGCCCCGGTAGTGTTTGCGAAAATGGTCGTGATCACGCGTTCCGGCCGTAGGGGCGGGGCTTGCCCCGCCCGCCTCCGCAATAGCGTGACTATTGCGGGCGGCCCAAGGGCCGCCCCTACGGCACCAAATGCTGGCATTTACGGGTCCCAAGTCGAGTTATCCCGCTTTCGTTCCTCGAGCTCTTCGAGCGTCTTCGGCCAGTCGTCGCGCAGCAGCTGCGATAGAGCGCGATCGGCGAGGAGCTTGCCGCCGGTCTGGCAGGTCGGACAGTAGTTCGCCTCGTTCTCCGCGTACACGATCCGCTGGACCGGTGTTCCGCAGACCGGACACGGCTTTCCGTAGCGGCCGTGAACGGCCATCCCCTCCCGAAACGCGGTTACCTTCTCCGGAAATGCGAGCGCCGCCTCGGCGGCGAGCCGCGCGATCCACTCCGAAAGCACGACACGCGTCGCTTCTTGAAGCCGGGCGATTTCGTCGTCGGACAGCCGCTGCGTGAGCTTGCCGGGCGAGAGCTTCGCCCGGTGCAGGATCTCGTCGGAGTAGGCGTTCCCGATGCCGGAGAAGAGCCGGGGGTCGGTCAGGGCGCGCTTCAACGTGTGGTTCTCGCGCGTCAGGGCCTCGCGGAACCGGGGCGGCGACGCGTCCAGGACGTCGATGCCGCCGCGGTCGAAGCCGGAAAGCGCCGCGCGGCCCGCGACCAGGTGAAGCGAGGCGCGCTTCTTCCTGCTGGCCTCGGAAAGCACGAGCGATCCGTCGGTGAAGTCGAACGCCGCAACGGCACCGCGACCGCCCACCTTGCCGGCCTTCTTCTTCCAGTGCAGCCGGCCGGCCACCATAAGGTGCAGAATCAGGAAGTGCTCGCCCTCGAGCTCCAGCACGATGCGCTTGCCGATCCGTTCGAGCCCGACCACCGTGCGCCGCTCCGCATCCTTCAGGGGCGGCGCGATCGAACGCAGCAGAAACGGGCTGCCAAGCCGCACCGATTCGAGGCGCTTTCCGACGACCCGCGGCCCGAGCGCCGCGAGATATGCCAGGATGTCCGGCAGCTCCGGCATGGCCCAAGCTTAGCCCGACGCGTATAAGCTACGCGCATGTGGTTCACGGCGGTCCTCGTCCGCGGCGCGCACGTCGACGGCGTTCTCGACGACGAGCGGCTGGGCGACATGCTCTACTGCCTCATCGAGGCGACCGATGCGGAGGGCGCCCACGAGCGGGCGCTCGCGCTCGGCAAAGAGTCCAGCGACACCTACGAGGACGAGGACGGCGCGAACGTGACCCTCGCTTTTCTCGGCCTCGCCGACCTGACCGAGATCGCAGCCGACACGCTCGCCCACGGGGTCGAGCTCTA
>JANMBR010000054.1:0-2061 GCA_031360505.1 Acidobacteriota bacterium
CGTTGTTTGCCGAGGCGGTGGCGAGGCTCGGCTATGATTTGCGCTACGTGAGCCTGTCCCCGGATACGCGCCTCGGCCCCTACGAAATCGTCGGCCTGCTGGGCGCCGGCGGCATGGGGGAGGTGTATCGCGCCCGCGATCCGCGGCTCGGACGCGAGGTCGCGATCAAAGTCCTCCCCGCGGATGTTTCCGCCGACGTGGATCGTCTCCGCCGGTTCGAGCAGGAAGCGCGCGCCGCGGCGGCGCTCAACCATCCACACATTCTCGCGGTGTACGACATCGGCACGGAGGCCGGGACCACGTTTGTCGTCTCGGAACTGCTCGAAGGAAAGACACTTCGCGAGGCCTTGCGACAGGGCGCGTTGCCCGTCAGAAAAAGCACGGCCTACGCGGTCCAGATCGCTCATGGTCTCGCCGCCGCGCACGAGAAAGGCATCGTCCACCGCGACCTCAAGCCGGAGAACCTGTTCATCACCTCTGACGGCCGCGTGAAGATTCTGGACTTCGGCCTCGCCAAGCTCACCGAGCCGCTGCGGGAGGACGCCGGCGTCTCGAACATGGTCACCTCGCCGGGCTCGACCTCTCCGGGCATGATTGTCGGCACCGTGGGCTATATGGCCCCCGAGCAGATCCAGGGACTCCAGGTCGATCCTCGAACCGACCTCTTCGCGCTCGGCTGCGTGCTCTACGAAATGCTCTCCGGCGTGCGCGCCTTCAGCGGCCGCACGGCGGTGGACACCATGAGCGCGATCCTGAATC
This sequence comes from Acidobacteriota bacterium, assembly GCA_031360505.1. Lineage (GTDB taxonomy): Bacteria > Acidobacteriota > Thermoanaerobaculia > UBA5066 > Gp7-AA6 > DAHUXD01. Next base: position 760 of record JANMBR010000054.1, read on the forward strand.
AGGACCCCGCGGACCTGACCGCGAGCCCCGGCGGGATTCCTGCGGGGTTGGACATCGTCGTCCGGCATTGCCTCGAGAAAGATCCGGCGCAGCGGTTCCATTCGGCGCGGGATGTCGCGTTCGCGCTCGGTGAACTGGCGTCCATCAGCGGTTCGTCGACGTCACGGGTCGCCATGCCCGCGCGAGCTCGATACGGGCGATGGCCGCTCGCCGGACTCCTGGCGGCCCTCGTGCTCGTGAGCGTGGTCGTCCTCGGCCTGGCGGCGTCTGGCTGGCTGCGCCCGACCTTCGCGCCGGCTGGCCAGCATGCCGGGGAGCTTTCCACCGAGGAGTTCCAGCGCATACTCGTCGCGGATCAGGACGTCGTGCTCGACACCCGGCCGCATCTCGAATATTCGATCAGCCATATCCCCGGTGCGCGCAACGTCGCCGCCCGCCCCGGCGTGCCGATGTCCGTCTACATTTCCGATGTAGCTGAAGTGAGCCGGCTCGTGGGCGGCGACATGAGCAGAGCCATCGTGCTCTATTGCAATGGCCCGTTTTGTCCAAAGAGCAAGCGGCTCAGTGACGAGCTCATGACTGCGGGGCACAAGAACATCCGTCGCTATCAGCTCGGTATCCCCGTGTGGCGGGCGTTTGGCGGTGTTACGGTGATCGAAGCCGACGGCCTCCGTCACGTCCTTGCCCTCGACCGCACCGCCGTCGTGATCGACGTGCGGGACGCCGACGAGTTCCGGAGCGGCACTCTTCCCGGCGCACGCAACATTCCACGTACCGCCGTGCTCGACGGCCGGGATGTCGGGGAGGTCCGACGGGCCAAGGACGACGGACGCCTGCCGATGCAGGACCACAACACGCGTCTGATCGTCGTCGGTCGCACGACCGGAGACGCCCGCTTCGTCGCCCAGGCCCTCACGAACGAAGCATTCCACAACGTCTCGTACTTCCCCGGGACCTTCGAAGAGGCGAAGGCCGCGCTGGCGAAGTAATGGCTGATACGACGATTCCCGACGGTGCGCTCGCCGTATTCGTCGACGCTCTGGACACAGCGAACGCGCGCGCGGCCGAGCGGTTCCCCGGCGACTCCCCCGCGAGGCAACCGGTGCACGTCGTCTACGGCGGCGCGCATCTGTTCAAGGCCGACGCGGCGCAGAAGCTCGGCGCGGTGGCGCTGCGCACGCTGCAGGAGCACGCGCCAGACCCGGCGTCGCTCGCGTCGGCGCTCGGCCTCGATCCCGCCATCGCCGAACGCCTGTATCCGCGCGTTGTCGAGAAGCTGACGCGCGAGGCGGTCGAGGATTT
>JANMBR010000060.1:0-25785 GCA_031360505.1 Acidobacteriota bacterium
AGAAGGTGGCAGCGCCGGAGGCCCTTGCCGAGCAGATACTCGCGCGCGGCCCGCGGCGCGGTGAAGATGGCGTCGGGGTCGAGGACGAGTCCCATCGCGGCGATGTCCCGGACGATGACCGAACGCGGACGGCTCGTCGTGTTCGTGACGAAGCGGTGCGGGATCCCGCGCTTCTCGGCCGCGGCGAGCGCCTCCACGGCGCCGGGAATGAGGCGGCCGTGCTGGTAGACCGTGCCCTCGAGATCCACGAGGAGCGCCCGGACACCCGAGAGCGGCCCGGTCACGCGGGGGGAGCGCCCATCTGTTCGTAGAGCGTCAGCAGCGCCTGCGTGCCGTCCTCGCCGCGGCCCTGCGCCTCGAGCGCGGAGAGCAGCTGGTGCACGAGTGCGACGCCCGGCAGCGCAACGCCATTCTCGCGCGCGGTCTTCAACACGATGCCGAGGTCCTTCTGCTGGTGCTTGATCGCGAAGGCCGGCTTGAAGTCGCGGTCGATCATCTTCTTGCCGAGCACGTCGAGCATCCACGAGCTCGCGGCGCCGCCCATGAGCGCTTCGTGGAGGGCGGGCATCGGGAGCCCCGATTTCTGCGCGAACGCGACGCCCTCGGAGACGGCCATGAGCGTTCCGGCGACGACGATCTGGTTGACCGCCTTGCCGAGCTGGCCCGAGCCGGAGGGGCCGAGGTGCGTGATCCGCTTTCCCATTGCCTCGAACACCGGCCGCGCTGTTTCGAGGGCAGCCGCGTCGCCGCCGACGAAGAAGGTCAAGGTCCCGTCCGCCGCGCCCTTCTGTCCGCCGGAGACGGGGGCGTCGAGAAAGGTGAGGCCCGACTCCGCGAGTCGGGTCGCGATCGAGCGGGCGGCATCCGCCGCGATGGTCGAGCAGTCGATGACGATCGTGCCCTTCGCGGCGCCGTGGACCGTTCCGTTGGCGCCGAGGTGGACGTCTTCGACCTCGGGAGAGTCGGGAAGGCAGGAGACGATGACCTCGGACTCCGCGCCGACCTCGGCCGCTGAGCCGCACGCCTTCGCGCCGAGCTCGGCAGAGAGGGCCTTCACCTTTGCCGGGGTGCGGCTCGTCAGGGCGAGCGCAAATCCCGCTCGTGCCAGATTGCGCGCCATCCCGGTCCCCATCGTTCCCAGCCCGATGAACCCCACTGTGAGCGCCATGACAGCTCCTTACTGAATGTCAGAGGAAGTGATTCTAGACGCGCTTGGTGCCGTAGGGGCGGCCCTTGGGCCGCCCGGGAAACTTGCGGCGGGATTCGATTTTTCGCGATGGTCGCCTGGGCGGGGCAAGCCCCGCCCCTTCGGCACCAGAGAAGATCGAGTCAGCCTCAGGACGATCTACGTAAAGTCGATTCCCTCGACGTGTGGCGCGAGTGCCTCGCTCTGGAGCTCCCTCAGCTTCTTCAGCCCCTTGCGCGCGAGCGCGAGGACCTCCGTGAGCTGCTCCTCGGAAAACGGCCGGCGCTCCGCGGTGCCCTGGATCTCGACGAAATTGCCGGACGCCGTCGCGACGACGTTGCAGTCGACGTCGGCTTCCGAATCCTCCTCGTAGGCCAGGTCCAGCACGGCCTGCCCCGCACAGATGCCGACCGACACGGCGGCGACGGTCTCGCGCAGGGGCCAGCGCGGGACCTTTCCGTCGCGGCACAGTTTCGCGAGCGCCATTGCGAGCGCCACGCACGCGCCCGTGATCCCCGCGCAGCGCGTGCCGCCGTCGGCCTGGAGGACGTCGCAGTCGAGCGTGATCGTGCGCTCGCCGAGCCCGCGCAGCTCCGTGACGCTGCGCAGCGACCGCCCGATCAGGCGCTGGATCTCCAGAGTGCGCCCGCCCTGCTTGCCCTGCGCCGCCTCGCGCGCCGAGCGCGTGTGCGTGGCGCGGGGGAGCATCCCGTACTCGGCGGTGACCCACCCGCTGCCGGTGCCCTTGAGAAACGCGGGTACGCGCTCCTCGACGGACGCCGCGCAGAGAACCTTCGTGTAGCCGAGCGAGATGAGGGCGGAGCCCTCCGCGTGGCGAGCCACGCCCGTCTCGATAGAAACCTCGCGCAGCTCGGCGGGCTTGCGCCCGTCGGGGCGCGGCGTCGATCGGCTCATGGCCGGCCCGAGCGCGTCGGCTGCGGCCGCGGCGCGCCGGTCGGCTGCGCGGGCGGCGCCGTCGGAGCCAGGGTCGGCGTGAGCGCCGGCGTCGGTTCGGCGGTTGTCTCCGCTCCCGGCGGTTCGATGACACTTCGGATGAAAAGCAGCGGTCGTGTGAGATCCACGTGGCCTCCCAGGGTTTCGGCGGGCTCGCCGTTGACGAGGATTCTCACACGGGACGTGTCCGCCACGTTCTGCAGGGTCGTATCGACGAGCGAGGCGACGATCGTCAGCTCCTCGTCCGAGCCGAACGCGAGCCCCGCATCCACGGCCAGGTCGAGCACCGCCTGGCCCTCCGGCAGCAGAAACGCGTTGCGCAGCTGCATCTTCTCCGGCACGGCGGACATGAGCCCCTCGCGGGTGGGGCCCTTCTGCAGCTCGGCGAACAGCGTCTTCAGGAACGCCGAGCCGCCCGCGGGTTTCGGGATGTCCCGCTGCTCCGGATGCAGGAGCAGGCCGTTCTGGTCCGGAAAGTAGAGGGTGACGCGGATCGTCTCGACGACGGGAGCCGGCGTCGCGCCCGGGGCCGCCGAGACGGGCACCGGAGCGGCCGGCGAGACGCGCAGGAACGGCCGCGGCCCGCGCCGCGCGAACCGGGGCAATCCGCTGCGATTGACGAAGAGGAGCGCCGCAACGGCGACCGCCAGCACGGCGAGGAGGATCGCGGCCGCGCGCCGGCTCATGGCGGCGGCGCCGGGGCGGGCGTGGGGCGAACGGCAAGGGGATGGCGTCTGGAGAAGAAGCGGACCACCGCACGCGCCACGGCGTCGGCGACTGCCTGCTGGAACTCGGGGTCCTTCAACTTCTTCTCTTCCGAGGCGTTCGAGATGAACGCGAACTCGACGAGGACCGCGGGCATCGTCGCGCCGACGAGAACGCGGAAAGGCGCCTGCTTGATGCCGCGGTTGGCAGTGTCCGAAACGCCGTTCAATTCGACCTGGATCGACTCGGCGAGCTCGCTCGACTCCTTCAGGTGGGCGCTCTGGGCAAGGTCCCACAAGATGAAGTCGAGATCGTGGTTGCCGGTCGCGTCGGCCGGCCCGGCGCCGGGGGCAGCGCCTGCCTGGTTTTCTTCCTTCGCGACTTCCTGGGCGATCTTGTCCGACGCTTCGAGCGAGAGGTAGTACGTCTCCGAGCCCTTGGCGGACGACGCGCGCGAGGAGTTGGCGTGGACCGAGAGGAACAGATCCGCCTTCTCGTGGTTCGCGATCGAGGCGCGGTCGTCGAGCGGGATCAGGACGTCGGAATCGCGCGTGAGCATCGCGCGGCACGAGAGAACCCTTGGCAGTGTGGCCGCGAGCCGCTTCGCGATCTGCAGCGTCGCTTCCTTCTCCTGGAGGCCGCCCGGCCCGATGGCGCCGGTCTCCGTTCCGCCGTGGCCGGGATCGACGACGATCGTCAGCAGCGGCATCGCGGCCGGCGCGGGCACGGCCGGCTCGACGGGAGCCGCGGCGGCGGCGGCCTTGCGCCCGACCTCGATGACGAGGCGGTCCGGCGCCGTGAGCGGGTAGGCGCGCGCCGTCAGGTTCCCCTCTCGAAAATCGACCGTCGCGATGTCGCCGGAGAAGCGGACCGCGGCCACGAGCGGATCGTCGAACTTCTTTTCGGGGAAAGGCGGATCGATCTTCGTTTCGGTGAACCGGACCGCGAAGCCCGTCTCGGAAAGCACCGTTGCGGTCTTCGCGGCCGCCGAGAGCCGCAGCACGACCTGTGTCGTCGGCGCCACGTGCACGACGGCAACCTCGATCGAAAGTGGAGGCGGCCCCGTGGCCGTCAGGGTCCAGACGCGCTTTGCGGCGTCGTAGCTGCCCGCGGCGCCTGCGAGCGGAAAGAGGACCTTCTCGAAGAAGTCTGCGGGAGCGTAGAGCGAGCCGCCCACGACCCGCGCCGGCAGCGAGATCGGAATGATGCGGCGGTCCACGGGCACCTGCGCGGTGCCGGGACCGAGCAGGATCTGGTGACCCTGGCCGGTGAGCGTGAGGACGCCCGTCGCCGGGTCCGACGCGACGGCGTAGCCGAGCGCCCGCGCGGCGTCCGAGACGACGAACTCCTTGCCGCCGAGCGTGCCGATCGGGTGCGACTCGCCCTTCCAGAGGAGGATGGCGTGGTCCTCGGCTCGGGCGGGTACGGAAAGGCTCGAGAGAAGGAGGGTCAGGGCCGCGACGGCGGCGCCAGTGCGGCGGTTTCTCAACAGGAAATGAAGTGTTCTGTGGATGCGCGCACTCTCGTTCGAAAGGGTAGCACGACCCTCTCTAGTTTCGAGGCTTGCGCGCGGCCACGTAGATCTCGGCGTCCGGGTCGTGGTGTCCGCCCAACCAGAGCTCCTGGATCTCGAACCCGCACACGGCCAACACGCGGCGCACCTCGGCCTCGGTCGAGAACCGGACACGGCCGGGACTGCGAGCGGCGACCGCGGCGCCCTCGATGAAAGCCTGCGTGTACGCCTCCGAGAGGAAATTGGGAAACTGGGTCACGAGCAGCCCGCCGGGTTTCAAGACCCGGAGGGCATCGCGGAGATAGAGGAAAGCGTCTTCCTTGTCGAGGTGCTGGAGCACGAGAAAGGAAAAGACGAGGTCGAATCGGTCGTTCTCAAACCAGGACAGGAACTCGCGGTTTCCGACCTCCCGGAGGTGGACGTTCCCGTGCCCGCTGAGCCGCTCTCTTGCGCGGCGAATCATCTCGGCGCTCACGTCCACGCCCCAGAGCTCACCGACTTTGGGCGCGAGATAACGCTCGACCCGGCCCACACCGCAGCCGATGTTCAGGACCGTCTCTCCGCCACGCAGGTACCGGCTGACGATCGCGGCGTCCTTTTCGCCGGCGAACTCGAAGAAGTCCGCCGACGCGCCGGTCAGGATGGCATCCTCGGCTCCGGCGCTCGCGGCCTCGTCCCACGCCGCCTTGTAGTTCGGACCGTCGGAGGGCGAGGGCTGCGGCGCCGGCGCCTCGGCTACGAGTCCGAGCAGCCGCCGCAGAAGCGACCGCACGGTCCTATTCCTTCGGCCGGTTCTGGACGAACTGCCAGCCGAAGCGGCCCTTGATGCAGAGGTGGCCGCTCGTGACTTCGTGATCGAGAGGTGACGTGACGCGGACGATTTCGTTGTCCTGGACTCGCAGTTGGAGCGTGCAGCCGACGCCGCAGTACGGGCAGATGGTGTCGGTGACGGTCTGGCGCGACTCGTCCCAGGTCTTTGCCTCGCGCATGTCGTGCTCGCTCTTGAACATGAGCGCGCCCGTCGGGCAGACGCCGATGCAGTTTCCGCAGTAGACGCAAGCGGATTCCGGCAGGGGTGTGGCGAACTCGGTCGAGATACGCGCTTCGAACCCGCGGCCGGCGACGGCGATCGCGAACGTGTTCTGCGCTTCCGTGCCGCAGGCCTGGACGCACTTATAGCAAAGGATGCACTTGGCGTAGTCGCGGATGTAGAGCTCGTTGTCCACCTTGACGGGCTGCGCAACCGTCGCAGTGCGGCCGGCCTCGGAGGCGTGGTGATGTCCGGGCATGGCTTCGTCGCGCTGCCCGGCGGCCGCGGGCGGCGCGGGAGGGCCGAAGCGAGTCGGGTCGGCTTGATAGCGGTTCATCCAGCCCTGGACTTCGCTCGAGGCACACGAAAGGTCCGCCGATGAGCCGAGGAACTCGAGGACGAGCTTGCGCGACAGGCGCACACGCTCGCTGTCGGTCTGGACGTTCATCTTCGCCTCGACGGGCCGCGAGCAGGCGGGCACGAGCGCGCGCGATCCCTCGACCTCGACGACGCAGACGCGGCAGACGTTGATGGGTGTGAGGCTCTCGATGAAGCAGAGCGTCGGCGTGTCGATCTTCTCGGACCGACAGGCCTCGAGGATCGTCGTCCCGTGCGGGACGGTCACGGCCTTCCCGTCGATCGTCAGCTCGACGGGGTTCTCCGGCTGGATGCGGCGGCGCGGTTCGGTCATGCGGAGAAGACTCCGAGCTTGCGGATGGCGGACTGGATCGCACCCGACGCGGTCTGGCCGAGGCCGCAGATCGACGCGTCCTTCATGGCGCGGGCGATATCGTCGAGCAGCCGATCCTCCTCGGCGGCGCTCTTGAGCGGGCGCTTCGCGTCGAGGCGCGAGACGAGCTCTTCCTGGCGCTCGGTCCCGACGCGGCAGGGGACGCATTGACCGCACGATTCGTCGCGAAAGAACGCCGCGATGCGCTTGACCGTATCGGCCATGTCGGCGCGCTCGTCGAAGACCATGATCACGCCCGAGCCGAGCGACGCGTTGATCGCGCGCGTGCCTTCGAAGGTCAGCGGCACGTCGAGCTCAGAGGGCGAGACGAAGGATCCCGCGGCGCCGCCGAGCAGCACGGCGCGAATAGCGCGGCCGTCGGGGACGCCGCCGGCGAGCTCAATGAGCTGGCAGAGCGTCGCGCCGAACGGGACCTCGTAGACGCCGGGCCGCGCGACGTTGCCGGAGAGACAGAAGAGCTTGGGGCCGGTGGACTGCCCGGTCCCGATCGCGGCAAACGCCGCCCCGCCCTCGAGGGCGATCTGGAGCACGTTGACGAGCGACTCGACGTTGTTGATGACGGTGGGTTTGCCGAAGAGGCCCTTCTCGACCGGGAAGGGCGGCTTGTTGCGCGGCTCGCCGCGCAGGCCTTCGATCGAGTTGAAGAGCGCCGTCTCCTCGCCGCAGATGTAGGCGCCCGCGCCGCGGCGGAGCTCGACGTCGAACGAGAGACCCTTGCCGAGGATGTTTGCACCGAGCAGGCCCGCGGCGCGCGAGGCGACGATGGCGGTCTCGAGGCGTTCGATCGCGAGCGGGTACTCGCCCCTTATATAGATGTAGCCCTTTTCGCAGCCGGTCGCGAAGGCGACGATCGTCATCGCCTCGACGACGGCGAACGGGTCCTCTTCCATGAGGACGCGGTCCTTGAAGGTCCCGGGCTCCGACTCGTCCGCGTTGCAGACGAGGTAGTGGGGCCTCGCCGGCTGTTTCGCCACGGCCTCCCACTTGCGCCCGGCCGGGAACGCCGCGCCGCCGCGGCCCTGGAGCTTCGAGGCGAGCGTCTCGCGGATGACGCCCTCGGGCCCGAGCGCCATGGCGGCCGGCAGGGCCGCGTAGCCGCCGTTGGCGCGGTAGTCGTCGAGGCTCGTCGGGTCCACGTGACCGACGCGGCGCAGGAGGCGGAGAGTGGAGCGCCGCTCGTCCTGGGTTTGCGGGGCGGAGGGGGAGCCGCCCCTCACCCTGACCTTCTCCCGCCGGGAAAGGGAACCGTTGAGGGAGAGGGAAGAGTTGAGGGAGAGGGAACCCTTGGACTCGCTCTCATCAACTACCCCCTCTCCACCCGGAGGGGGGAGAGGGTTGGGGTGAGGGGGGGCAAGAGTGAATGACCGATCCACCGGCGCGACCACATAATCCCTCGCACCCTCGCCCGCGCATTGCACGAGCGCCGCCGGCGCGCGTTCGCAAAGTCCAAGGCAAGGCGACGGCCTAACGCTGTCGGCCGGAAGCGCCTTGCGCAGCTCCTCCAGCAGCCCCGGCGCCCCCGCCAGCCGGCACGCGATGTCGTCGCAGACATGCACGATCGTTGTCGGCTGCGGCTTGACCGACAACATCGCGTAGAACGTCGCCACCCCGTACGCATCCGCCGGCGCGACGCAAAGCCGCTGGCAGATGTAGTTGAGCGCGCCCGGCGAGATCCAGCCGACGCGCGATTGCGCCGCCCAGAGGGCGGGCAGCAGCAGGTCTCTGCGCGCGCGAGCCGCATGACCGCCGATCGCAAGGTGACCCTGCGTCTCCGACCGCCGCTCGCCACCGTCCCAGCCGCTGGTTGGGGCGCCGGTGACCGTGTCGACGGCGGCGCGTTCCCCAGCCGTGGCGTGGGCGTCCGGGATGAGGTGGAGATCCACGGGAATACTCTAGCTGAAGGTCGGAATCCCCATGCTAGGCTACTGGCCCTCGAGGCGCTCATGGATCGCGACACAGCCGAAGAAATCAAGCGTCATTTCAACGTGGTGGCGGAGGGGCTGCGCAGCGAGATCCGCACGCTCGCAGAAGGTCTAGGCGCGACAAACGAACGTCTCGATCGAGGGGACGCCCGCTCGGAGAGTCTGGAAGCGAGCGGCAGTCGGTTCCAGGCGCAGGTTGTAGCGGAATTCAAGCATTTGCGCGAAGAGTTGGCCGAGGTCAAGGCCATGATTCGCCTTTCCTTCGGTCAGCTGGATAGCCGGCTCTCATCGCTGGAGAGCGACGTCCAGTCTCTTCGTGCTCGGCTGGATCGTTTGGAGGATAGCCGTCCGGCATAGCGCAATCGACGCGATGAGACGGTTTCGCTAACGGTTCAGGGTCTCGATCCGAATCGCGCTCGCCTTGAACTCGGCCGTCCCCGACTTCGGGTCGATCGCGTCGATCGTCAGGATGTTCGTCGCGACGTCGTCCTGGAAGTGCAGCGTCATGAAGGCGAGGCCCGGGCGCAGGGTCGTGTCGTAGCGCGCGGGCACCTCGATGGCGCCGCGGCGCGACACGGCGCGGACGACCTCGCCGTCGCCGACCCCGAGCCGCGCTCCGTCTTCGGGCGCGATGTCGAGCGTCTCACCGCGCCGCAGGGGCGACGTGTAGCCCGCCGTCTGGACGCCCGTGTTGAACGAATCGAGCCGCCGCCCGGTCGTCAGGCGGATCGGGAAGTCCGCATCCAGTTTGTCCACCGGCGGATCGTGCTCGACGGCGTTGAACGGCGCGCGCGGCCCTTCGACGGGGTCCTGCCAGAGCCGCCCGTGGAGAAACGGGCTGCCCGGGTGCGACTCGTCGGGGCACGGCCACGCAAGGCCGTTCAACTTTTCGAGGCGCTCGTAGCTCATCCCCCCGTGCCACGGCGAGAGGGAGCGCAGCTCGTTCCAGACCTCTTCGGCGGTCGGATGGCCCCAGTCGGTTCCGAGACTGCGCGCGAGGTCGGTCAAGATCGCGAGATCCGCTCGCGCCTGCCCCGGCGGTTCGAGCGCCTTGCGCACGCGCTGCACGCGCCGCTCGCTCGAGGTCACCGTGCCGTTGTCTTCGCACCACGAGGCGCCCGCGGGCAGCACCACGTGGGCAATCTCGGCCGTCTTCGTCAGGAACATGTCCTGCACGACGATGTGGTCGAGGCTCTCGAGCAGGTGGATCGCGCGCTTCTGGTCCGCCTCCGATTGCACCGGGTTCTCGCCGAGGACGAAGAGGGCCTTGAAAGTTCCGTGCTCCATCGCTTCGAACATCTGCGAGAGGTGCATGCCCTTCTTCGTCGGGATCGATGCGCCCCACGCGCGCTCGAACTTGCCGCGCAGCTCCGGGTTGTCGACGTCCTGGCCTCCGGGCAGCTTGTTCGGCAGCGCGCCCATGTCGCCGCCGCCCTGCACGTTGTTCTGCCCGCGCAGCGGCACGACGCCGGAGCCCCAGCGCCCGACGTGGCCCGTCAGGAGCGACAGGTTGATCAGCGCGAAGACGTTGTCGACGGCGTTGTGATGCTCGGTGATCCCGAGCGTCCAGCAGAGTTGCGCCTTGCCGGCCTTCGCGTACGCATGCGCGACGTCGCGGATCGCCGTCGCCGGCACGCCCGTCTCGCGCTCGGCGTACTCGAGCGTGTACTTCTCGACGCCCTTGCGGTATTCGTCGAAGCCCGTCGTCGCCTTCTCGATGAACGCGCGGTTCTCGAGCCCCGCGTGGAGGATCTCGCGCCCCATCGCGTTGGCGAGCGCGATGTCCGAGCCGACATCGAGGCCGAGCCAGGTGTCCGCCCACTGCGCCGACACCGTCCGCCGCGGGTCCACGACGACCAGGCGCGCGCCGTTGTGCACGCCCTTCAGGACGTGATGGAAGTAGATGGGGTGCGCCTCGCGCGCGTTCGATCCCCACAGGAGGACGAGATCCGCCTCCTCCACCTCACGGTACGAGCTCGTGCCGCCACCCGCTCCGAACACCGTCGTCAGACCGACGACGCTGGGGGCGTGTCAGGTGCGGTTACAACTGTCGATGTTGTTCGAGCCGAGGACCGCCCGGGCGAACTTCTGAGCGAGGTAGTTCACCTCGTTCGTCGCCTTCGAGCAGGAGAAGAGGCCGATCGCCTCCCCGCCGTGCTCGGCGCGCACCTTGCGGAATCCCTCCGCAGCCCGGACGAGCGCCTCGTCCCACGTGGCCGTCCGGAGCGTTCCGTTTTCGCGCACCATCGGTTCGGTCAATCTGACGTACGACTTCATCGTTGCTCCCTGCCGGGACACCGCGTCCCGAACGGGAATCAGATTAGCGGAAATTGGCGTGCCTAGGCGCGGGGAATCCGGCCTGTCCACACGTAAGGCCAGCGATCCAGCGCGGCGCAGGGCTCGCAGCGCAAGAAGAGGTTCGGATACTCGACCATGTTCCGCGTTTTTAGGCCACACGTGCGGCAGGCGAAGGCGTCGAGGCGCCAGGCCCGCGCGGTCAGACGGAGCGCCCGCTGCGGCTGCGCCTCCACGATGGCGACCTCGGCTCCGTGCGGGTGGCAGGAGCATCCGTCACCGGGCTCGTGTCCGGCCTCCGGTTCTTCGCGGCACCAGCGCTGGCGGCACCAGGCCTTCGGCTCGAGGAGTTCTCCCATGACCCAAGCATCCGGGCGGGCACGGACAGATGATGTCCGGCCCCCCGGGGCTCTCTGCCGGACCTTCGGATAGACTTCCCTCCAGTTCCCGCACGTTTTCACCGGATCGCGAGGAGGGACCCTGGCCGATCGCAGCGGCCCCATGCCGGGGATTGCCGTCGAGACCGTTCTCGGCCTCGACAATGTCCCCCTCGACCTCCCGATTGCGGGGGTTGGCTCCCGAGTGCTCGCCGCGTTCATCGACTTCCTGATCCAGGGAATCATCCAGGTCGTCTGGGCGATCGCCTTCTTCTGGTCGAGCTCGAATGCCGGCGACGCGCGGGCCTGGCTCGTGGCCGTCTACCTGACGGGCGCCTTCCTGCTCGACTGGGCGTACTTTGCGGGCACGGAGATCCTGATGCGAGGGCGGACGCTCGGAAAGAAGGCCGTCGGGTTGCGCGTCGTGTCGCGCGGCGGCGGCACGGCCAGCGCCGGCGCGCTCGTCACCCGCAACCTGCTGCGCATTGTGGACTTCGTCGTGGGCGTGCCGCTAATGGTGATCGATCCGCTCTCCCGACGTCTCGGAGACCGGCTCGCCGGCACGCTCGTCGTCCACGACCGCGCCTCCGAGGACGAGCCCCTGCTGCGCCGGATTCCGAGGGGCTGGCAGGGAGGGGACGTGGCGCTCGTCGAGTCGCTCTTGCGGCGCGCGGGGGACCTCGAGCCCGCGCGCGCCGACGCGATGGCGTATCGCGTCATTTCCCGGCTCGAGCGCGAGGAGCCGGCCTTCCTCGAGGGGGCGCAGGCGGAAGACGGCCCTTTGATGACGCTGCGGCGGGCCTTCGGCGTGCAGGCGTTCTGATGGACTACGCGTCGTTCCTGGCGTTGCGCGAGCGCAGCTGGCGAGAGTTCGAGGAGCGGCTCGCCGCGGCGCAGGAGCGGCCGCGGTCGGTCGGCTACGAGGACCTCGAATTCCTGGCCGTGCGGTACCGGCAGATCCTCCACGACAGCGGACTCGCGGGCGCGCGCTTTCCGGGCACGGGCGCGGCGCGTCGGTTGGCGCGGCTCTCGGTCGTCGCGACGCGATTTCTGCACCAGGAGCCGGAGACGTCGGCGCATCCGTTCCTGCGCTTCTGGAGCTCGACGTTTCCGCGGGCGTTTCGCGGCAACCTGCCGAACCTGGCCGTGGCCCTGTTCCTCTTTCTCGTGGGCGTGGTGTTCGGGCTCGGTCTGGCCGCCGTCCAGCTCTCGCTCGCCGCGACGCTGCTCGGGGAAAGGTCCGTCGACGGTCTCGCCAACGGCCACCTCTGGACCGAGTCGCTGGTGAGCTCGGTCCCACCGACCGTCTCGTCGTCGGCCATCGCGCGCAACAATCTGGGCGTGGCGCTGGCCGGATGGGCCGGGGGCGCGCTCGCCGGGATCGGGTCGCTCTATATCCTCTTTCTCAACGGGTTCCTGCTTGGCGCCGTCTTCGGCGTCACGCTGCACTACTCGATGGCGGGCCGGCTGCTCGAGTTCGTCTCGGGGCACGGCGTCCTCGAGATCACGCTGATCCTGGTGACGGCGTCGGCGGGGCTGCGGATGGGGCGCGCAATCGTCGAGGCGACCGATCTGCCCCGGCGCGACGCCCTGCGCGCGGCCGGACGCGACGCGCTCGTGATCCTTTTCGGATGCCTCCCGTGGTTCGTCCCGCTCGGCATCGTCGAGGGGTTCCTGTCCCCTTCGCCCGAGATCGCTCCGTCTGCCAAGGCCGCTCTGGGTCTCGGCCTGTGCGCGCTCTTTCTGACGACCGCATGGAATCCGTTTTTGAAGGAGGAGAAGCGATGACCGAACCCGCCGTCCCGGCCGAACCGATTCCGTTTCGGGTGCTCCTCGACGAGGCGATGAAGCTGACGCGGCGCCATTTCGGCGCCATTTACCTGATGGTTGCCGTTCCGCTCGCGCTGCTTGCTGCGGTGACGGTGGTGCTGCAGTCCCGCTTCATGCAGCAGACGGCGGGACCGGGCGCGGCCGCGGCCATGTTGTCAGGCAGAGGCTGCTTCACGTTGCTCGCGAGCCTGTCGCTGACCCTGATCGTGCAGGTCCTCGCCTCGGGCGTGCTCACCTCGGCCGCCGTGGATGGAGCGTTCAACCGGCCGATCGACATGAAGGCCAAGTGGGCCTTCATCCTCCAGCCGGCGAGCCTCGGCACGCTGCTCCTCTCGTTTCTCGCGATCGTCGCAGGGTTCATTTGCCTCGTCCTCCCCGGGGTTTACCTGATGCTCGGCCTGTCGTTCGTAGTTCCCGTCATGGCCGCGGAGCGCGTCTTCGGCACCGGCGCGCTTGGCCGCAGCTGGAAGCTCGTGCGCTACAACCCGCGCAAGGGCTTCCTCGCCAACACATCCACGAAGATCTTCTTGCTCTATCTCGTTGCGGGCCTGATCGCATACGCGATCGCCTTCTTCGTCCAGCTTCCGTTCACGGCGATGCAGGGCGTGCGGATGGCGCGCAGCGTCGCGTCGGGGGCCATGGCCGACCCGCAGTCGATCGCGGGACCGATCTGGCTGCGGATCCCTTCGGCGATCCTCAGCTCGCTCGCGACGACGGCCGTCACCATCTATTCGTCGTTCGGGATCGTGCTGCTCTACCTGGACGTGGTCCGGCGCAAGGAAGGTACCGACCTGGCCGCGGCGATCGACGCGCGGTTCGGCGGCCAGCCCGCGTCCCCGGCGGCTCCGCGCGGATGACCCCGCCGGGAGCGCTGGCGGCGTCGCAGCCGCCGTTCGTCCTGCACGCGGCGCAAGAAGGTCTGCTGCGGCAGGTCCTCGCCGAAACGCGCGTCGCGCGCGCGCCGGCGGGGCCGGATCTGACCGGATACTTCAGCGCCCTGGCGCGCGCGTTCGCGCGCTGGCTCGCGGGGATGTTCTCGGCGCGGCCGTCGCTCGCGGACAACTTGCTGCTGGCCGTCGGAGTCTTCGCGATTGCCGCGGTCGGCCTTGGCCTTGGGCTTCTGGCCGTCGCGATCCTTCGCCGCGTGCGCGCGATCCCGGCGCGCGGGCCCACCGTTGCGCGGCTCGGGTGGACGGAGACGGCGAAAAACGCGCCCGCCCTCGACCGTCCCGGCTGGAGGGGCGAGATCGAGTTGCGCTTGTCGCGGGGCGACGTCGCAGGCGCGCTCGAGGCGTTGTGGTGGTGGCTCGCGGCCTCGCTCACCGTGGACGAAGCGATCGACGAGAGCTGGACGACCCGGGAGCTGCTCGTCCGCGCCCGGCGGCCGGAGCTGCTGCGGCCCGGCGCCGCGCTCGACACGCTGATGTACGGCCGGAGGAGCCCGTCGGCGCAGGACGTGGGCGCGTGCCTCGCACGCTTCGAGGAAAAGCTGTCGTGAAGGCGCGTCGGTGGATCCTCTGGGGGGCGATCCTCGTCGCCGCATCGATGTTCGCGACGTTGCTCGTCAAGCGGGCCGGCGCGGCAGGATCGAGCTCCCTTGCCGCGTCGTCCGGCGGCTGGCTCGCCGCGCGCACGTACTGGGAGCGACGCGGCAGCGCCGTGTCGCTCTCGGATCGGCCGCTCGACCAGGCCGGAGAGGGCGCGCTCGTGCTGGCCCTTCCGTGGCAGTCGATTCCGATGCGGTCGGAGCTCGATGCCCTGAGGCAGAGGGTCTCCTCCGGCGGGACGATCGTCTTCGCGTACTCGGGGCAGGCGCATCCGCTCGACGGGTTCGTCGCCGAGGCGTTCGGGCTCGAGCTCGCGCCCGTGGGAGAGAAGACGCCCTTGAGCCCTTGGGGCTGGTACGACCAAGCGGCCGCGCAATGGCGGTTGACGCCCGAAGCCGCATTCGGGTCCGGCGCCGGCGCCGTCGTCGTCGGGGCGCCCGGAGAGGTTCCGAAGCCGCCGAAAGGGGCGGAGGTGTTCTATCGCGGCGGTCCGGATCGGACACCCGCGATCTTCGCGTTTCCACGCGGTCGCGGCCGCGTCTTCGTCCTGCCGGCCGACGCCCTTTCGAACGGACGGCTCGGCAATCCGGGCAACGCGGACCTGCTCGAGTCCCTTCGCATTGCCCTCGGCGACCGGATCGTTTTCGACGAATACCACCACGGGTTCGTGGCGCCAGGCGCGATTCCGACCGACTCGAGCGCGCCGAGCTTGGATCTGCTCCTGGTCGAGCTCGCGCTGCTCTATCTCCTCGGCGCGTGGGCGCTCGGAAAACGGTTCGGCCCGGCGTGGCAGGAGCCCCCGACGATCGCGAGCTCGACCTCGTCGTTTCTGCTGGGGCTCGGGGCGCTGCACCGCAAGCTGCGGCACTCCGCGGAAGCGGCGGTGCACCTGATCGGAAACGCCGAGAGCTTCGATCCGGGAGTCTCGATCCCCGGGGGCGCGCGACAGGCCGCCGTCGAGGCGGGGGATGCCGAGCTCGTGGATCTGGCGAACTTCGTCTCGCGGCAGCAACGCCGCAGGAAGGTCGACTGAACATGTCCTCGGAACCCGGAGCCACACTCGAGGCCCTCGCGTCCGCCGCCGCCCGCGTGGGCGACTCGGTGCGGCAGACCGTCGTCGGCCAGGATGCGGCCGCCGAGACGCTGCTCGCCGCCTACATGGCCGGCGGCCACGCCCTGATCGAGGGTGTTCCCGGCATCGCAAAGACGCTGCTCGCGCGCGCGTTCGCGGCGAGCCTCGGACTGCAGTTCTCGCGGGTCCAGTTCACCCCGGACCTGATGCCCTCGGACCTCGTGGGCACCAACGTCTACGATCAGAAGACGGCCGCCTTTCGCCTGGTGCGCGGCCCGGTCTTCACCGAGGTCCTCATGGCGGACGAGATCAACCGCACTCCGCCGAAGACGCAGTCCGCGCTGCTCGAATCCATGCAGGAAGCGCAGGTCACGATCGACGGCGTCACGTACCCCCTCGGGGAGGCGTTCTTCGTGATCGCGACCCAGAACCCGGTCGAGTTCGAGGGGACCTATCCGCTGCCCGAGGCGCAACTCGACCGGTTCATCGCGCGCGTGGACATGGGCCTGCCGGACCGCAAGTCCGAGGTCGAGATCTACCGGCGGGCCGTGGCGGGCACACTCGCCGGCTGGGGCAAGGCGGCGCCGCTGCCCGGCCCCGCCGTCGCTCGCGCCGAGGCGCTCGCGCTGCGCGGCGCGTCGCGGCGCGTGCACCTGGCGCCGGAGCTGCTCGAATACGTGGCGAGCCTCGCCGCGGCGGTGCGCGAGTCGGCGCGCGTCGAGATCGGGGTGAGCCCGCGCGGCGCGCTCGCGCTGCTCGAGACGGCGCGCGCGCTCGCCGCCATGGGCGGCCGCGACTTCGTGTCTCCCGACGACGTGAAACGGTGCCTGGCGCCGTGCTGGGGCCACCGCGTCCTGCTGACGGCCGAGGCGGAGCTCGAGAGCGAGACGCCCGCCCGGTTGCTCGCGACGATCGCGGGCGCCGTCCCCGTGCCGCGCTGACCGTGCCTTCCCGCCGGCTGATCGAAGCGTTCGGAGTGCTGGCGATCGTCGCCGCGTTTTCCGTTCTCGTCCCGCAACTGCGGTGGGTCGTCATCGCCGGCAACGCGCTGCTCCTCGGGGCGTTTGCCCTCGATCTGCGGGCGGCGCATCGGAGCCGCCTCGCGGCCGAGCGCCGCTGGCCCTCGTTTCTTGCGCAGGGCTCCGGCGCGGACGTCTCGGTCGCGCTGACGACGCCGGACCGCCGGCTGACCGTCGCCCTGCGTGAGGGGCTGCATCCGGCGCTGGCATCCGCCGCGCTGCGGGTCGCCATCGAAGTCCATCCTGGCCGCGCGAGCGTGTGGAGCTACCGGATCGAGCCGGGCCGGCGGGGAACGCACGAGCTCCTGCCGCTCTCCGCGCGGATCGAGGGGCCGTGGCGCCTGGCCTGGAGCCAACGCGAGCTCCTGCCGGCGCGGGAGATCCGCATCTATCCGCAGATCCGCTGGGAGGGGCGGGCCGGTCGGCTGCTCGCCCTCGCGCACCGTCGCCAGCTCGGCCTCTCGCCCGTCCTGCTGCAGGGCCTCGGCTCCGAGCCGTACGGCGTGCGGCGCTACAACGAAGGGGATCCTCCGAATCGGATCCACTGGAAGGCCACGGCGCGGCACGGACGCCTCATGGCGCGCGAGGAGACGTGGGAGAAGAGCGCGCACCTGGTCGTTTTGCTCGACTGCGGCCGCGCCATGGCGTCGGTCGACGGCGGGCGGAGCAAGCTTGATGCGGCGCTGGCGGCGGCCCTCGCGCTGACCCGCGTCGCTTCGTCGCGCGGCGATCGCGTGCTCCTCGTGGCGTTTTCGGATCGGATCGAGAGGCGGGTGCGCGTGCGCGCGGGCTCGCGGGGGATCGCGCGCGCGTATGCCGCGCTTTACGACCTCGAGGCGCGCCTGGCCGAGCCGGCATACGACGTCGCGGCGGAGGCGGCGCGGGACGCCGAGTTCCGGCGCGCGAAGGTCGTGATGCTGACCTCGCTCGTCGACCTCTCGGGCGCCGAGCTCCTGCGCGAAGCGCTCCTCGCGCTGCGCCGCCAGCATCGGCCGCTGCTCGTGCACCTCGAGGATTCCGACATCGCGCGCCTCGCGCTGGGGGCCCCGGAGAACGCGGTCGAGGCCTTTGCCAAGGTCTCGGCGCTCGAGATCCTCCTCGGCAATCGCCGGCTTGCGGCGCGGCTTCGCCACTCGGGCATCGAGACGATTTTGAGCGCCGCCGATCGATTGACGCTCGACACGCTCGACATTTATCTGCGTTCGCTGCGCGGTCATGGCGCAGCCGGCGGACGGCGCCCCGGTGCGGCACGCCGCCCGCCCGGCCAGGCCCTCGAGCAGATTCCTACGCTGCGACTGACGGGCCTCGGTTAGCTCGCCGCCGACGAGGGATGCCGGTAGGCCTTGCGCCCGGTCCGGAGTGCGGCTGACTTCCCGACTCGTCGCGATGGTGGTGACTTGATATGGTGATCGCATGCCGCGGAAACTGGGAATAACGAACGCCCGAGTCCACCCCGTAGGACTCGGATGCATGGAGTTGTCGTGGGCGTACCACGACCGCAACGTGGACGACGCGGCGGGGATCGCGCTGATCCGGCGGGCGGTGGATCTGGGCGTGGATCATTTCGACACGTCGAACGCCTACGGTCCTTACACGAACGAGTCACTGGTCGGCCGCGCGCTCGCCGGGCGGCGCGACGGCGTCGTCGTCGCCACCAAGGCCGGCCTCATTCTCGAAGATCTCGCCGGCTACAAGTACGGGCGCAACGGAACGCCCGACCACATCCGCGCCGAGTGCGATGGTTCGCTCGAGCGCCTCGGCGTCGATACGATCGACCTCTACTATTTGCATCGCATCGACCCGAAGGTCCCGGTCGAGGAGACCTGGGGCGCCATGGCAGAGCTCGTCTGCGCCGGCAAGGTGCGCTGGCTCGGAGTGTCCGAGGCGAAGGTCCCGGAGCTCGAGAGGATCGCGCGGATCCACCCGGTGACGGCCGTGCAGTCGGAGCTTTCGCTCTGGACGCGCGACTACCTCGGGGACGTGGCGCCCTGGTGCGCCGAGAACGGCGCGTCGTTCGTCGCCTTCTCGCCGCTCGGGCGCGGGTTCCTGACGGGAGCGATCAAGGCGGGCGCGCAGTTCGGCGCCGAAGACTTCCGCTCGACGCTGCCGCGCTTCCAGCCCGAGGCGGTTGCCGCTAACCAACGCATCGTCGAGGCCGTCCGCGCCGTCGCCGACCGCCGGGGCGTCACGCCGGCGCAGATCGCGCTCGCCTGGGTCCTCTCGCGCGGCGAGCACGTCCTCGCGATCCCGGGCACGCAGCGCCAGAACTATGTCGAGCAGAATTACGCGGCTGCCGCGATCGTGCTGACCGCGGAGGATCTTGCCGAACTCGACGCCATTCCGGCGCCGGTGGGGGGGAGGTACTGATTGGCCCAGCGTGACCTTTCACCGGAGCTCGATGGTGGCAGGAGTGATCGTCAGGGCAGGCAAACGAACCCAACCGCTGACCGTTTCCTCTCCCCTCGGGGGAGAGGGTTTATGGAGGTTCCATGACCACCACCCGCGTAGCACTCGTGACCGGCGGAACTCGCGGCATTGGCGCGGCCATCGTGAGGCGCTTGTCCGCCGACGGTTTCTCGGTATTCCTCTCCGGGCGCACGGAGGAGTCGACGAAGGCCGCGCTCGCGGGCTTCGCGAAGGAGGATCTTCCCGTCCGCGGTTTCGCCGCCGATGCGCGGCGCGAGGAGGACCAGAAGCGCCTCGTCGAATCCGTGGCGCGCGACGGCGGGCGGCTCGACGTGCTCGTCAACAACGCCGGCCTCGGGCACTTCGACCGTGTCGACAAGCTCTCGTCCGATCAGTTCCG
Organism: Acidobacteriota bacterium; assembly: GCA_031360505.1. Classification (GTDB taxonomy): domain Bacteria; phylum Acidobacteriota; class Thermoanaerobaculia; order UBA5066; family Gp7-AA6; genus DAHUXD01. The sequence continues at coordinate 19,008 of JANMBR010000060.1, forward strand.
CGAAGTCCTCGAGACGAATCTCTTCGGCGTTTTCTACGCCGTCCACCACGCAGCGCCGCTTATGATCGCCAACGGCGGCGGCTTCATCGTGAACATCGCCTCGCTCGCCTCGGTCAACGCGTTTGCCGGAGGCTCTGCCTACAACGCCTCGAAGTTCGGCCTGCTCGGCTTCTCCGAGGCCGCGATGCTCGACCTGCGCCACGACGGCATTCGGATGGCGACCGTCCTGCCCGGATCGGTGGCCACGGAGTTCGGGCATTCGAGCAGCCGCGACACCGGCTGGATGCTCCAGGCCGAGGACGTCGCGCAGGCCGTTGCCGACCTCGTGCGGTTCCCGGACCGGGCGATTCCTTCCCGCATCGACCTGCGACCGTCGAGGCCCCCCAGGAAGTAACTTCGGGGCGTTACGCTTCGAGCGTCGCCGTCAGCGTGATCTTCGCCTTGAGCAGCTTCGACATCGGGCAATTCGCTTTTGCCGAATCCGCGGCCGCCTGGAACGCCTCCTGGGACGCTCCCGGAATCTTCGCGACGAGCTCGAGCTGTGATTCGGTGATCGAGAATCCGCCGGCGTCCCGATCGAGCGTGACGACGGCTTTCGTGCGCAGGCTTTCCGCTACGAGGTTCGCCTTGCCGAGCTCGGCCGAGAGCGCCATCGTGAAGCACCCCGCATGCGCGGCCGCGACGAGCTCCTCGGGGTTGGTGCCCTTGTCGCCCTCGAAGCGCGTCGTGAACGAGTAGCGCGCATCGTTGAGGGCGCCGCTCTCGGTCGTCAGCGTGCCTTTTCCGGTCTTCAGGTCTCCGCGCCATTGGGCGGTCGCATGTCTTTTCATGAAGGTCTCCTTCAGGGCTGCATTCTTTATCAGTATCGGCGACGGCCGGCAGTCCTGTCTGTGAAAAGCTTTCGCGCTTCAGCCTCGCGGCGGCGTGGCGTTTCTCGCGGTCGTTCTCGCCGCAGGGTTCGCCTGGTTCCCGCGCGGCAGGGGCTCCATCGCGGACGCCAGGCGCGAGGCGCGTACGTTCGAGTCGGAGGAGACGGGGCGAGAGGGGTCGTTCTAGGTCTTCTTACCCGGAACGAGAACCATCACGAGTCCCACGCCCGCGACCGCAAGGCCGACCCAGCGCAGCGATTCCCAGGTATCCTTTTTCGATCGCTCGCTCGAAGAGAACGTCGACTTGAGGGCTCCCTCGACCGAGTCGTAGCCGCCGCGTTTGCTCGACGCGAGCACGAAGGCGAGGAGCCCGATGGCGAGAAGGGCGATGCCAATTCTTTTCATAGCGTCACCTTACCGCTTTCGTAGTCGTCGCGGGGCACATAAAGGGATCCTTCGCTGCGCTCAGGATGACATGAGGGTTCGCGCTTCGCGCCCCAGTGTCACTTCCCGCCTCCGAACACCTTCTTGAGCAGCGTCGTCACCTGCGCTGCCGGGTTCGTGCGGATCTTCTTTTCCTGCTCGCCGAGCACGAGGAAGAGGCCGTCGAGCGACTTCGAGACGACGTAGGCCTCGATGTCGGGCGAGGGGAAGCTCGAGGCGAAGGGGACGGACTCGTATGCGGCCTGGAGCTGCTTGTATTGCTGGAGTACGCCGACGTCTTTCATGGAGTCGTTGACGACGGGACGGAAGGTGGCGGTCAGGCTTTCGCTCGTCTTCGCTCGGAAGTACTCGGTGGCCGCCGTGTCGCCGCCGCTGAGGATCTTGCGCGCGTCCTCGAAGGTCATGCCTTTGATCGCGGCCCAGAAGATGTCCTTGGCAGCGGGCGCGGCCTTTTCCGCGGCGCGGTTCATGCTGAGGATGAATGCGTCCACTTTCTCGCCCTGGCCGAGGAGCCGGAGCGCCTGGTCGACGGATTGCAACTGCGAAGGCAGGAGGATCTTGATCGCCGCGTTGTCGAAGTAGCCGTTGGTCTGTCCGGTCAGCGCAACGGTATCGGTCGTGCCAACCTCGAGGGCTTCCTTCAGGCCCGCGACGATGTCTCCCGTGGAGAGCGACGAGGCGGTATCGGACTTGAACCACTTGGACGGATCGATCTGTGCCTGCGACGCGGAGGCCGTCAGAACGAGCACCGCGATGACGAAGGCCAGCCGGATGCGCATCGGATTCTCCTCGTGGCGCCGCTACGGGTGCGGCGTCGGTGTGGGCGGCGGGGGCCGCAGGAGTTGTTGCAGGATGTCGACGGGGTCCGCCTTCGCGCCGTCGCCTCCGCCGAGAACGTCGCCGAGCACCTTGCCCGCCGTGCCGCCGAGCTTCTCCTGGGCCTCTCGGGCGAGCACGCGGCGCCCGAGATCGAGGACGACGCTCTCGTCGATCGTGACCTTCGGCGCCGTGATCGAGCCGCTCGCGCGGAAGGGGAGCGCGATGCGGCCCGCGGAGTCCGCCAGATAGCGACCCGCGTTGCCGAGGCTCTTGACGACGGAAGGGCCGAGAACGATGCGCCCCTGGTACGCGAGCGTCCGGTCGAACCCGATCGAGCCGTCCGCCGAAACCGACACGTCGCGGCCGGACATCGTGAGATCGGGCGTCGCGAGGCGACCGTCGGCGAGCTTGAGCGAGGTCTCGAGCGTCGAGAACTTCGTGGACTCGAGGCTCGCCGGCACCTGGAAGCCGGCGACCTTGCCGACCGTCGAGAGCGTGCGGGCGACCTCGGGCATGAGCTGCACGGTCCGGATGTCGGCATCGGCCACGGCAATGCGCCCGTCCCCGCGCCCGGTCTTCGAGACGGCGTCCCAGCCGAGCCCCTGGCTCGTCAGGGACATCTTCCCGCGCAGCGCGCCGGAAAAGACGTTGCGCAGCGAGGTGACCGACTCGAGCAGAGGCTGGCCCTGGACGCCCTGAACGTCGAGCGCGAGGTGCGAGTCGGATTTGGGGTGCGCGAAGTCGCTGTCGACGCGCGCGGAAAGCGTGCCGCCGAAGACTCCCGCCGAGGAGGTGAGAGTCAGCGTGCCCTTGTCCCACGTCCAGTCGGAAACGAGCTTTTCAAAGGGAAGGTTCTTGAGCTTTCCCGAGGGCGCCGTGACGCGTCCCGCGAGTGGCGCCTTGCCGTGCGAGCCCATCGTGGCGTGCAGCGAGGGCGCAGCAAAGATCGGCTGGCCGTCCATGCTCACGCCGAAGGACGAGCCCTCCGCCGAGCCGCGCATCTCGAGCTCCGCAGACGGGCCGTCGATCTGCATCTCGACGCGGACGCGCCCGGCCAGCTTGACGCTTGCGGGCAGCCGGCCCGCGAGGCCCGGCAGACCCGTGACCTTGTCGAGCTCCACGTCGCCCGGCGTGGCGATGCGCAGGGCGACAAGCTTCTGCCTGCGCAGATCGTCGATGCGTCCCTCGATCGCCAGCGGCAGCTTTGCGACCTCGAAGAGCGATCGGCCGATCACGAGCGTGCCCTTTCCCCAGTCGAGTACGGAAGTGAATGTCCCGTCGAAAGCGGGGATCGAGGACGAGGTCCCGGCAGGAGCGAGCGCGATGTTGCCGGAGAGCTCGAGCGCGCCGAGCAGTTTGCCCGAGACCCTTCCGTCGAGAGTGAGGGTGCCCGGGTCCGTGGACTGGAAGGCTGCGACGTAAGGGGCCAGGCGCGCGAGCGCCAGTCCCTTTGCCGAGAGAGCCGCCGCAAGGGGCGCCTCGCCCACGGGCCCCTCGGCGGGCGGCGGGCCGAGCGTTCCATTGAGCGTGAGGTTGCGCCCGGAGTCTGCGAGAAACCGCGCGGCCAGGTCGAAGCGGGCGGGAGTCGTCGGGCCGATGTCGGTCAGGCGGCCGGTCAGCTCGTCGAGGGCGAGGGTAACGGTTTTGCCGGGAGAGACCTTGCGGTCGACGAAGACCGCCCGCCCGCGCTCGATCTCGATGCGCGAGACGAGCAGCGCCGCCGCGGCGGTCCGCGACGCGGGCGCGCTGTCCCTCTTTCCGGCGGACAGGAAGTCGTCGATGTTCATCGCGCCGTCGGGGCCGCGCTCGATCGTCATCGTCACGCCGTCGAGGACGATCGCCCGCACTTCGACGCGCCGCGACAGCAGCGGCCAGAAAGCGACCTTGACCGATACGCGATCCGCGGACAGAAGGGCGGGCGACTCGAAGCCGGCGGTGTTGTGGACGACGACCTTCTCAACCCCTGCGCCCGGGCCCGAGAGAATCTGGATCCGCATGGCTCCGATCTCGACTTTGCGGTGGAGCGACTGCTCGGCGGCCGCGATCACCCGCGCGCGCAGCGCGTCGAGCGAGACGAGGTAAGGCAGGGCGAGAACCAGCAGGACGAGGAGGCCGGCGAGGACGGCCGCGACAAGCGACAGGCGGCGGATGGTCGGCGACATGGGTCAGGATGGGAGGGAAATTCCCAGCGGAGGAAGGATGTCACGTTTTCGGGCCGGCGGGATCCCCTGGACGTCCCGGCCAATCACCTCTCCAGCGAGTCGACAAGCTCACCTGCACTGATGACGCAAGCGCCCCGGACGGGCCGCTCGATGAGCCGGAGATCACCGATGACCAGGGTGGCGGCCGGGGCCGTCGCGAGGAGATTCCAGAGGTGCTCGTCGGCTCGCCTTGCTCTCATTCCGCCAACCTGCGAGATGTCCAGCATGGCGCCGTTGACGGCGATCTCGGTCAGCATGACGTCCACGCTCGCATCCGGGAGCCCGTGCCGCGCCCGGCGATTGCGGTGGCTTCGTCCAGATCTTTCGCCTTGACGATGTAGTAGCCGCCGAGCTGCTCGCGCGTCTCCGCGAACGGGCCGTCGGTCGTGACGGTCTTGCCGTTCTGGACGCGGACGGTCGTCGCGGTCGTGGCCGGCTCGAGCGGATCGCCCTTCTCGTAGTGGCCGCTCTTGCGGATTGCCTCGCTGAACGCCCCGTACTCCGCGAACATCTGCCCGCGGTCCTTCTCGGAGAGCGCGGCCCAGTCGGACTCCTTGATGTAGATCAGAAGCATGTAGCGCATGGTCGAAATCTCCTTTTCACCTCTAGTCGAACGACCCGGCCCGGATTCGACAGCCCGAAGAGACTATTTTCCGACGGCCAGCGCCTCGTCCAGGGTGGCCACGAAGTTCTCCCGTCCGTACTCGTCGAGCTTTCCGGCGCGTTCGAGCGCGGCGCGGGGCTCGGCCTGAATGCCCGCGATCATGAACCGGATGCCCTGGTGCGAAAACGAGCGGAACAGGTCGTCGAGGACCCGGATCCCCGAGGCGTCGATGACGGGCACGTTTCTCATGCGAAGAATGAAGACGCGCGGCTTCTTCGTGACGAAGTGCAGCACGTCCTTGATCTTGTCGGCGGCGCCGAAGAAGAAGGGGCCGTTGATCTCGTAGACCTCGACGCCTTCCGGGATCGTGCGCCGCGCGACACCCTCGGCGTCCCGGGCCATGGTTCCGTCCGGCACGTCGGCGAGATCCTGCGTGATCGCGCCGACGTGCGTCGCGTCGGCCATGCGCTTGATGAACAGGAAGGCCGCGAGGACGACACCGACCTGCACGGCGACCGTGAGGTCGATCACGATCGTGAGGAAGAAAGTGGTCAGCAGCACCGCCACGTCGCTCTTGGGCGTCTTGAACAGCGTCGCGAACGCCCGCCACTCGCTCATGTGGTACGAGACGACCGTCAGCACGGCCGCGAGCGTCGCGAGCGGAATGAAGCGCGCCCACTTTCCGAGAAAGACCAGCACGAGCAGCACGACGACCGCGTGCGTCATCCCGGCCACCGGCGTGCGCCCGCCATTCTTGACGTTCGTTGCGGTGCGGGCGATGGCGCCCGTCGCCGGTATGCCGCCAAAGAGGCCTGCCGCGATGTTGGCGATTCCCTGGCCGACGAGCTCCACGTTGGACTTGTGCCGGCTGCCGATCATGCCGTCGGCCACGACGGCGGAGAGCAACGACTCGATCGCCGCGAGCAGGGCGACCGTCACGGCCGAGGGGAAGAGTTCCCGCACACGGTCGAGCGAAATCGCGGGCAGACTCGGTGCGGGGATGGTGGCGTGGATCTCTCCGAAGCGCGAACCGATCGTTTCGACGGGAAGCCCGAGCGCCGCGACGGCGGCCGAGGCGGCGAGGATCGCGACGATCGGCCCCGGCACCTTGCGCGAGACTTTCGGCCAGAGGAGGAGGATCGCGAACGATCCGCCGGCGATGCCGATCGCAGGCAGTGACGCCGAGGCGAGGTGCGCGGCATACGCCCCCCACTTCTCGAGGAAGTGCGCCGGGACTGCGCCCATCTGCAGCCCGAGCAGATCCTTGACCTGTGAAGAGAAGATGATGACGGCGATCCCACTCGTGAACCCGGTGACCACGGGGTAGGGAATGAATTTGATTGCGCCGCCGAAGCGCGCAAGGCCGAACACGATCAGGATCAAACCCGCGAGGATCGTGACGATCGTCAGGCCGTCGAGCCCATAGCGCGTGACGATGCCGTAGACGATGACGACGAAGGCCCCCGTCGGGCCGCCGATCTGGACCCGGCTGCCGCCGAGCAGCGAGACGAGGAAGCCGGCGACGGCGGCGGTGACGAGGCCCTTCTCCGGGGATACGCCCGAGGCGATCGCGAAGGCGATCGCGAGCGGGATCGCGACGATCCCGACGACGACGCCTGCCTGGAGATCCGCGAAGAGCTGGGCGCGTGTGTACCCGCGCAGGGTGGTGAAGGTCTTCGGAAGCCAGGTGGCCGGCACGGACGGATTCTACCGGTCGCCGGCAAGACGGCCGGCGAGAGGACTCTTGAAGCGCGGGCTCAATGGCCGGGACTGGGCGGCTTGCGACGGTCGATGTCGCGGATCTTCGCGACGAGGGCCGCGATGGAAAGCCCGATGAGGAC
>JANMBR010000076.1:0-7307 GCA_031360505.1 Acidobacteriota bacterium
GAGGACCCAGAGCTCGTTGTATCTCTTTCCCTCGAGCGGGACCTTCTGCACGGCGAGGAACCGGCCGTCCGCCGACCAATCCCACGGGCTCAGGTTGTCGGGGCCCTCGGCGTAGGGTTGCTCCTTCGAGCCGTCGATCGGCTTGAACCAGATGCTCGGCATGGTGGTCTCGCTGCGAACGGAAGCGTAGAACACGCGACTGCCGTCGGAGGACCAGGTCGGATAGTTGCTGTGCGTCGACCCCGAGACGAGCTTCGAGGCGGCTCCGGAAGCCACGTCGAGGGTCCAGATTTCCCCCCTGTTTCTGGACGCGTTCATGACGGTCGCGGCGACCCGCCGCTCGTCGGGCGACAGTCGGAACGGGCCGAAAGGTTCCGCAGGCCCGACCGAGCCGCCCGCCTTGCCGGACCGATCGAACCAGACGAGTTGCGAGGGAAGCATGAATTGCACCGCGGTGACGATCGCATCCTCGGACGCAGAGAAGGCATAGAACCCCGCCCAGTCGGTCGGCCGGAACACGCGCAGCTCGATCACGACCGGCTCGCCCTTGACAACCCCGCGGTCCGGATCGAAGCCTTGCGCCACCAGGGTTTCGTCGCGCTGGTACAGAAGGCGCCCCGACGCGTACTGGGCATTCGAGAATGCGCCGACGACCATCCGATCCTCCCGGCCGTCGAGCGAGGCAAACCGGATGGCGTTGGAATCCTCGCCGGCGCCTCCGCCGAGGCTGGTGGCCGTGTAGAGAAAGTGCCGGCCGTCGGGAAGAAAGAACGGATAGCGATGGGCCTTCTCGTGCCGCGCGGCGTCGAGCTTCGTCACGGGCATCGGCTTGCCGCCCGAGGCCAGGACGCGGAAGAGCCCGGCGGTCGGCAACGGCCCGAAGACGATCGTCCCCTCCCGGTTCCAGGTTCCGCCGACCCCGTTTTCGGCGTCGCAGATCGCCAGGAGCGCCCCGCCTCCGGGCTCGACTTTCTTGAGCTTGCCGTCCGCAAAAAAAGCGACGAAACGGCCGTCGGGAGACCAGAACGGAAATTTTGCGCCCTCGGAGCCGGCAATCGGATGCGCGGCACCCGCGTCGAGATCCCGGACCCAGAGCGAGAATTGCCCGGCCGAGTTCGCGGCCGTGAAGGCGAGCTTTCCGCCCTCCGGCGAAAGGGCCAGGTCGCCGATGAAGGTCTTCTCCGGCAAGACGATCGACGCGCGGACGAACTGGGCGGGACGCGGAGACCGTCGGAGAAGACCCACGGCGAGGAGAACGGCCGCCGCGGTCGCGAGCGCGGCGAGCGCCCACGCCGTCCGCTCGCGGCTCCTGCGCCGCGCGGAAACCTTCGTCGGCACGCCCGCCTGCGAGCCCTCGGCGATCCACTTGAGCTCGTTGGCCACGTCGCGGGCGCTCTGCCAGCGGTCCTCGGGGTCCTTGGAGAGGCACGTCCGGACGACGCGGTCGAGCGCGGGCGGCGACATGGGCTGGATCCCCGAGATCGGCGCCGGCTCCTCCTTCATGATCGCCGAGATGAGCGAGGCCTGGCTCGTCCCGGCGAACGCCTTGCGTCCCGTGACCATCTCGTAGAGCACGGCGCCGAGCGCGAAGATGTCCGTGCGCGCGTCGGCCTCCTTGCCCTCGAGCTGTTCGGGGGACATGTACTGGAACGTCCCGAGGATCGTGCCCGCCTGCGTGAGGTTCGCCGCGCCGGCCATCGTGGGTAGCGAGGTCAGGCCCGGCTGCTGCGCCACGGGCGCCATCGCCTTGGCCAGGCCGAAGTCGAGAAGCTTCACGCCCGACTTCGTGATCATCACGTTGCCGGGCTTCAGGTCCCGGTGCACGATTCCCTGCCGGTGCGCCTTGTCGAGCGCGTCGGCGATCTCGACGCCGTAGCGCAGCGTCTGCTCGAGCGGCAGCGCCCCCTTGCCGAGCCGGTCGCCGAGCGTCTCACCCTCGAGGTACTCCATGACGAGGTACTCGGTCTCGCCTTCGCTGCCGACGTCGTAGAGCGCGCAGATGTGGGGATGCGAAAGCTGCGAGATCGTCTTGGCCTCGCGCTCGAAGCGTTGCCGCGATTCGGCCGATGAGGACATGTGCGCCGGCAGGACTTTGACGGCGACCGTGCGGTCGAGCCGCGTGTCCTGCGCCCGGTAGACCTCCCCCATCCCGCCGGCGCCAATCGGGGCGACGATTTCGTAGGGACCGAGACGGGAACCCGCGGTGAGGCTCATGAAATGCTGGTCCGGATCTTATCGTCGGCTTCGCGCCGGACGGAGTACGATTCGCCGCCAAGTGGAGAACGTCGATGAAAAGCCCGTGCGCACCGTCATGATCTTCACTTCCCTGGTGCTCGCCGCCTCGGCCCTGTTCGCGGCCCAGTCCCAGCCGGCCTCTCCGCGGCAGCCCTACGACGCCAGGAACACCGTCATGAAGCGGTAGAAGCTCCACACGTCGACCTTCGAGGACATCTCGAAGGGCGCATGCATCGAGAGCAGCGGGACGCCCATGTCGATGACTTCCATCTCCTGGGCGGACAGGAAGCCGCCGATCGTGCCGCCCGAGTAGCCGTCCACCTTCGGGGTCTGCGTCTGCCAGGCGATGCCGTTCTTGTCGAGGAGGGCGCGAACCTTCGCGATGAACTCGGAGTTCGCGTCGAAGCCGGCTCCGTATTTCTTGATGACGGCGCCGTACCCGAGGCGCGCCGCCCCGGAGGGCTCGCTCGTCTGCGGAAAGATCGGGTTGATGCCATCGTTGGTGTCGGCCGAGACAACCTCGGAGGCGCGCAGTGCCTGGCGCAGGTCGAGGTCCGTGTATGCCTTGCCGCGCTCGGCGGCGATCAGGCGTGCGTACGTCGAGTTCAGGAACTGCGACCGGGCGCCCGAGTTGTTGACCGAGCCGACCTCCTCGAAGTTCGAAAGGTAGGCCATGGCCGTGCGCCTGGGCGTTCCCTTGACGTCCATCACGGCGCGCACCGCGCAATACGAGGAGAGCCGGTCGTCCTGGCCGTAGGCGCCGACCAGGCCGCGGTCGATCCCGACGTCGGCCGGACTCGCCGCCGGCACGAGCTGCAGCTCCGCCGAGACGAAATCTTCCTCGCGGATCCCGTACGTCGATGTCAGCGCCGCGAGCACCTCTGTCGTGACCGACGAATCCTTGCCCGGGATCGAGCCGGCGACGGGATCGAGCTCCTCGCCGGCGAAGATGTCCTCGGCTTTGCGTGCCAGCAGCTCCTTATTGTCGGAGTGCGGCGCGTTGTCGGGAATCACGAAGACCGGATCGCCGTCCTTCAGCCCGATCGCCACGTCGACGCGCTTGCCGTCCACCGTGTCGATCCGTCCGATCAACGCGAGCGGGCGATTGGCCCACTGGTACTTCTTGATGCCGCCGTAGTAGATCGTCTTGAAGAGTGTGTACCCGTTCGCGGCGTGGATCGGCCGCGCCTTCAGGTCGATGTGCGGACTATCGTGGTGCGTGCCAATCAGACGTGAGCCCGAGACGATAGGATCGGAGCCCACGATGACGAGGATAACCGCGCGATCGCGCCCGTTGACGATGAGGCGGGCGCCCGCCTTGACCTGCGCGGAATCGGTGAAGTCCGAAAAACCCGCGGCCTTCGCCAGCCGCAGCACCTCCTGCGTCGAGGTCAGTGCGCTGCGCGAGACCGTGAGGTAGCTCTTGTAGCCTTCGGCGAAGCGGAAGACCTCGTCCTTCTGGCCCGGCTTCAACTGCTCCCAGGCCGACTTCTTCGTCTCCCACGCGCTGCCAGCAGGCTTGGGCTCCTGGCTTTGCGCCAGCGAAGCCAAAAAGATCCCGGCGCCGACCACCACCCACAACCCGCGCCCCGCGTTCCGCATCCCGCCTCCTGCTTGCTGCCTACTGCGTGCTGACTTCGAACTTCGCCGCATTCCACGCCGCCATGCCGCCGACGACGTTGGTGATCTTCCGGAACCCGAGTCGCTCCAGCATGCTCGTCGCGATCGCCGAGCGGTAGCCGCCAGCGCACATCGCGGCGATCGGCCGCTCGCGATCGAAGGCCTCGGCGCGTTCCTCGAGCTCGTGGAGCGGCGCCGACACGGCCTGCGCGACGTGGCCGGTCTGCCACTCGCCGGGCCTGCGAACATCCACGATCGCGAGGTCTTCCCCCTCGCCGATTCGAGCCGCAAGCTCGTCCACGCCGATCTGCTCGGTGCGCGCAAGGGTCCGGCCCGAGGCGTCCCACGCGCGGATCCCGCCCGCGAGATAACCCGCGACGTTCTCGAGCCCGACGCGCGCCAGGCGTGTTTGCACTTCCGCGATCCCCGCCTCGTCCTCGAGCACGAGCACGATCGAAGCCTCGGGAGACACGAGGCTCCCCGCCCACGAAGCGAACTGACCGCCGAGGCCGATCTGCAGCGAGCCCACGACGTGGCCGTTGCCGTACTCGGCCGCCGCGCGCGCGTCGAGCAGCAGCGCGCCGGCTGCGACGCGGCGCTCGACCTCGTCCGGCGAGAGCGCCGCGGGCGCCGGCAGCGCGGCGAGGCTGCCCGGCCCTTCACGGTTCAGCCGCACGTCGCGGGAGAAGTAGCCCGGAGCCTCGGGCAGGTCCGCCGTGACGAGCGCGATGAACTCCGCGCGCGTCATCGGACGCAGCGCATAGTTGAACTGTCGCTGCTGGCCGATCGTCGAGCTCGTCTCGCTCGAGATGTTGCGGCCGCAGAGCGATCCGGCGCCGTGCGCGGGATACACCGCGACCGCGTCCGGAAGTTTCAGGAGCTTTTCGTGGAGCGAGTCGTAGAGTTGGCCCGCGAGCTCGTCCGCGCTCATCTTTGCGCCGAGCAGGTCCGGTCGGCCGACGTCGCCGATGAACAGCGTGTCGCCGGTCATCACTGCCTGCGGCTCTTCGGACTTCTCGAGATCCCAGACGACCACCGAGACCGACTCGGGCGTGTGGCCCGGCGTTTCGAGAAAGCGCAGCCGGACCTTCCCCATGCAAATCTCGTCGCCGTCTTTCACGGCGACATGCGGGAAGGCGGCTGCAGCCTTTGCGCCGAAGTAGATCTTCGCCCCGGTGCGCTCGGCGAGCTCGCGGTGGCCGGACACGAAGTCCGCGTGGAGGTGCGTCTCGATGACGTGGCGGATCGCCAGGCCCTGCGCGCGCGCTTCCTCGATGTACTCGTCCACATCGCGGCGCGGGTCCACGACGGCTGCTTCGCCGTCGGACCCGACCATGTAGGAGGCCTGCGCGAGGCAGCCGAGATAGAACTGTTTGAAGTACATGCCTTTACTCAGAGCAGCGCATTGTAGTTGCGGGCGATCAGAAAGAGCGCCACCGCCACGACGAACCACGCGAAAATCCGCCGCAGGTGGCTGGGGTGGAATCTGTGCGAGAGGGCCGTTCCCACGAGCGCGCCCGCCACCGCCAGCGCCGCGACCATGAGCGTCAGGCGCCAATCCGCGTCCCCGGCGGAAAGATGCGCAAGCAGGCCCGAGGCGCAGTTGACCGCGATCACGAAAAGCGACGTCCCGATGGCATCCTTCATCGCGAGGCCGCCGAAGAGCACGAGCGCCGGCACGATCAGGAACCCCCCGCCCACCCCGAGAAACCCGGTCAGGAACCCCACCGCGAGACCGGCGAGGATCGACCGCGGCAGACTGCGCGCGTGCGGCGGCGCGCCCTCCTCGGGGTCCTTGCGCGTCAGCATCACCGTCGCCACCACGAGCATGAGGAACCCGAAGAGCAGGAGCAGCACCGGCGCCGCGACGAGCCGCGTCAGCTTCGACCCGAGATAAGCGCTCGCGATCCCGCTCACTGCGAAGACCGAGCCCGTGCGCCAGGCCACCGTGCCCTTGCGGTGATGCAGCAGCGCGCCGATGAGCGCGGTCGACCCCACGACGGCCAACGACATCCCGATCGCGCGGTGCGCGGGCACTCCGAGCACGTACACGAGCACCGGCACCGTGATAATCGACCCGCCCCCGCCGATCAGGCCGAGGGACAGGCCGATCCCGGCCGACAGGATCAATCCGATCGCGAGCAGCATCTAGGCCCGCCCTGCCCGCTCCTCGGGATGACGCGCAACGGATTCCTCAATTTCCACCGCGAACCCCGGCGTGAGCCCGAGCCGCAGGTGGACGACGCGGCAGGGCCACTTCTCCCGTTCAATCCGCTCGCCGACCCGCTTCCAGATCCAGGCCGCGAGGTTCTCGGCGGTTGGCGGCGTCGTCGCGAATTCCGCGACGTCGCAGTTCAGGTTGCGGTGGTCAAGCGGCCGATCCACCTCCTCCTTCAGGACCCGGTCGAGGTCCGTCAGGTTCACGACCATGCCGGTCGCGGGGTCGGGCTCGCCGACGACGGAGACCTCGAGGTCGTAGTTGTGGCCGTAGCCGTGCGGCCCCTCGTCGCCGTAGGTGGCTCGGTTCTTCTCCGCGGACCAGTCCGGGCGCCATAGGCTGCGGCCGGCGTTGAAGTGGATCGTGCGCGACAGGCGAATCATGACCGGGCGCCGATCTTACCGGGATTGGGCAACGGGCCTCCAGCCCCTGCATTAGAATCCCCGGGCAATCTCGCCAACCGAGGATCGCCCATGAACCTGTATGCGACACCCGCCGAGATCGTTTCCGCCCTGAAGCAGTCGGGCACGGTCCGGCACGACGGCGGCGTGGTCGTCACGAACCCGGCGCGCTTCCGCGCCGAGATGATCGACGCGCTCGTCTGGACTGCCGTCTTCGCGCCGCGAGAGGCGCGTGACGTGGCGCGCCGCGTGATCCGGGAAGCGGCCGAGTCGCTGGGCATCCTGCCCGCCTCGATTCTGCCGCTCTACGAGGCCCGTGGCCGCGGCGAGTTCTCGGGCTTCACCGTCCCCGCGATCAACGTCCGCATGATGTCCTACGACACGGCGCGCGCGGCCTGCCGGGCGGCCGCCGCGATCGGCGCGGGCACGGTGATCTTCGAGATCGCCAGGAGCGAGATGGGCTACACCGAGCAGCGTCCCGCCGAATACGCCGCCGTCATCCTCGCGGCGGCGATCCGCGAGGAGTGGGAGGGCCCGCTCTTCCTGCAGGGCGACCACTACCAGACGAACCCGAAGAAAATGAAGGAGAGCGCCGAGAAGGAGATTGGCGCCATCGAGGCGCTGATCGAAGAATCGATCCCGGCGGGCTTTCTCCAGATCGACATCGACACGTCCACGCTCGTGGACCTCTCCAAGCCGACGCTCGACGAACAGCAGCGCGTCAACGCCGACCTCTGCGCGCGGTTCACGAAGTTCATCCGCGCGCACGAGCCCAAGGCGATACCCATCTCGATCGGCGGCGAGATCGGCGAGGTCGGCAAGGAGAATTCGAC
>JANMBR010000092.1:0-17500 GCA_031360505.1 Acidobacteriota bacterium
CGCGGACCTGCTCGCCAGAGTCCGGGGGGGGAGAAGACCGCCTGGTCGTGTCGGGCGGGGTCGGCGCGCTTCCGGCGATGCTGCTCACGACGCTGGCGCGCGATCTCGAGCGGCCGCTGGCTGTCGTGGTCGCCAGTGAAAAGGAAGCCGAGCGGTTGCTCGGCGACCTGGCGGCAAGCGGAATGGAGCGGGTCTTCCACGCGCCGGCGCCGACGCTGACGCCGTACCAGCGAATCACGGCGTCCCTGAAGGCCCGCCGCGACGAGTTCACGCTTCTGACGGCGTTGCGCGGCGGCGCGCTCGATTGGGCGGCGGTCCTGCCGGCGCGCTCGCTCTTCGTCCGGCTGCCGGACCCTGAGCGTTTCGAGGAGCTGTTCATGCACCTGCGCCGTGGGTCCGAGGTGTCGCTGCCCGGCTTGATCGGTCGGTTGACGCGGCTCGGGTACCACCGCTGCGATCTCGTGGCCGAGACGGGAGACCTCGCGGTGCGCGGCGGCCTCTTCGACGTGTTCCCGCCGGATCGCGACCTCGCCGTGCGCGTCGAGCTCGACGGCGACACGGTGGCTTCGCTGCGCCTCTTCGATCCGGACACGCAGCGCTCGAAGGAAAAGCTCGAGGACGTGTGGCTGCCGCCTTTCGCGGCGGCGGAGGAGTCGGAAGAAGCGCGGCGCGCGATGACCGAGCGGATCGGGCGGCCGCCCTCCGAGGCCGAGCGCAGCGTCTTCGCCCCCGCCGTCTCGCCGATGCCATCGGGCTGGCTGGATCACACCGGGGCGGCCCTGACCGTGATCGTGGAGCCGGCGTCCGTCGAGGAGGAAATCGCGGGTTTCGACGAGCGGCTGTCCGCCGACCGAGATCCGGACCGGGATGCGTTCGCGCCGGAAGAGCTCATGCATTCCGCCGAGCGGATCCGCGAGCGTTTGGCGGGTGTGTCGCTGCGTTTTGACCGGCTCGGCCTCGAAGCCGCGGGCGGCGGCGCAATCCGCCTGCCCGCCGAACCGATCGCGGGGCACGCGGGGCGAGCCGCCGAGGCGGCGGCGGACCTGACGAAGGCGCTCGAGTCCGGCGAGGAAGTCTTCGTCGCGTCGCGGCCGACGGGAGGCGTCGAGAAGTTAAAGCGCCTCGCCTTCGAGTACGGATTCCACGTCTCTTCGCAGCGCCATCCGGGAGTCGTCGTCTCGGTTGCCGCGGAAATCTCGGCCGGGTTCCGCTTGCGCGAGCCGCGCCTTGCGGTGTACGCGGAGGAAGAGATCTTCGGCGAGGAGCGTCGCTCCGCCGCCGCGCGCCGCAAGCCGAGCGAGGCGTTTCTCTCCGACCTGCGGGATCTCAAGCTCGGCGACGCGGTCGTGCACACGGACTACGGCATCGGCCGCTTCAAGGGCTTGAAGCGCGTGCCGGTCGAGGGGCAGGAGCGCGAGTTCATGGAGATCGAGTACGCCGAGGCGCGCACGCTGCTCCTGCCGGTCGAGCGCCTGGACCTCGTCCAGAAGTACTCGGGTGTCGAAGGTGTCGATCCTACGCTCGACAAGTTGGGCGGCGCCGGGTGGGCCAGGCGCAAGGCCTCGGTGCGCAAGGCCATGCGCGACATGACCGACCAGTTGCTCAAGCTCTACGCGCGGCGCAGCCTCGCGGAAGGCTTCGCGTTTTCCAAGGACGCGCCCTGGCAGAAGGAATTCGAGGACGCCTTCGAGTACGTCGAGACGCCCGACCAGGCTCAGGCCATCGCGGACGTGAAGCGTGACATGCAGTCGGACAAGCCGATGGACCGCCTTCTCTGCGGTGACGTCGGGTACGGCAAGACGGAAGTCGGTATGCGCGCGGCCTTCAAGGCGGTCCTGGACGGAAAGCAGGTGGCCGTGCTGGCCCCGACGACGATCCTCGCCGACCAGCACTTCCGCACGTTCCAGCGGCGGTTCGCGGCCTTCCCGGTCTCGATCGAGCTGCTCTCGCGCTTCCGTTCGCGCGCCGAGCAGAAGGACGTCATCGCCCGCGTCGCCGACGGGACCGTCGACATCCTCATCGCGACGCACCGCATGCTCGGCAAGGACCTGGCGTTCCGGGACCTGGGCCTCCTGATCGTGGACGAGGAACAGCGTTTCGGCGTCGCGCAGAAGGAGCGCCTGAAGGAGTGGAAGGCCTCGATCGACGTCCTGTCGATGTCGGCCACCCCGATCCCGCGCTCGCTGCACCTGTCGCTCTCGGGCCTGCGCGACCTCTCGATCATCGAGACGCCGCCGCGCGACCGGCTGGCGATCGAGACGCAGGTGGTTCCGTCGCGGCCCGAGATCATCCGCGAGGCGATCGAGGCGGAGATCGCGCGCGGCGGCCAGGTTTTCTTCGTGCACAACCGCATCGAGTCGATCGGCCGGGTCAAGCAGACGCTGGAGGAGCTGCTGCCTACGGTGCGCGTGACGGTCGCGCACGGCCAGATGCCGGAGGCCGACCTCGAGAAGGCGATGCTGAAGTTTTTCTCGCGCGAGGCCGACGTGCTGCTCGCCACCGCCATCGTCGAGAACGGCCTCGACATTCCGTCGGCCAACACGATCCTGATCGACCGCGCCGACACGTTCGGCCTGGCGCAGCTCTATCAGCTGCGCGGCCGCGTGGGCCGCAGCGACAAGCCGGCGTACGCGTACCTGCTCGTTGAGGAGAACGCGGCGCTCTCGGAAATCGCGCGGCAGAGGCTCGCCTCGATCCGCGAGTTCTGCGACCTCGGCGCCGGCTTCCGCATTGCCGCGCGGGACCTCGAGATCCGCGGCTCGGGCAACATGCTCGGGGGCGAACAGTCCGGCCACATCGCCGCGGTGGGCTTCGAGACGTACCTGTCGCTCCTCGAAGAGGCAATCCGCGAGATCCGGGGCGAGGAGGCCATTCCCGAGCGCGCGGTCACGCTCTCGCTCGGGCTGGATCTGGCGATCCCGCACGACTACGTCGAGGACGAGAACTGGCGGATGATGATCTACAAAAAGGTCGCGCGCGCGGGAGACGATGCGGCGCTCGAGGAGACCCGCCGCGAGATCGCGGACCGTTTCGGGGAGCCCCCACCGGCCGTCGAGCGGCTCGTCGAGTACGCGCGCCTGCGCGCGCGGGCCGAGCGGCTCGGCGTCACGTCCATCACGCGCCAGGCCGGCCGCGTCCATCTGCGCTTTTCCGAGGGCGCCGGCGTGGACGCCGAGCGCATCCTCGATCTCGTCCGCCGCACCCCCGGCGCCAGCCTGTCCCCCGCCCGGGTGCTGACGGTGCCCGCCCCGGACGGCGACGCCCTGCTCGCCGGCCTGATCGAGCTGCTTCCGGCTCTGGCGAGACAGGCCGCCTAGCAGCCTCGCCTCTGCCATCCTCTGTCGCCTGGAATTCGAGTCCCCGAAAGGTGTTAATAATGTCCGCCATGCGAAAGACGATTCTCCTCCTGATCGGCCTCTGCGCAGCCTCGAGCCTCCTCGCCGCCGAGCTCGTCGAGCAGATCGTGGTGCGGGTCAACGACCGACTCATCACCCAGACGGAATTCGACCACCGGCTCGCGATCGCATCGAAGGCCCCGGGCCATCCCACGGAGCTGGCCGATTTGCAGAGGACGGTCCTCGAAGACCTGATCCGCGAGAAGCTGCTCGAGGAGCGGGCCAAGGAGATGTCGGTCACCGCGACCGACGAGGAAGTGGACGTGGCGGTCGCCCGCGTCAAGCAGCAGTACAACCTGTCGACGGACGCCGAGTTCGACGCCTCGCTCGCGCAGTCGGGCATGACGCGCGACGAGTTGAAGCGCCAGATGCGCCAGACCATCACGCTGCAGAAGGTCATCGGCCGCGACGTCACCGCGCGAATGGACCAGTCCGACGACGCACTGCGGCTCGAGTACGAGCGCCGTAAGGAGCAGTTCTATGCGATCCCGGAGACGGCGCACGTGGCCGAGATCGTGCTCAAGTTTTCGGGCACCGATCCGGAGGCGCGGCAGCAGGCGGTCGTCTCGATCGAAGAGATCCGCGCCAGGATCAAGGGGGGCGCCGTGTTCGCGGATCTCGCCAAAGAGTATTCGCAGGGAACCACGAAGGACAAGGGCGGCGACCTCGGCGTCGTCGCCAAGGGCGAGCTCGTCGAGGCGCTCGACGCGGCCGTCTTCGTGACGCCGGCCGAAGAATACCCGGCGCCGGGGCTGCTTCCCGACTCGATCCACCTCTTTCACGTCACGGACCGCAAGCCGGCGGGATTCAAGTCGTTCCACGAGGTCAAGGACGACCTGCGAAAGCGGATTTCCGACGATATGTATGAAAAGCGGTTCACCGAGTACGTGGACAAGCTGCGCCGCGACGCCTTCGTGAAGATCTACGTGCCGGAGCTGGCGAAGCTGGACCAGAAGAAGGCGTCGTAGGGGCGGAGCTCGCCCCCGCCCGCAGACCTGCCCGTTGCGCCTCCGTCTCCCACTCCCGCCCGAATTCTCCTTCGACTCGGTCGTTCGCTCGCATGGCTGGTACGACCTGCCGCCGTTTTCCTACGACGCGGAGCACGGCATGCTGACAACCGTCGTCCCCGGAGCGGCGGCGTGGACATTTCGCACGCGGGACGGGCATCTGGAGATCGCGGGTCCGCGCGGCGAAGCGCGATCTGCCCGGGCGATGGCGCGGAGGATCTTCTCGCTCGACGTCGAGCTTTCGGCTTTCGACGCTGCGCTCGACGACGAGCCCGCGCTCAAGCGATCGCTCGCCCGTGGGGGAGGGCGAATGCTCCGTGCGCCCACGCTTTTTGAGGACGCCGTGAAGATGCTGCTCACGACCAACTGTTCCTGGGCGGCGACGCGCGGCATGGTCCAGCGGCTCGTGGCCCTGACAGAGGACGGCTCGTTTCCCGGCCCGGAGGCGCTCGCCCGGATGCGTCCGGGCGCGCTCGGCGGTAAAGTGCGCTGCGGCTATCGCGCCGGGGCGCTGTCCCGGTTTGCGCGCCGGGTCGCTTCGGGGCGGCTGGATCTCTCGGAATGGGAACGGCGCGAGGCGCCTGCGACCGAGGTGCGCGATGCCATCCTGGCCGAGCACGGCTTCGGGCCGTACGCCGCGGAGGGCCTCCTGCGCATCCTCGGCCGGCACGAGTACCTGGCGCTCGACTCGTGGATTCGCAAGCAGTACCGGCGCTTCTACCCTGGCCCCGCGAAGTCGGCCGACGGGGCGATCGCCCGGCGCTACGCGCGCTACGGCGACTACAGGGGCCTGGCCCTGTGGCTCGACATGACGCGCGAGTGGCACGAGGGCAAAGAGGCCGTCTGGCCGTGAGACTTCGACTGCACACGCCTCTGGGCAGAGCGCTTACGCCCGTTTAGCGCTCCTAATTTTTTTAGGCAAACTTCTTCTCTTGACTAATAAACCACGGCGCTTCTAACATCCGCCCAGTGGCCGTAACTGGCTAAAAGTGGGAGAAAGTGGTCCTGGAACGCAAACGGGACGACATAAAACGGATGGATCGCTTTCGTGGAAGCGCACAGGCCCGTCTCGACGAGAAGGGCCGGCTGAAGGTGCCGAATCTCTTCCGTCAACAGATCGAAGAGGCGTTCGGACGCGACCTCTTCGTGACGTCGATTCACGGGCGCAACTTTCTCCTCTACCCCCTTCCGATCTGGCGCGCGCTCGAAGAGAAGCTGGCGGAGCTGCCGGCGATCCATCGCGCGAAGAACAAGTTCCTCGAGCGCGTCAACTACTACGGCCAGGGCGGCGCGATCGACGGGCAGGGCCGCATCCTCGTGCCGCAGATCCTGCGCGACACGGCCAAGCTCGCGGCCGACGTCGTCGTGACCGGAAACATCGATCACCTCGTCGTCTCCGACCACTCCGCGCTCGCCAAGCGGCTCGCGACCGAGGACTTCGGGCCCGAGGACTACGACGAACTCTCGAAGCTGCTCTTGTGAATCGTGAAACGAAGAGGCCAGGCCGATTGAAACGCGCGCGCACATTCCGGTTCTCCTGGACGAGGTCGTCCATCTGCTCGCGCCCGAGCGCGGCGGATTCTTCGTGGACGCGACGCTCGGCGCGGGCGGACACTCCGATGCCCTCCTCGAGCGAGGACCGGACATCCGGCTGCTCGGGATCGACCGCGATCCCGACGCCCTCGAGCGGGCGCGCAAGCACCTGGCCCGATTCGGCGGCCGCGTGGATTTCGTCCTTGCCGACTTCGGCGAGCTCGACCGGGTGCTCGACGGATTTCCGGCGCCCGACGGCATCCTGGCGGACCTCGGTGTCTCTTCGATGCAGCTCAACGAGGCGGAACGGGGATTCTCTTTCCGCCGCGACGGGCCGCTCGACATGCGCATGGGAAAAGACGGCCGCAGTGCGGCCGACATCGTCGCAACCGCTTCCGTCGAGGAGCTAACACGGATTTTCCGTGAATTTGGGGAGGAGCGAATGGCGGCAAAGATCGCGCGGGGGATCGTGGTGGAGCGGACCCGGGGGCCCATCGTTACCACCCGGCAACTCGCCAGGGTCGTCGCGGAACACAAGGGCGGCCGGGAGAAGATTGATCCGGCCACGCGGGTCTTCCAGGCTCTGCGCATCGAGGTCAACCAGGAGTTGCAGGCGCTCGCCCGTTTCCTGTCGGCCGCGGTCAGCCGCCTGAACGGAGGAGGCCGCCTCGCCGTCATCTCGTACCACTCGCTCGAAGACCGCATGGTCAAGGAGGTCTTCCGCCGCGACTCCGGCGTGTGCCTGTGCCCGCCGAAGATGCCCGCGTGCGTGTGCGGCGCCCGTAAGGCGCTCGAGGTCCTGACGCGCCGGCCGCTGCGGCCGGGCGAAGCCGAGCTGAATCGCAATTCCCGTTCGCGCAGCGCGCGCCTGAGGGTGGCCGAGAAGGTGGCAGTGGGCGGCGAGCTCGCGGCGCTGGAATCGGTGGCCGTCTGAGAGTGAAGGATCGGGCATGAGCACCTCGTTGCCCCTCACCCCGGCCCTCTGCCTTGGGGAGAGGGAGATCTTGAGGCGACGCTGCGCGTCGCGGCAACCGTGAGCGCCTCTTATGCCCAGACCAAGCGCGTCCAGAACCTCCATCTGACGCGTGAGCGCGACCGGCGCCGGGGCCGGGAGCTCGCGACCTTTCTGCTCGCGGGGCTTCCGGTGGCTTGCGCGTTGCTCGGCTTCGCCGCGCTCCACATCGAGACGGTGCGAGTCGGGTACCTGCGCGAAGCGCGGCAGAAGACGATGGCGGAGTTGACCGAAGAGAATCGCCGCATGCGCGCCGAGTTCGGCCGCGCCTCTTCGCCGGACCGGGTGGCGTCGCTCGCCCAGAAGAAGGGCCTGCGGCCGCCGCACCCGGGACAGGTTCAGTACGTCGAAGCGCCGGGAGGCAAGGCGCGGTGAACGGAGTCCGGCGCGGCCGAACGCGTCTTTTCGCGCTCATCCTCACGGTGTGGGCCGCGGTCGTGGTCGCGCGCCTCGTGCAGATCCAGATCGCCCAGGGCTCGCGCTACCGGGCCAGGGCGCAGCGCCAGCAGGAGCGGCGCATCGAGATCGCGGGCTCCCGCGGGTCGATCCTCGACCGCGAGGGGCGCGAGCTGGCGGTGTCCGTCGAGGCGTCCTCGATTTACGCGATCCCGGACGACCTGAAGATGCCGCGCGCGGCGGCCCAGGCGCTGGCGCCGCTGCTCGGCATGCCGGCCGGCGAGATCCTCGAGAAGCTGGGATCCGAGAAGGGGTTCGTCTGGATCCGGCGCCAGATCGACATGGAGGCGGCCGAAAAGGTCCGCGCCCTGAAGCTGCCGGGCATCCACTTCGTCGTGGAGCCCAAGCGCTTCTACCCGAAGGGCCACCTCGCCGCGGCCGTGCTCGGCTTCGTCGGCACCGACGGCGGCGGCCTGGCCGGGCTCGAGCACCTCTACGACCGGTCGATCCGCGGCAAGCCGGGCGAGATGGTCGCGCTCACCGACGCGCGGCGCAGCCGCTACGGCGAGGCGGAAACCGCGAACAGCCGGCCGGCCGAGGAGGGCTCGTCGCTCGTGCTCTCGCTCGACTCGGGTGTGCAGTATGCGGCGGAGCGCGAGCTGGCCGCGGCGATGGTGGAGCACCGCGCCATGTCGGGCAGCGTGGTGGTGCTCGATCCGTGGAATGGCGAAGTCCTCGCGATGGCCTCCGCCCCCGATTTCGACCCCAATGAGTTCGGGAAGTATCCGGCCGTAGCGCGGCGCAACCGCGTCATCGCGGATGCCTACGAGCCAGGCTCGACCTTCAAGATCGTCACGGGCGCGCTCGCCCTCGATGAGGGCGTCGTCTCGCTCGACGAGATCATCGAGACGGGGGACGGAACGATCCGCGTGGCCAACACGACGATCCAGGAAGCCAAGGGGCACCGGTACGGCGCGCTCACGCTCAGCGGCATCTTCGAGCACTCCTCCAACATCGGAATCATTCGGGTCGGCCTGCGGCTCGGTGCGCGGCGCCTCTACGAAGGGGCGCGCTCCTTCGGCGTGGGTCAGCCGACCGGGGTCGATCTGCCGGGCGAGAACTCCGGCATCTTTCGGCCGCTGCCGCGCTGGTCCGCCCTTTCGAACGCCGAGATCTCGATGGGGCAGGAGGTCTCGCTCAACGCCCTTCAGCTGGCCCGGATCACCGCGGTCGTCGCCAACGGCGGCAAGCTCATCTGGCCCCACCTCGTGACGAAGATCGTCGAGCCCGGCGGCGCGGTACGAACGGTCGCGCTTCCGGAGCCGACGCGCGTTCTGTCGGAGGCGACGGCGCGGAGTCTCTCGCGCATCCTCGTGGGCGTCGTCGAGCATGGCAATTCCTCGAATGCGGCGATCCCGGGCTTCCTGGTGGCCGGCAAAACGGGCACCGCGCAAAAGGCCGGCGTCGGCGGGTACGGCGCGGGGCACCACATCCCGAACTTCGCCGGCTTCGCTCCCGCAGATCATCCGCGCTGCGTGGCCGTCGTGGTGCTCGAAGAGCCGCAGGGCAAGTACTACGCCGCCGAGGTCGCGGCTCCGCTCTTCTCAAAGGTGATGGCGCAGACCCTCGGGATCCTGCGCGTGGCGCCGCGCGAGCAGCAGGTGCCCGCGACCGTCCTCGCCGAGGCGCCGGCGCCGCGGGCGCCGCGCTATCCGAGCGGCGTGGTCGCGGTGGCGCGCCGAGCGGTGGACGGAGGCGAGGGCACGGGCGAGGGGACTGCGGAGGCGGCCGGGCGTACGCCGAGCGCGCTCGGGATGTCCGCCCGGCAGGCGCTCGCGGTGTTCGCCCGCCTCGGGGTCCTCGCGCGGCTGCAGGGCTCGGGGTTCGTCGTCGCGCAGGATCCGCCGCCGGGCTCTCCGGTTCGCCCGGGCTCGATCCACACCCTCTTCCTCGCCGATGACGCGGCGGTGCCAGGCCGGGCGGCCGGGCGTCGCGCGGAGGAGACGGCACCGCCTCCGTCGGCTCCGTGAAACTGATGGACCTCGCCGCCGCCCTCGAGGGCGCCGAGATCGCTCCCGCGGCGCGGGATCTCGAGGTCCGTCGGGTGACGAGCGATTCCCGCCGCGTCGCGGCCGGAGACCTCTTCGTCGCGATCCGAGGCGCGAAGTTCGACGGCCTCGCGCACGTCGGTGACGCCATTGCCCGCGGCGCCGTCGCCGTCGCGAGTGATCGCCCCGCGCCCGAAGCCGTCGCCGTGCCCTGGATCGGCGTCGCCGCGCCGCGCCGTGCGCTCGCCCTGCTGGCCGCGCGCTTGAACGGCAACCCCTCGGAAAAGCTCGTGCTCGCCGGCGTGACGGGCACCAACGGCAAGACCTCGACCACGACGCTGCTCGAGGCGATCCTGGCCCGCCGCTACGGATCCGCCGGGTTCGTCGGCACGGTGGGATATCGCACGGCGCGGCGCTCGCTCGAGGCCGACCGCACGACCCCGGAGGCCACGCTCGTCCAGGAGCTGCTGGCCGAGATGGTGTCGGACGGCACGCGGGCCGCGGCGATGGAAGTGTCCTCCCACGCCCTCGCGCTCGATCGCGTGGAGGGCTGCCGGTTCGACGTCGCGGTGTTCACGAACCTGACGCGCGACCACCTCGACTTCCACGTCGACATGGAGTCTTACTACCAGTCGAAGAAACGCCTCTTCGCGCTGCGTAAGCCCGGGGCGTGCGCCGTCGTCAACGCGGACGACGCCTTCGGGGCGAGGCTCCTCGCCGAGGTGGCTCCGCCCGTCGCGAGCTTCTCGCCTTCGGGCGCGGCCGCGGAGTTCCGCGCCGAGGAAAGCCGCTGCGACCTCTCTGGCGTCGCGTTCGACCTCGCGTATCCGGGCGGCCGACTCCCGATCGGCTCGCCGCTGCTCGGCCGATTCCAGCTTTCCAACCTCGCCGGGGCCGCGACGGCGGGGCTCTGCCTCGGCATTCCGGCGGCGGACATCGCCGCGGGGATCGCGAAGGTGACGAACGTTCCGGGGCGGCTCGAGCGCGTCGACGCGGGCCAGTCGTACCCGATCCTCGTCGACTACGCGCACACGCCCGACGCCCTCGAGCGGCTGCTCCTGGCGGTGCGCGAGCTGACGGACAAGAAGATCCTCCTCGTGTTCGGCTGCGGGGGCGACCGGGACCGAGGCAAGCGGGCGCCGATGGGCCAGATCGCCGGACGGCTCGCGGACATCGCCATCGCCACGTCCGACAATCCGCGGTCCGAGGATCCGGAGGCGATCCTGAGGGAGGTCGAGACG
Organism: Acidobacteriota bacterium; assembly: GCA_031360505.1. GTDB lineage: Bacteria > Acidobacteriota > Thermoanaerobaculia > UBA5066 > Gp7-AA6 > DAHUXD01. The sequence goes on from JANMBR010000092.1 coordinate 10,633, forward strand.
GGCCTCTCGGCCTCCGGCGCGACGAAGTACCTGAAGATTGCCGATCGCGGCGACGCGATTCGCCAGGCGATCGAGCTCGCCAATCCCGGCACCGTCGTCGTCATCGCGGGCAAGGGCCACGAGACGACGCAGGTCATCGGCGCGCGCGAGATTCCCTTTGACGACCGCAAGGTCGCCGCCAGCTACGCGGGGCGGCCATGAATTTCACGCTGGCCGACGTGGCGGCGGCCGCCGGAGCCCGGGCGCAAGGCGCGGCGGCGCTCTCGGGCGTCGCGGTGGACTCGCGCAACGTGCGTCCGGGCGACCTCTTCGTCGCGATCCGCGGGGCGCGCGTGGATGGCCACGACTTCGCGAAGGACGCGGCCGCGCGCGGGGCCGGGGCGCTGCTCGGGGAGCGCCGGGCCGAGGGGCTGCCGGCGGGCTTCCCGGCCGTGATCGTGCCGCGATCGGTGGATGCGCTGCGCAGCCTCGGCGTCGCCGCGAAGAAGAAGATGGGCTTTCGCCTGGCCGCGATCACGGGCTCGGCCGGAAAAACGACCACGAAGGACTTCACGGCCGCGATGCTGTCGCGGCGCTTCGCCGTCGAAAAGACTCCGGGCAACCAGAACAGCCAGATCGGGTTTCCGATGTCCGTCGTCAACCTGCCCCGCGGGCCCGAGTGGATGGTGGGCGAGATGGGCCTCTCGGAGCCGGGCGATCTTTCGACGCTCTCGCTCGCTTTCGAGCCCGACGTGGCGGCAATCCTCCTCGTGGCCGCGGCGCACCTTCAATTCTTCGCGTCGCTCGATGCGATTGCCGACGGCAAGGCCGAGATCCTCGAGGGATTGAAGCCCGGCGGCACGTTCGTCGCGAACGCCGACGACCCGCGCGTCGCCGCGATCGCCGCGCGGCACCGCGGCCGCGTGGTGCGGTTCGGCCGCTCGGGCGACGCCGACGTGACCGCGAAGGACGTCGTCGCCGAGCCGGACGGGAGCCGGTTCCGCCTCGCGACGCCCGAGGGCGAAGCGGCCGTGCACCTGCCGGTCGCCGGGCCGCACCAGGTCGGCAACTTCCTCGCGGCCGCCGCGATTGCCTTCTCGGTCGGCGTGCCGGCGGCCGAGTGCGCGGCCGCATCCGAGGGGCTGCGCCCGGCCGCGCACCGCGGCGAGCTCCTGCGCCACGCCTCGGGAGCGCTCCTCTTCGACGATGCGTACAACGCCAACCCGTCGTCCATGCGCGCCGCGCTCGAGACGCTTGCCGCGCTGCCGGCGCGCCGCCGCATCGCGGTGCTTGGCGACATGCTGGAACTTGGGGCCGAGGAAGAGCGCTGGCACCGCGAGACCGGCGGCCTCGTGGCCGGAAAGGCGGACCTGCTCGTGTGCGTCGGGCCGCGCGCGCGCATCCTCGGAGAGGGCGCGGTCGCGGCCGGCTTGTCGTCGAGCGCGGTGCGCCACGTGTCCTCGGCGGAGGAGGCGGTGCGGCTGCTCGCGGGCGAGCTTGCTTCCGGCGACGCCGTGCTGTTCAAGGCCTCGCGCGGAATCGGCCTCGATCGCGCGGTCGCCGCCTTGATGGAGAGGGCCTGATCGCGTGCTGTACTGGCTGCTCTACCCGCTGGCGGGCCGGTTTCCGGTCTTCAACGTGTTTCGCTACATCACGTTCCGGACCGCGATGTCGGCGGTGACGGCGCTGGCCGTCGCGCTCGTCCTCGGCCCGGCGATGATCCGGTTCCTGCGGCGCGCCCAGATCGGCCAGTCGATCCGCGCCGAGGGCCCCAAGACCCACCTCACGAAGGCGGGCACTCCGACGATGGGCGGGCTGCTGATCATCCTCGCCGTGGTGTCGGCCACGCTGCTCTGGATGGATCTGTCGAACCGGTTCGTGTGGATCGGCCTGGCGACCCTTTTGGGCGTGGGGGCCGTGGGATTCGCCGACGATTGGGTGAAGGTGACCAAACGCCGCAGCCTGGGCCTCACCGGGCGGGGCAAGCTCGTGCCGCAGTTTCTCGTGGCGATCGCGGTCGCTTTCGCGATCGAGCAGTGGGCGGGCCACGGCGCCTTCTCGACGGTCATCTCCTTTCCGTTTCTGAAGAAGCTGCTCATCGACCTCGGCGTCCTCTATATTCCGTTCGTGGCCGTCGTCGTCGTGGGCTCGTCCAATGCCGTCAACCTGACCGACGGGCTCGACGGCCTCGCGACGGGCGCGGTCGGGATCGCGGCGGGGACCTACGCGTTGCTGGCGTACGTGACGGGCAACGCGGTTGCCGCGCGCTACCTGCAGATTCCGTTCATCCCGCAGTCGGGCGAGCTGGCCGTCTTCTGCGGAGCGCTCGTGGGGGCCTGCCTCGGGTTCCTGTGGTTCAACTGCCATCCGGCCGACGTGTTCATGGGCGACGTCGGCGCGCTGCCGCTCGGCGCGGCCATCGCGGCGGTCGCGGTCATGACGAAACAGGAGATCCTGCTCGCGATCGTCGGCGGCCTCTTCGTGCTCGAGGCGCTGTCGGTGATCATCCAGGTGGCCTCGTTCAAGTCGACGGGCAAACGCGTGTTCAAGATGGCCCCGCTGCACCACCATTTCGAGCTGCTCGGCTGGGCCGAGTCGCGGGTCATCATCCGCTTCTGGATCCTCGCGCTCTTTTTCGCGGTGCTGGGCCTTTCGACGTTGAAGTTGCGATGAGCGCGCTGCCGATGACTCCCATCGCCTCCCTGCCGCCCGAGCCGCTTCCGCGGCGGGTCGCCGTGCTCGGATTTGCGAGGAGCGGCCGGGCGCTCGCCGAGGCTCTCGCCGCGCGCGGGGTCGCCGTGGCGGTCGGCGACAGCCGGCCCGAAGCCGACTTCGACGGCCTGGATGCGCTCAAGGCCCGCGGCGTGCGGTTCTTCTTCGGAGGGCCGCCGCCCGAGTTCCTCGCGGGCGCGGACTGGCTCGCCGTGTCGCCGGGCGTGCCGCTCGATGTGCTGGCCGTCCGCGACGCGCGGGCGCGGGGCATCGCCGTCCTCTCGGAGATCGAGGCCGCCTGGCGGATCGCCGAGGGCGAGGCGCCGGGAACGCACCGTTGGATCGCGGTCACGGGAACGAACGGAAAATCCACGACGACTTCGTGGATCGCCGAGGTCCTGAAGCGGGCGGGCCGGCCCGTGGCGCTGGCGGGCAACATCGGAGCGCCGCTCTCGGGCTTCCTGTCGGAGCCCGGGCCGCGCGACTTCGTGTGCGAGCTCTCGTCCTTCCAGCTCGAGGGCGTCGACCGCTTCCGGCCCCACGTCGCCGTCCTCACCAACATCACGCCGGACCACCTCGATCGCTATGCGGGTTTCGCCGAGTACGCGGCGGCCAAGGCGCGCGTGTTCGCGCGGCAGGAGAAGGGCGACTTCGCCGTCGTCAACGCCGACGACGCGCCCTCGCAGTCGATCGCAACGTCGGCCCGGCGCGTGCTCTTCTCGCGTCGAGGCCGCCCCGCGGGCGCCGGCCCGGCCGCGTGGTTGGAGGCGGGCGAGCTGGTCTCGGACGTGGCGGCGCCGAAACGGGGTGTCGTGCCCGCCGGCCGACTCGCGCTCGCTGGCGCGCACAACGTGGAAAACGCGCTCGCCACCCTCGCCGCGGCCGAGTGCCTCGGGGCGCCGGAGGAGGCGATCGTCAGTGCGTTGACGCGCTTCGAGGGTCTTCCGCACAGGAGCCAGCTCGTGACCGAGGCGGGCGGCGTGCGCTGGGTGGACGACTCGAAGGGGACCAACGTGGATGCGACGCTCAAGTCGCTCGAGGGGTACGCGCCCAACAGCGTGCTCCTCGTCCTCGGGGGCCGCGACAAGCACGGCGACTTCGCGGCCCTTGCTGGGCTCGTGCGACGCAACGCCCGGGTCGTGCTGACGATCGGCGAAGCCGCGCCGATCATCGAACAGGCCCTCGCCGGCGCCGCCCCCATCGAGCCGAGCGAAACGATGGAGAATGCCGTCGCTCGCGCCGCCGCGCTCGCGCATCCGGGCGACACGGTGCTGCTCTCGCCCGCCTGCGCCTCGTTCGACCAGTATCGGAATTTCGAGGAGCGGGGGAGGCATTTTGCCGCGCTCGCCCGAGAGGCCGCAGAACGGAAGGCGGAACATGGCTCGTAAACTCACTTCCGACAAGGTCCTCTTCGTCGCCCTCGTGGCGTTGTCGCTCTTCGGCTGCGTGATGATCTACAGCGCGTCGGCCGTCTCGTCGGGCGAGATGTCGGGCAACCCGTACCGGTACCTCGTCAAACAGATCGCCGCGCTGATTCTGGGAGGCATCGCGGCATTCATCGTCTACCGGACGGACTACAGGCTCTTCGGGCGTCCATGGGTCGTGTACGGCGCATACGGGGCGACGCTTGCCCTCACCATCTTCGCGCTGTTTCGCCCGCCCATCAACGGCGCGCGGCGGTGGATCCCGCTCGGCCTGACGATGCTGCAGCCCTCGGAGCTTCTGAAGGTCGCGCTGGTCCTCCTGCTCGCCCATCAGCTCGCGCGCAAGTCCGAGAAGGCCGGCGATCCCGAGCGGGCGCTCGTGCCCGTGCTCGTCTTCTCGGGCCTGGCGGCGGGCGTGGTCATGCTGCAGCCGGATCTCGGCACGGCCGTCTGCTACGTGATGCTCTGCGCGGTGCTGCTCTGGCTCGCGGGCGCGCGGGCGCGCTGGTTCGCGTTCGGCGCCCTCGGGATCATCCCACTGCTCGCCGCGCTGATGCTCTCGGCCGACTACCGCCGCGCGCGCATCCTTTCGTTCCTGAATCCAGAGGCCGATCCCCTGGGCACGGGCTTCCAGGCCATCCAGTCTCTGATCGCGGTGGGTGCGGGGGGCTGGTTTGGCAACGGCCTCGGCGGCAGCCGCCAGAAGCTCTTCTTCCTGCCTTTCCCGCACACTGACTTCATCTTCGCCATCGTGGGCGAGGAGCTCGGCTTCGTGGGCGCGCTCGGCGTCGTGGCGTGCTTTGCGATCGTGGGGTGGCGCGGGTTGCGCGCCGCGCGGCGAGCCCCGGACGCGTTCGCCGGATTTCTCGCGGCCGGAGCGACAGCCATGATCGTCGTGCAGGCGGCCATCAATCTTTCGGTCGTCCTCGCACTCGTTCCGACCAAGGGGATCCCGCTGCCTTTCGTCTCCTACGGCGGCTCCTCGCTGATCGCTTCCTGGCTCGCGGGCGGGATCATCCTGAACATCTCTCAGCACGAAGTCCCGGAAAGAGAGCGGGCATGACCAACGCCCTCGGCGCGTATGTCATCGCCGCGGGCGGAACCGGCGGCCACATCATTCCGGGCATTGCGCTCGCCAACGAGATCCGCGCGCAGAAGCCGGGCGTGGCGATCGTGTTCATCGGCACGGCGCAGGGCCTCGAGTCGAAGATCGTCACGGCCGCGGGCTACCCGCTCGAGCTGGTCGACGCTTCGGGGTTCGTGGGCAAGACCCGCACCAAACAGGCGCAGTCGCTCGCCCGGCTTCCGAAGGGCTTCTTCGAGGCGCGCGCGCTCCTGAAGAAATACCGGGCGCGCGCCGTCGTCGGCGTGGGCGGATACGTGACGGTGCCGGTGCTGCTGGCCGCCCGTTCGCTCGGCATCCCGACGCTGATTCACGAATCCAACGCGCGGCCGGGCGTCGCCAACCGCTTCCTCAACCGGTTCGCGACGCGGACGGCCGTCGGCCTCGCGGCCGCAAACGCGCACCTGCGCAAGGCCGGCGTCGTCACCGGAACGCCCGTCCGACGCGAGTTCTTCGAAATCCCGCCGCTCGACCCGGACGCCACCACGCGGCGCCTGCTCGTCTTCGGCGGCAGCCAGGGCTCGCGCGTCATCAACCGGGCCGTGGCGAGGGCCGCGGTTCTTCTCGAGAAATCCGGGCTCGAGGTCATCCACCAGACGGGCGAGAAGGACCTGACCGGCACCCGGCAGCGGTACACGCGCATGCCGTCCAACTGGAAGCTCGAGCCGTTTCTGCCGAGGCTCTGGGAACAGATGGGGGTGGCCGACCTCGTTCTCTCGCGCGCGGGCGCGATGACGGTGTCGGAGCTTGCCGCGGCCGGCCGGCCGTCGATCCTCGTGCCCTTCGGCGCCGCCGCGGCCGGCCACCAGCTCGAGAATGCCCGCGCGCTCTACAAGGCCGGGGCCGCAATCGTGATCGACGAGAAGGACTTAGCGGCCGAGAGCCTCGCCGGGACGATTGCAGAGCTCATCAAGGACCGCACCCGCCTTACGGCGATGGCGCAGAAGGCCAAATCCCTCGCCCGTCCCAACGCCGCGGCGGACCTCGTGAAGCTGCTTTTCGAGGCGGAGGCGACCCGGTGAGGTTTCTGCGGCTGCGACGCCTGCATTTCGTGGGCGCCGGGGGCGTCGGCATGAGCGGCATCGCGGAAATCCTGCTGCTGGCGACCCCGCTCGAGATCTCCGGCTGCGACCTCACCCGGTCGGACGTCACCGCGCGCCTCGAGAAGCTCGGCGCGAAGATTTCCATCGGGCACGACCCCGCGCACCTGGCCAACGCGGACCTCGTCGTCATCTCGTCGGCCGTGGCCGAGTCGAGCGCCGAAGTGTCCGCGGCGCGCGCGCGGGGCATTCCGGTCATCCGGCGCGCAGAGATGCTCGGCGAGATCATGCGGTTGAAGCAGGGGGTCGCCGTGGCGGGCACGCACGGGAAGACGACCACTACGTCGCTGACGGGAATGGTGCTGACGGAAGCGGGCTTCGACCCCACGATCGTCGTCGGCGGGCAGGTGCACATCCTGGGGACGAACGCGCGCCTGGGCAAGGGCGAATACCTCGTCGCGGAGGCGGACGAGTACGACCGCTCCTTCCTGGAGCTCACGCCGGTGGTCGCGGTGATCACCAACGTCGAGGCCGATCACCTCGACACCTACCGGGACCTCGACGACATCCTCGACGCGTTCGCGACGTTT
>JANMBR010000173.1:0-14066 GCA_031360505.1 Acidobacteriota bacterium
CCCCGCAACTTGTACGCTTCGACGGTCGGCAGCGCGCCGCGCCACTTGAACGCACCGAGCTCGTGGACGTCTTCGCGCTTCAACCACAACGCGAGCCCGCGGTACAGCCCCTCCGGCGCCCGCTCGAGCGGTGAGGGAAGATCCACTGGAGCAAGGGTACTCCAATCGGAGCGGGATCGCCGTGTCGCTACGACTTCTGAAGGCGGTAATGCGAGACGATCCACTCGGCACCGCCGCGGTAGCCCCAGCACTCGGCGCAGGCGAGGAAGAAGAGGCGCCAGGCCCAGAGGCGCTTGCGAGCGCGCGGGGCGCCGTACGTCTTTCCGAAGATGGCGAGGGCTTCCGCGCGACGGTGGTCGAGGTTCGCGAGCCACGCCTCGGCGGTTTTCTGGTAGTGCGTCCCGTCGACCTGCCAGTGCTCCTCGATCACGAGCTCGTCCTGGAAACGCGCGAGCAGCCCGTCGGAGGGCATCAGGCCGCTGGTGAAGAACTCGCGCGCCATCCAGTCGGACGCGTCGCGGACGTCGAAGGGATAGACGACCTTGCGGTGCGAGAAGACGTGGAGGAAGAGGCGGGCGTCCGAGCGCATCCACGCAGCGACGCGGGAGAGCAGCAGCGGCCAGTTGCGCATGTGCTCGAACATTTCGACCGAGACGACGCGGTCGAAATGAGCACCAGGGTCGAAGGCGTTCATGTCCGCCGTGACGATCGAGACGTTGCCGAGGCCGCGCTGGCGCGCGCGCTCCTCGATGAAGCCGCGCTGATCGCGGGAGTTCGACACGGCGGTGATGCGCGAGCGCGGATAGCGCGCCGCCATCCAGAGCGTCAGCGAACCCCAGCCGCAGCCGAGCTCGAGGACATCCTGGCCGTCGGCGAGTTGGGCCCGCTCGGCCGTGAGCGCGAGCATCGCGTTCTCGGCGGCATCGAGCGTCGTCGTGCCCGGCTCCCAGAGGCAGCTGCTGTACTTGAGGTTTCTGCCGAGGACGAGCTCGAAGAACGCGGGCGGGACCTCGTAGTGCTGCGAGTTGGCATCGGCGGTCGCGATCGCGACGGGGCTCCGACGCATCTCGGCGACGAAGGCGTCGGCGCGCTGCCGCACCGCTTGCGGGTTGCCGGCCTCTTCTTCCCGCAGGCGTCGGGCGAGGAGGCGGCGGATGGCGAGGCGCAGGACGGCGTCGGGGACGAGGCCCCGCTCGACGAGGCCGAAACCGGGAAGCTCAAGATCGCCCCTCACCCTGTCCCTCTCCCGCCGGGAGAGGGAACCCTCGAGAACCCCTTCGCCTCCCGAAGGGGGGAGAGGGCCGGGGTGAGGGGGGCGGGGCGTCTTCTCCGGAATCATCGCTTGGGCGGGAGCGGCACGAACGGCGACGTCGTGCGCTGGTACTCGCGGTAGTCGTCGCCGCGCGATTTCAAGGCCTGCGCCTCGGTTGCCGGGATTCCGGTGACGCGCAGGAGAAAATAGAGCATCAGGGTGGGGCAGGCGAGCGCGATCCAGCCCCCGGGCGATGCCAGCGCGAAGACCGCGTAGGCGATCCAGACGAGCCACTCGAAGAAGTAGTTCGGGTGGCGCGAGTACTTCCAGAAACCTTCCTGGCAGGTCTTGCCGCGATGGCTCGGATCCGCCTTGAATCGCTCGAGCGCGCGGTCGGCGGAGGTCTCGCCGGTGATTGCGATCACCCAAATGCCGAAGCCCGCCCACTCGAGCTGCGAGATCCGTGGCGCCGGGTTACCGGCCGCAAGGAGGAACGGGATGCCGAGGAAGAGATCGAGCGCGCCCTGGAAAAGGAAGAAGAAGAGGAACTTCAACGCGATATTTCCGCCCCACTTCTTGCGCAGCGTCGTGTAGCGCCCGTCCTCGGGCTTACCATGGGAGCGGCTGTGGATATGGAAGGCCAGGCGCAGTCCGGCGATTCCGCCCATGAGCGCGACGAGCATTCGCCGCTCCGGGAGGCCCGACCCCAGGGCGGCGTAGAGGAGCGCGAGCAGCGCGAGATTCGCCGACCAGGCGACGTCCACGATTCCGGCGTTCTTCGTGCGCAGGTGCGCGAGCCAGGCCGCGACCATGACGGTCGCGACGAGGATGGCGCCGTACGCCGCGAGCCGGAGTGTCTCAGGCCCCATCATGGATATCTTTGCCGCGGGCCGCGGGGACGCGGCGCGCGAGCGCGCGAAAGAACGGGCGTGTCCCGAAGTAGATCGCGGCGGTCAGTAACGGCGCCACGAGGAGCCATGCGACGACCGCATGACCGATGGTCGCGCCGAGCTTCGAGATCGTTCCGAAAGCGTCCGCCTTCGCCATCGCAACCAGCTCCTGGAGTGTGCGGGTCTCCGGCTCGGCGCGGAAGATCTTTTCGCCCAATCGGATGAAAGGAAAGATCAGCAAGAGCTGCAGCGCGTAGGACGACCAGTTGATGGCCTGGATGATCGGCTGGTTCAGCCCGAGAGCCCACGCGGCGGCAAAGCAAAGGATCGTCGTCGTTCCGACGACGGGGTTGACCGCGATCGTGAGGCCCACCGCGACGGTCAGGGCAATATTCTCCGGCGAAAGCCCCTGGGTGAGCTGCTTGACGATCGGGTCGGCGACCTTCGCCTTCAAGCGGGCGGAGAGGCTCATGCGGGGCGCCGCAGGAGAAGCGCCTCAAACGGCGCGTCGGCGGGCAGCCGCCAGAGCTGCTTCAGGACGTAGGCGGCCATCGCGATGTTGCCGAGCCCCATGATGAGGACGAACCAGAGAATCCTCATCGACAGCTTCGATTCCTTGTACGCCACCCAGACGTAGAACGTCACGAACCCGGCATACGCGTCGAAAAGCGTCGCCACCGACCACGGGTCCGACACGTCCGGCCCCGCGTTCCAGATCGGGATCCGGAGGCTCGCCCAAGTCGTTACCGAAAGCATCGCGACGAGGATCAGCCCGAAGAGAATCGCCAGAGTTCTTCTCATGGTCTTCTCATAGGGTCAGGTCTGAAAACTTCGGAATTGAACCTCCCTGGAAGGCGGCGACCTGACCCTGCCTTCGCGAGGAGCAGCTGGGCGTCGCCGATGTAGCGCTCTGCGAAACCGCCCTCGCAGTACGCGAAGTAGTAGTCCCACATCCGGATGAAGTTCTCAGGAAAGCCGAGTGCCCGAATACGGTCGGCGTTGACGAGGAAGGCCTTGCGCCAGGCCGCGAGCGTCGGGACATAGTGGGACCCGATGTCCTCGAGCCCCGCAATCGACATGCGCGTTGCGCGCGCGAGCGATTTGCGAACTTCCAGGACGGAGGCAAGCTCGCTTCCCGGGAAAATGTGTCGCTGGATGAAGTCGGGCTGGCGGCGGTATCGCTCGAACCTCTCCTCGTTGATGGTGATCGTCTGGAGGAGCATCTTCCCGCCCGGCTCGAGCAGCCGGTCGGCGGCGCCGAAGTAGTCGTCGTAATAGGCGAGACCGACCGCCTCGAACATCTCGATCGAGACGGCCTTATCGAAGCGTCCGTCCAGGTTGCGGTAGTCCTCCAGGAGCAGCGTGACCCGATCGCCGAGGCCCTCGCGTTCGAGGCGCTCTCGGACATGGTCGTGCTGGGCTCTGCTGATCGTCGTGGTCGTGACGCGGCAGCCGTACTGCCTTGCGGCGCGGATGGCGAAGGAGCCCCAGCCCGACCCGATCTCGAGAAGCCGGTCGCCGGGCGAGAGCTCGAGCTTCTCGGCGATATGGTCGAACTTCGCGACCTGGGCGTCGGCGAGCGAGAGGCCCGGCTGGTCGAACAGCGCGCAGGAGTACGTCAGTGACGGGTCGAGGAAGAGCGAGTAGAAGTCCGTGCCGAGGTCGTAGTGGAAGCGGATGTTCTCGCGGCTGCCCTCGACGGAGTTGCGGCGCAGCAGATGCCGCGTGCGCTCGAGCCAGCGGTCGAGCGTTGCCGTCAGGCTGGCGCCCGCGTCGAAGACTGCCATGTTGCGCGCGGCCAGGCGCGTGACTGCGGGCAGATCCGGCGAGCTCCAGAGCCCCTCGGCGTAGGTCTCGCCGAATGCGATGTCGCCGCCGAAGGCGAAGCGTCGGAAGGCCGCGTCGTCGCGGATCTCGGCGACCGCGTGCAGGTCCGAAGCCGGGTCGCCGAAAGAACGCACGCCGCCGCCCGGCAGGTGGAGCTCGAGATGCCCGTCGCGGATGCCCTCGAGGCTCTTCAAGAGCAGTGCACGCGAGAGGGATGTCATGGCGCCTTTCGCGCGAGCTTCTTCGGGTGCGTGAAGACCGGGACGCCCTTGCCCCAGAGCCGCAACGCCTGCCAGTGGATCGCCGCGATGACCTTCACGGTCATCCAGGGATGGCGGGCGAGGGCGCGGTGCAGGGCGTCGGCGCTCCAACTCTCGCGCGCGAGCTGGAGGGTGGCGTCGAAAAAGAGCTGGCCCTCGTTCCACTCTTTCACGTGCACGACGAGCGAGTCGCCCGGATCCGTGAACGCGAAGCGGTAGCGGCAGTTCATGGGCATGAAGGGCGAGACGTGGAAGGCCTTGTCGAAGTCGTAGTGCCGGCCGGCGGGCGTGCGGACTTCGAACGAGCGGTCGAGCCAGTACGGATGCCTTTCGCCGAACGTGTTGCTGACTTCCGCCATGACGGTCGCGAGCGACCCGTCCCGTTCGTAGCAATAGAAGTACGAGACGGGATTGAAGCAGTACCCGAGGTACCGCAGGTTCGTCAGGAGGTAGATCGCCCCGTCCGGCAGCGCGGCGCCGGCCCGTGCGGCGTCGTCGCGGAGACGCTCGCGCAGCGGGCGCTTCGGATCTCCGACGTGGTCGCGGTCGTCGAAGCTCGCCCAGTTCCAACGGTTGCGGGACACGAGCGGCGACACGCGGCAGAGCTCGTCGATGCGGTCCACGTCGAGAAACGCCATGAACACGGGGTAGCTGAACTCGTGGGCCTTCGGCAGCCTCCGGCGATGGCGGAGCACGCCCCGATAGATGGCGGAGGCGGGCGCCGGCCCGCTCACCAGCTCACCCCCAGGCGCTCGGCCACGCGCAGGGCGGAATTCAAGCCGTCCTCGTGGAAGCCATAGCCCCAGTACGCGCCGCAGTAGTGGGTGCGATTCATGCCCGAGACCTCGGGCCAGCGGCGCTGGGCCGCGACGGCCTGACGGGTGAACAGGGGATGGTCGTAGACGAGCCGGCGCAGGATGCGCGATTCGTCCAGCAGGCCGTCGGAGTCTAGGCTGACGCAGTAGTCCTCGCCCGCCGAAAACCGCTGCAGGCGGTTCATGTGGTACGTGACGCAGACGCGCCGCCGCTCGCCCGCGATCCTCCGGTAGTTCCAGGACGCCCAGGCACCGCGCCGGCGCGGCAGCACCGACGTGTCGGTGTGGAGAACCGTTCGATTGCGCGTCGTCCGGAACGCCGCGAAGATTTCCTTTTCCGCGAGGGTGGCGTCGGCGAGGACCGGCAGGACCTCGTCTCCATGACAGGCGAACACGATCTCGTCGAAGCGCTCCTCGGGACGGCCCGCGGCGCGCACGATCACCCCGTCGGTGTCGCGCGATACGCGCTCGAGCCGCGACGACAGCGCGACGCGCTCCCGGTAGGGAGCGGTCAGGGGCGCGATGTAGGTCGCGTTGCCGCCGGAGACCGTCCGCCACTCGGCCTGCGTGAAGAAGCCGAGGAAGCCGTGGTTCTGGAAGAAGCGCACGAGCGTTGCCGCGGGGAACTCCTCGATCCGCTCGAGCGTCGTGGACCAGACGGCGGAAGCGAGAGGAAGGAGGTACTGGTCCTCGAACCGGGCGCTGAATCCCTCGCGTCGCAGGAACTCCGAGACGGTCACCGCGTCGGATCCCGGCTCGTCGAGCAGGCGCGGCGCTGAACGATTGAACCGCCCGATCTCGGCGAGAAAGCCCCGCCATTTGCGGTCGAAGGGGTTGGCGGAGCGCAGCGCGAGCTCGAGCGGCGCGCGGCTGGACCACTCGAAGCCGCGTGGCGTCGCGGTCACTGAGAACGACATGTCGCTTGCCTGCGTCGCGACGCCGAGCTCGGCGAAGAGCCGGGTCAGGTTGGGGTAGTTGCGGCGGTTGTGGACGATGAAGCCGGTGTCGACGGGGATCGATCCTTCCGCCGCGGCGACGGGAACGGTGTGCGTGTGCCCTCCGAGACGATCTTCGCGCTCGAAGAGTGTGACGGTGTGGCGGCGCGACAGGAAGTAGGCCGCGGCCATCCCGGAGATCCCGGAGCCGACGACGGCAACGCGGCTCATGGTTCCCGGTTCTAGCCCGGCTCGGGCCGGGGCATTCGGAGCGATTCGGCGGCGGCGACGAGGCGCTCGAGGATTTCGGCCAGGTGCGCACGGGCCTTCTCGATCTCGACATGGATCTCGTCGAGGCGTCGCCCCGCCCGCGCTCCGGCGGCCGAGGCCTCGTCGTGGAGGCGGTCGAGCCGTGCTGCCGCGCGCAGACGCGCCGCCTCGAGGTCGGCGATCGCATCGTGGGCGGTCAGCCGCGCCGAGTCGCGCAGGTCGGCCCAGCGGCGCGTCAGGTTCTGCACGCGCTCGTGGAGGCGGGCCGAGGTGAAAGCCCGGCCCGTGCGGTCCGCCTCGAGCGCGGCCTCGCGCCAGCGGCGGGGCGGACGGTTGAGTGCGCGCACGAAGCCGAGGCGCTCGCCGAGCCAGAGGAGGTAGAAGCTCGCGTCCACCTGCCACCACCGAAAGCCCTGGGCCGCGGAGCGGGGCGCCCAGTGGTGGTTGTTGTGCCAGCCCTCGCCCATGGTGACGAGCGCGAAGAGGAAGCTGTTGCGCGAGTCGTCTGTCGTCGCGAAGGAACGGTGCCCGAAGACGTGCATGACGCTGTTGATCGAAAACGTGCCGTGCCAGAGGAGAACAGTCGACAGGAAGTAGCCGTAGAAGAGCCCCGTCCAGCCGAACGCGAGATAGAGGCCGATCGCGTAGAGCATCGTCGGCAGGTACTCGTTGCGGTCGAGCCACACGAGCTCCGGGTACTTCGCGAAATCCGGGATGCGCGACGGGTCCGACTCCGCGTGGTCGCGCGCGAGGATCCAGCCCATGTGGCTCCACCAGAAGCCCTTCTGGAGCGGGCTGTGGATGTCCTCGGGCCGGTCTGAGTACCTGTGGTGGTGGCGGTGGTTCGCCGCCCACCAGAGCACGCCCTTCTGCGCAGACGTCTGCCCGAGGAAGGCGAGCAGGAACTGCGGCACGCGGGCGATCCGATAGGAGCGGTGGCTGAAGTAGCGATGGAAGCCCGCCGTGATGGCGAACATCCGCAGGTAGTAGGAGCCGACGCAGAGCGCGATGCCCGTCCAGGAGAAGCCGAGGGCGAAGACGCCGAGGGCGGCGATGTGGATCAGGATAAAGCCGATCAGCGCCGAGGGCTGAAGGCCTCGGGAGTCGGATGGCGGGGGGTGCGACGATGCGATTTCGGGTGTCATGCGACCACTCTAACTTCAGGGCCCTTGTCCCCCAGCACTGGTACGAATCGGGCGTGACGGTTGGATCCTAGAACGGCCTGAGAAGGCGGGGAAGAGTTGTCCAGGTCGACCCCGATTCCTCCCGTCGGGTCAATACTCCCCCCTTGTCATTTTGAGCGCAGCCAAGGCTCTTCAGGAGCCGCATTGCGATTTCAAAGAGATCCTTCGAGCCCGGGCAGGGTCCCTCAGGATGACGGGTGGGGGCAACTCTTTCGAGCCGCCCCCCTTTTGTCACTTGGCGGCTGGCGCGGCTTCGGGGCCCTTCTTGACGGTCTCGAGCGAGATCGTCACGGCGACGTCGTCGGAGAGCATGAAGCTGCCGTTGTCGAGCGCCTTGTTCCAATTGACGCCGTAGTCCTTGCGGTTGAGGGTGGTCGCGAGCTCGAAGCCCGCCCGATCGCCGCGCGGGTCCTTGGCGGTGCCGGTGAACTCGACGGGCAGGGAGATCTCTTTCGTCACGCCGTGCATCGTGAAGTTGCCGGTGACGTTGTACTTGTCCTTGCCGGCCGGCACGATCTTCGTGCTCTTGAACGAGATCTCAGGGAACTTCGCGGTGTCGAAGAAGTCGGGCGAGTTCAAGTGCTTGTCGCGGCCCTCGTTGTTCGTGTTGATCGAGGCGGCCTTGATCGTGAAGGCGACGGAGGAAGCCTCGGGCTTCGACGGGTCGATCTGGATCGTGCCCTCGAAGTCCGTGAATCCGCCGCGGACCTTGGAGACGAAATGTCGGACCCGGAAGCTGACGTCCGAGTGGTTCTTGTCGATCGTGTACGTGTCCGCCGCGAAGAGCGGCGCGGCCGCGACGGCGGCGAGGAAGAGAACGGCAATGCAGACCTTGCGAAGCATGTGGGATCTCCTTTCGAGACGGTTGATGGTTGACGGTTGAGTGTTCGGCGTTTTACGTCTTGCGGCGGGATGCGATCGGACGGGACAGCCCGGCGCGCACGGCGTCGAGCAGGTGGATCAGGATCTTGAGGTCGGCGTCGCCGAGGGCGCCGAGCGCGTCGTCGGCCCTCGCGACGGGGGCGTCCATGCGGGACAGCAGCCTGGCGCCCGTCGGGGCGAGGATGCAGAAGACCTGGCGCCGGTCGCTCGTGCAGCGCTTGCGGGACACGAGACCCTTCTTCTCGAGCCGGTCGATCAGGCGCGTGATGCCGGGAGCCCTCTCGATCATCCGCTCGGCGATCTCAAGTGTGGGCAGTCCGTTTTTGCCCGCGCCGCGCAGGATCCGGAGCACGTTGTACTGCTGGTCCGTCACGCCGAAGGGCTCGAGGACGCGGCCGATGTGTATGCGCAGGACGTCGACCGTCTTCAGCAACCCGAGCGCGGCCTCGTGCCGTGCCGACTGGAAGGGCCGCCGCTGCTGGATCTGGCGCGCGAGCGCGCCGCCGGTTTCATGCACGGCATTAGACTATCAATCAATAGTTGCCTAGTCAAGTATTCCGGCCTACTGGACGCAACCCCTTGCGGCGACGTGGATTTCGCCTTCGACGATGTTGCCGCGGACGGCGACGAGGCGGTCGTGGAGGTTGGAGACGGCGCAGGTGTGGTTGGGGAGAATGCGGACCCGCTGCCCCACCCGGAACGACTCGCCCTCGGCGACGGCGATGACGCCGTGCTCCTCGGAGGCTCGCGCCACGCGGCTCGAGGTGCCCACGACCATGCCGTTGCCGTCTGCAGCCGGGCGCATCGGATCGGTTGAGAGCGTCTTCGACCCGGCATCCACGACGGCGCGGTCGCGGGCCGGAACACTGACCACAGTGGCGAGGACGGTCATCGCGCAATCCTCGAGTTCCGCGCTGCCGAGCGCGACCTGCGAGCGGTCGTTGTAGACGTACGTCCCGGGCCGGCACTCGGTGACGCCCGCGACGACCATTCCGGCGCGCACGGTGGGCGTCGAGCCGAGGGACACCTCTTCGACGGGCAGCCCGGCCGCGCGGACGGCCTCGGCGGCTTCGACGACGATGCGGCCCTCCTCGCTGCCGGTCCGCGAGACGTCTTCCGGCGTGGGTCCGCCATAGCCCTGGCCGGCGTGCGTGAACACTCCGGAAAAGGCGATGCCCGGCAGCCCGGCGATCCGACGGGCCATGGCCGCCGCGTCCTCCGGGCGGACGCCGACGCGCAGAAAGCCGCTGTCGATCTTGAGCCGCGCCTCGAGCCTTCGACCCGCTTCGTGGAATACGTCGCCGAGGCTCCGGGCTCCCTCGACGCTGTCGACGCCGACCGTGAGGTGGATCCGATCGGCGAGCGCAAGCAACCGCCGCGCCTTGTCGGCGCCGAAGATCGGGTACCCGAGGAAGATGTCCTCGAATCCGTGCGCGGCGAAGACCTCCGCTTCGGAGGTCTTGGCGAGCGTGAGCCCGCACGCGCCGGCCGCGATCTGCATCCGCCCGACCTCGGGGGACTTGTGCGTCTTGGCGTGCGGCCGCAGTTTCACGCCGGCCGCGCGCGCGTGCTCCTGCATGCGCGCGATATTGCGGGCGAGGATGTCGAGATCGACGAGGACCGAGGGCGTGGGAAGGTCTTCGATGGTTTGCATGGGGGCCAAGCCTATCGCCGGCCGCGGACCTGCCGCCGCCCCTGCGGTAGAGTCCTGGCTGCGCTCGGCGCACAGGAGGCTTGGATGCGAATGCGAGCAATCGCGGTGGCTGCAGTGCTCAGGCTGGCCGCATCGTACGCCGCGGGTCAGACCGCCGACGAGATGATCGCGAAGAACATCGCCGCACGCGGCGGGCTCGAGAAGTTGAAGGCCGTGCAGACGATGCGCCTGACCGGGACGATGAAGGTCGGCGACGACACGATGCCGTCCGTCCTCGAGTTGAAGCGTCCCAACAAGAGCCGCTGGCAGTTCACCTTCGAAGGCCAGACAGCCGTCCAGTCGTTCGACGGCAAGTCCGGCTGGATGCTGATGCCGTTCGCGGGCGTGACCGAACCCCACGCCATGTCGGCCGAAGAGATGCAGGAGGCCGAGCAGCAGGCGGATCTCGACGGGCCCCTCGTGGACTACAAGGCGAAGGGCAGCGCGATCGAGCTCGTCGGTCACGACGCCGCGTTTCGTCCGCAGGACTGGAAGCTGAAGGTCACGCTGAAAACGGGCGAAGTCCGCTACATCTTCCTCGACCCGAAAACCCACCTCCAGACGGCAACCATGATGACGAAGAAGATCGAGGGCGCCGATCTGCTGGTGATTTCGACGATCGGCGACTACCGGGACGAGGGAGGCCTCGTGCTGCCGCATTCTTTTTCGGCCAGCACGAAGGACGGCTCGGAGACCCAGTCGCTCGCCTTCGAAAAGATCGAGTTGAACGTGCCCATCGACGACGCGCGGTTCGGAAAGCCGAAGGCGGCCGACAGGCCGGCCGAGCCCACGGGCCCGCCGGTCGTCGGTTGAGGCAACCGATGCGCCTGCGGACGCTTCTCCTGGCGATCGGGCTCGCAGCCGCGCTCAGGCTGCCCGTCCTGGCGCAGCCGAAACTCAAGGTGTACATCTCGGCCGACATGGAAGGGATCGCCGGCGTCGTGACGGCAGATCAGCTCGGGCCGCAGGGCTTCGAGTACGAGCGCTTCCGCGGCTTCATGACGAACGAAGTCCTCGCCGCGATCGAGGGCGCACGGTCAGAGGGCGCGACGGACTTTCTCATCTCCGACTCCCACGGCAATGGCGAGAACCTGCTGATCGAGCGCTTCCCGAAGGACGTGCAGATCGTCCGCTCCTGGCCGCGACCGCTCGCGATGATGCAGGGCATCGACGCGAGCTTCGACGCGGTCCTGTTCGTGGGCTACCACTCCTCGACGACGAACCCGGAGGGCGTGCGCGCGCACACGATGTCCTCGGCCACGCTCGCGGACGTGCGGTTGAACGGAGTGTCGGTGCCCGAGGCCGCGTTGAACGCGGCGATCGGCGGACACTTTCGCGTCCCGGTCGCGCTCGTCACCGGCGACGACGCCATCGTGAAGGAAGCCCAGGGCCTGCTCGGTCCGATCGAGGGGGCCGTCGTGAAATGGAACTACGGATTCCACTCGGCGCGCACGATGACGCCCGAAGCCAGCTGCGACCTCATCCGCGAGAAGGCAAAGAAGGCGATCGCCCGCTTGAAGCAGATGAAGCCCTACGTCGTCGCCGTCCCCGTGACGCTCGAACTGCGCTTCAAGAACTACCGGCCCGCGGAGGTCCTCGCCTACCTGCCGATCGTCGAGCGCACCGACGCTCATTCGATCCGGTTCCGCGGCAAGGACATGATCGAGGTGATCCGGTTCCTCGAGTTCGTCACGAATTACGAGCCGGCGCTCTCGCCCTAGCCTCGCGTTGAATCCGGCTCATGGGTCTTGAAGTATGATCCTGAGTATGATCATATTGCCAATCGCGCCATGGCTACTGAAAGAGTCACCGTAACGCTGCCGGTCGAGATGCTCGAGGAGATCGACCGCTCGGAAAGGAATCGCAGCCGATTCGTTCTCGAGGCCGTACGGCGGGAGATCCAGAGGCGGCGACGAGAGGACCTGCGGCGCTCGCTGTGTGAGCCGCACGCCGAGACGAGTGAGCTCGCCGACGCGGGCTTCGAGGATTGGGCAGGAGGAGCTTCGCGGCCCGAAGCAGAAGACCTCGTGGATCCGGGCGGCGGAAGGGCGATTCGCTGGGACGCCGAGCACGGCTGGATCGAGGCCGGAAAGTGAGACTCGAGCGGGGCTCGGTCGTGCTCGTCGGGCTCGACCCGACGGTGGGCCGCGAGCAGCGGGGAGCGCGGCCTTGCGTCGTCGTGAGCGACCCCGACGTCACATCCGAACAGCGATATCCGCTGCTCGGGGTCGTGCCGATCAGCGGGGTGTCCGGCCAGGGCGCGCTTTACCCGCCGCTCGAGCCGGGCCGGAGCGGTCTGGTGAAGTCGTCGGTCGCCCTCGTCGACCAGGTTCGTTCGATCGACAAGCGACGAGTGACGCGGGCTTTCGGGCACGTCACTTCCGAAGAGCTCGAGGCGATCGACTCGGGTCTCTCGCTTTTTCTGGGTCTCAACCGAGCCCCATGACCAGGAGATGACGATGGGATCCTCGATGAAGTTCGAAACGCGCGCTGTCCACGCGGGCGCGAAACCCGACCCGGCGACCGGCGCCGTCGCCCCGCCGATCCACCTGTCGACGACCTACGAGCACGGCCCGGCTGCCGAGGTGCCGCTCGGGTACATGTACATCCGCGAGGGCAACCCGACGCAGTCCCGGCTCGAAGAGGCGCTCGCGTCGGTGGAGGGGGGCGGGGCGGCGCTCGTTTTCGGGTCGGGGCTCGCGGCGGCGGCCGCGTATCTTCAGGCGCAGCCCGCCGGGTCGCACGTCGTGTACCAGGAGGACGCGTACTACGGCGTGCGCGCGATGGCTCGCGAGTTCCTGCCGCGGTGGGGCATGGAGGCGACCGCGGTCGACATGACGGACCTCGGCAAGGTCCGCGCAGCGCTGCGGCCGACGACGCGCGTGATCTGGGCCGAGACGCCGTCGAATCCGCTGATGCAGATCGTGGACGTCGCGGCGCTCTCCGCGATCGCGCGGGGAGCCGGGGCGCTGCTCGTCGTGGACGGCACGTTTGCGACGCCGGCCCTGCAGCTGCCTCTCGGGCTCGGCGCGGACGCGGTCCTCCACTCGACGACGAAGTATCTCGGCGGACACAGCGATGCGCAGGGGGGCGCGCTCATTTTCAAGGAAGCCGGGGAGTTGTCCGCTCAGGTCGAGCACATCCGCAAGATCCTCGGAGCCGTGGCTTCGCCCTTCAACTCCTGGCTCGTGCTGCGGGGCCTGCGCTCACTTTCCCCCAGGATCGATCGGCACTGCGCAAATGCGCTCGCCGTCGCGCACTTTCTCGAAAAGCACCCGGCCGTCGAAACGGTTCATTACCCGGGCCTGGAGTCCCATCCGGGGCATGCGATCGCGAAGCGCCAGATGTCCGGCTTTGGCGGGATGCTGTCCCTGCGCGTGCGCGGCGGTCGGGACGCCGCCGTCCGCGCGGCCTCGCGCGTCAAACTCTTCGTCAACGCGACGAGCCTCGGCGGCAGCGAGAGTCTGATCGAGCACCGCGCATCGAGCGAGGGCGCGGGCTCGACGACGCCGCAGAATCTGCTGCGCGCGTCGATCGGGCTCGAGCACGCCGACGACCTGATCGAGGACCTGGCTCAGGCGCTCGGCTGAATCTGTCGCCTCACGCCCCGGCCTCCTGGTAGAGCCACGCCCCGGCGACGGTCGCCACGATGCATTCGACGAGCGTCCAGACGAACGGGACGGCGGCGATCGGGAAGACTCCCATGTTCTGCATGGCGACCATCGAGAGCAGCCACGTGAAGAACCACACCGCGACTCCGGCGCGCGCGGCGGTGCCGGCCCCGGCGCCGTAACGCGGTCGTATGGCCGCATAGAGCCAGACTGCGGCGATGCCCGTGGCGAATCCCCAGAGGATCCAGATCGTCATGACGGTGCCGCCCGCCGGGAAAGCCTTTCCGAGCGCCTTCATGCCTTCCTCGAACTGGGCCTTCAGAACGACGTCGTGCATGAGGTATTCGGAAAAGTTGATGACGAGACCAGCGAGAACGCCACCGAGGATCACCCGCGAAAGGTTGACCTTGCCCATGGAACCTCCTGATCCGCCCGGGAAGGCGGCTT
>JANMBR010000109.1:0-39501 GCA_031360505.1 Acidobacteriota bacterium
CCCGGAACACGCGCCGCCGCGCGCGCCTTTCGCGACGCGCGCATCGGCTGGGGCGCCCGGCGCCACCGCGCGTGCCTCGACCGCCTCATCGCCGAGCTCGAAAAAGCGGACGACCCCGGCGCGCGGCAGGATGCCGGCCAAGAGGAGCTCGCCGCCCGCGACGATCGTCGGGCACGCCGCATCGCGGCGGCGCGGCGGGCACGGGACTTCGCCGCGCGCGCTCTCGAGCTTGCCTCCGAGGCGACGCGCGAGCAGTGCGACCTGCGCCCGCTCGCCCGCGGATGCCGGAGCTTCGTCGCCGAGTTTG
The DNA here is from genome assembly GCA_031360505.1 of Acidobacteriota bacterium. Lineage (GTDB taxonomy): Bacteria > Acidobacteriota > Thermoanaerobaculia > UBA5066 > Gp7-AA6 > DAHUXD01. The sequence goes on from JANMBR010000109.1 coordinate 308, forward strand.
CCCGAGTCGGCGACGAGCTCGACGGCATGGCGCTCGCGGCGCTCGAAAAGCTGCTCGCGGAGCTCGAGATCCTGTCCTCGAGCCGGCTCGCCCCCGCACAAGCCGCAGAGCGCCTCGCCGACGCGGTCCGCACGCTCTCGGTCGCCGCCGATCGCCCGCGCCCCGGGCGCGTCCACGTCGCCGACTACCGCTCCGGCGGATTCTCCGGGCGCCAGGAAACGTACCTGCTCGGGTTGGATGAGGCGCGCCACCCCGGCGACGACCTCGAAGACCCGGTGCTTCTGGACGACGAGCGCCGGGCGATCAACCGCATCCTCGCTCCTGCCGCGCTCGCCCTGCACCGCGACCGCCCGCGCGACGCCGCGCTGGCATTGCGGGCCTGCGTGTCGCGTCTGACCGGCGCTTTGACCGCTTCGTATTCGAGCTGGAAGCTGCGCAGCCTCGACCAGCAGAGCGAGCAGTTTCCGTCGCCGTTCTTCCTCGACCTGTATCGCGCGGCCGGCTCGACCGACGCGGACTACACCGCGCTGCTCGCCGCCCTCCCCGTCCCGGCCGGTTTCGCGCCCGGCACGGATGCCGCGCTCGACGACACCGAATGGTGGTTGTCGCGCCTGCGAGACGCGGGCCTCTCCGCGACCGCTGGCGCTGCAGGTCCGATCGTCCGGGCTTTCTATCCGCACCTGGCCGACGGCCACCGCGCGGAAACCGCGCGGGACTCGGACGCGTTCACGATCTGGGACGGCTTCGTCGAATCGGGCACCCCCGAGCTCGATCCACGGATCTCCGGCCAGCCGCAGTCGGCCTCGCGCATGGAAACCCTGGCGCAGTGCCCCTTTCGGTATTTCCTGAAGCACGTGCTCCGGGTCGAAGCGCCGGAGCAAGTCGAGCGCGATACCACCCGGTGGCTCGACCCGATGAAGGCCGGCTCGCTGCTGCACGAAGTCTTCCGCGTCTTCTTCGAAGAGATCACCGCCTCCGGGCAAAAGCCCGACGCGGCGCGCCATGCCAGGAGGATCGAGGAGCTCGCCGAGGCGGCGATCGGTGCCTGGCGCGAGAAGATCCCGCCGGCGAGCGAGCTCGCCTTCGAAGAACGGCGCCAGGAGATCCTGCTGGCCAGCCGCACGTTCCTGCGACTCGAGGAGGAGCACTGCAAGGCGGTGGAGCCGCGCTACTTCGAAGTGGCGTTCGGGCTGCCGCGGGCAGAGTCCCGCTCCTCAATCGCCAGCCCCGACCCCGTCCCAATCGCCGTCGGAGCCGGAGAGTCCTTTCTGCTTCGCGGCTCGATCGACCGCGTGGACGAGGCGCCGGACGGCACGTTCCATGTCTGGGACTACAAGACGGGAAGCGCTTACCGCTACAAGGCGGAGCGCGGCATCCACGGCGGACGCCAGATCCAGCACGCGCTCTACGCGATGGCCCTCGAGCAACTGCTCGCTCGCTCGGGTTTTCCCGCGGAAGTGTCGCGCTCGGGCTACTTCTTTCCGGGCAAGAAGGGCGAAGGCCAGCGCTTGCCGATCGTGCTCGACCCTCCGCGCACGCGCGAAGTCACGCGCCGCCTGCTCGACCTGCTTCGCGCGGGCGCTTTTCCGCACGCGGTGGAGAAGGAGGACTGCAAGTTCTGCGACTACGAAGCCGTCTGCGGAGGTGAGAAAGTCGCTCGCCTCCGCGCGAAGGCGAAGCTCGCCGCCACACGCCTGCCCGTGCTCCAGGCCTTCCGGGAGATCCATGAGTCGGACTGAGACTGCTCCGCCGCTGCCCGACCAGGCCGCGCGCGACGCGATCGCCGCCGATCTCGGCACCACGATCCTCGTGGAGGCTGCCGCCGGCACCGGGAAGACGGAAAGCCTGGTCCAGCGCATGGTCGGCCTCGTGCGCACGGGGGCCGCACCCGTCGAGCGCATCTCAGCCGTGACGTTCACGATCAAGGCCGCGGCCGAGCTCTCGCAGAGGTTCCAGACCCGCCTCGAACAGGCCGCGCGCGACGCGGGCCCCGAGGAGCGGCCGCGGCTCGAAGAAGCGCTGGCGCGCCTGGACGCCGCGTTCGTCGGGACAATCCACGCCTTCTGCGCGCGCCTGCTGCGGGAGCGGCCGGTCGAGGCCGGTGTCGACCCCGGCTTCGCCGAGATGGACCAACCCGAAGACACGGTCGCCCGTCAGGAGGCCTGGGACCGCTACACGGAGCGGCTCTTCTCCGAGGACAGTCCGATCCTGGCACGCCTGTCCGCGCTCGGCGTGAAGCTCGAGGAGCTGCGCCAGACTTTCGAGACGCTGTCGGAGAACGAGGACGTGGAGCCGGCGCTCGAGCAGGAAACGCCGCCTCCGGACTTTTCTGCCGGAGGCCGAGCCGTCGCGGATTACCTCGAACGCGCCGCGACCGAGTTGCCCGGGGAACCTCCAACCGAGGGCTGGAACGCCTACCAGGAGGCCGTGCGTCGGGCGCTCAGACTTTCCGCGTTCGTCTCCGCGGCCGAGCCCGCGAGCTTCGTGCGCGTCGCGGAAGTCCTCGAGCGCGCCGAGGACGACGCGAAGGACGCGGGCCGCTTGCGCGGCCAGTTCGAGACGTTGGTTCGCGACGTCCTCGCCCCTTCGATTCTTGCCTGGAGGGAGTACCTGCACCCGATCCTGATCGCAATCGTCGCGCCCGCCGTGCGCGACTACGCGGCGTGGCGCCGGCGCAACGGGCGGCTGAACTTCCAGGACCTCCTGCTCCATGCCCGCGATCTGCTGCGCGGCAACCCTGCTGTGCGGCGCGCCTTCCAGCAGCGCTTCCTGCCGATCCTCGTCGACGAGTTCCAGGACACCGATCCGATCCAGGCGGAGATCCTCCTCTACCTGACCGGGAGCGACACCGAGGGCGCGGACTGGCGAAAGCTGACGCCCCTGCCGGGCGCGCTCTTCGTCGTGGGGGATCCGAAGCAATCGATCTATCGCTTCCGGCGCGCCGACATCGAGACCTATGGCCTGGTGCGCGACCGCATCGAGAAAAGCGGCCGAGTGCTCGCCCTGACGACGAACTTTCGAGCGACAGGCCGTCTCTGCGACTGGGTGAACACGGTCTTTCGCGCGGAGTTCCCCGCCGAGGCGTCGCGCGAACAGGCGGCCTATGCGGGGCTCGAAGCGCACCGCGAACCGGGAGGCCCGCCCGTCTTTCGTCTCGAGACGCGCACCTCGACCGGGGCCTCGGAGCCGGTCGTCGAGCAGGACTCGCAGCGCATTGCCCGCGCGATCGAGGCCGAGGTCGGCAGCGGGCGGCGGCGGCCCGGGGACTTCCTCGTGCTCTTGCGCACGCGCTGGTACATGTCGACCTACGCCCGCGAGCTCGAGGCGCGCGGCCTGCCGTACGAGCTCGCCGGTGGCGGCGCTTTCGAAGATTCCGAGGAACTCCAGGCCCTGCTCTCCGTCCTCGCCGCAATCTCCGATCCCGACGATCCCGTACCGTTCGTCGCGGCGCTGCGGGGCCCGCTCTTCGGCATCGACGACGAAGCGCTGTACCGGCACTTCGCGGCCGGCGGCCGCTTTTCGTTCCGGTCCGTCTTGCCCGCCGCGGCGGACCCGCGCATCGCGCGCGCGTGCGAGCTCATGCTGGAAGGCGAAGCGTTCGCGGCCGGCCTCCCGCCCGGCGCCGCCATCGCGCGCGTTTGCGCAGCGCTCGGCTCAATCGCCGCCGGAGCCGCCCGCGAGCTCGGCGACAGCCGCGCCGGCAACCTGTTGAAGGCGCTGGCCGCGGCGCGCACGCTCTCCGCCGAGGGATTCGACTTCCCGGCCGTCGTGCGGGAGCTGACGCGCATGACCCACGCCGGCTATATCGAGGAGATGAGCGCCGAGCCCGGGCGCCGCGACGCGGTGCGTCTGTTGACGGTCCACGGAGCCAAGGGGCTCGAAGCCCCGATCGTCTTCCTCGCCGATCCGCGCGCCGACCGGCCCAAGCCGCCTCGCTCCTGGATCGACCGCAGCGGCCGCGCGGCGCGCGGACACTGGCTCGTGGTCCGCGAAACCGAAGGCTTCAGCGTCATCCAGATCGCGCGGCCGGTCGGATGGGACGACATGGCCGAGCGCGAGAAGCGCTTCGAGGAAGCGGAGAAGAAGCGGCTGCTGTACGTCGCCGCGACCCGGGCGCGCGAAATGCTGATCGTGAGCACGTGGAGGCAGGGCAAGGGAAAGCCGAAGGGCCCGTGGAGCGCCTTCGACGCCTACATCCAAGACGACCTTCCCGAGTCTGCGCCTCCCGCCGCCGCTGCCCCGCCTCCTCCTTTGCGCGAGCTTCCGGCCGAGGCGACGGCGTTCCGGCAGAGGCGCCTCGAGCGGCAGGCGGCGTCCTCGCGCGCCAGCTACTCCGTCAGCACCGTCACGCACGTCGCCCACACCGGTCCCCGCCCCGCCTGGGAGCGGACCGGACGCGGCATGTCCTGGGGCCGCGTCCTGCATCGCCTGCTCGAGGCCCTGATGCGGGACGGAAAGCTCGACGTGCGCGCCTACGCCGCGAACCTGCTCGCCGAGGAAGAGCGCTCGGCCGGCGACGACGACGGCGACATCGATGAGATCGTGCGCACGGTCGAGGGCGTGCGCGCATCGGAGCTCTGGAAGCGCGCGGTGGCCGCGCCCCGGCGCCTCGTGGAGGTGCCGTTCGCGCTGTTGGTCCGCCGCGAGGAGCTCGGCCTCGCGGAGGGTCCGGCCGAGACACTCCTGCAGGGCGCCATCGACCTCGTTTTCGAGGAGGCCGGGGCCTGGACGCTGGTCGATTACAAGTCCGACACGGTGGGCGACAACCTCGAAAGCCTGGTCGCGTTCTACACACCCCAGATCGCGATCTATCGGCGCTACTGGCAGCGGCTCACGGGTCGCCCGACGCGGGCCGGGCTCTTCTTCGTGCAGACGGGGCAGTCCCACTGGCTGGAGGCGAACGAGAAGCCCGCCCTGTAAGATCCCACCATGGCGGTCCTGTACGCGCGCTCGATCCTGGGAAGGCTTCTCCCATCGCGGCGCATGCAGCAGGACTGGGACCTGCGCGCACGCAAGGACGCCCGCCACTACATCGACTGCGGTCACGGCGGCTCCGAGGAGACGTTCTGGCGCTCGGGAGTGGAGGACCTCGAGAACTACATCCTCCGCGATCTCGAGATCGATGCGGGGGCCTCGACACTCGAGATCGGCTGCGGCATCGGGCGTCTGCTCCGGCCCCTCTCCGAGGGCGTGGCCTCGGCGGTCGGCGTCGACATCTCGGGCGAGATGATCCTGCGCGGGCAGAAAGCCCCGACACCCTCCTCTACACGGTCGGCCGGTGCGCCAACGGCGACCTCCTGAACCTCGGCGCGGCCGGGATCGAAGCCGACGCCCGCGGCAAGATCGCCGTCAACGGGTTCTTCCAGACGTCCGCCCCGCACATCTACGCCGCCGGTGACGTCATCGGCTTCCCCGCGCTCGCCTCGACCTCGATGGAGCAGGGACGCCTGGCGAGCTGCCACATGTTCGGCACGTACTGCGAGGCCCGGTCGGCGGTCCCCTACGGCATCTACACGATCCCCGAGATCTCGATCGTCGGAAAGACCGAGCAGGAGCTGACGACCGAAAAGGTGCCCTACGAGATCGGCGTATCCAAGTTCGAAGAGCTCGCGAAGGGCCAGATGCTCGGCGTGGATACGGGAATGCTCAAGATCCTCTTCGACCGCAACACCCGAAAGCTCCTCGGCGTCCACATCTTCGGCGAACGCGCCACCGAGATCATCCACATCGGCCAGGCGGTGATCTCGTTCGGCGGCACGATCGACTACTTCCGCGACACCGTCTTCAACTATCCGACGATGGCCGAAGCCTATAAAGTGGCAGGGCTCGACGGTTTGAACCGACTCTGACTCGAGCCGCGAGTTCGAGGCCTGCCATCCCGAGCGCAGCGAGGGATCCCGTACTGGAGCCCCGGCAGTTCAAAGTCACACTTTGAGAGACCTGACCCCGTCTAAAAAGCGCGGTTCAAATACAGGTAGGCCGAGTTGTTCTTGCTCCCCGACCTGCCGTACCCCACGAAGAACGGCCCGATGAGCGTGTCGGCGATGATGTAGATGCTTCCCGCACCCTTCAGGCTCGAGAGGGTCACCGGGGCCTGGTACCCCCAGGTGTTTCCGGCCTCTGCCGAGACGCCGACCGAGAGGTTCTTGACGACGAGGCCTCCGGTGTCGGAGAGCCGGTAATAGAGCAACAGCGCGCCGAGGGCGTACGTATTGCCGCTCAGCTGATCGATCGGGCGGCCCGACAACCGGAAGAGGCCGCCCAGCCTGAACTGGTCGTAGAAGGGAACATTCGTACCGAGCCCGCTGCCTCCCTCGAACTTGGCCAGGCCGGTCCACCGGCCGATCGTCTGGACGCCGATGGCTCCCGCCTGGAGACGGTTGAACGACTCCGAGCCCCCGAGGCCTTTGCGATCGGCCAGGAACTCGACGAGCGAGGCGTAGCCCTTGTGCGGCAGGTTGACGTTGTCGAGCTGGTCGACCTCCATGCCCGCGTTGAGCCCGCCCTCGTTCCAGTCCACGTCCGGAAAGCCGGGGTCGCCGACCTTGCGCCGCCCCTTGCCGAAGGCGGCCACGTAGCCGACGCGCAACTCGCCCCACGTCCCGAAATCGTAGCCGACGTCCATGCCGGCCGCACCGCGGGAGACCTGGTAGGTCCCGACCGCGACCTCGTTCTCGTCGTACACCTGGGCGTTCTGCTGTCGCCAGCCCGCGTAGGGCGAGAGGAAGAGACGGCTCCGGTACGTGAGCGGCTGAAAATACCGGGTCTTGATATCCAGAGGGCTGCCGATGGTCGCGATCGTCTTCCACTCTCCGCCGAGCGAGTTCATCTCCGTCGCATCGACTTCGGCGGTCACGCCGAACTGCGTGGTGAGCTGGAAGTCCGTCCCGAGAAAGAGCCCGACCTTGAGGTACGTCGGGCCCCACGACTTGAGCGTCGGGGTGATCTTCAGGATCCGGCGGTCGCCGTCGTCGAGGATCTCGTAGCTCACGATCTCGAAGGCCCCGATCGCGTAGATGCGCTTCAAGTCCTGGCCCAGCACCTTCGTGTCGAGGACCTTGCCGGGCTTCGTGTGGACGACGTACTCGATCCGCCGCGGGTCGATGCCCGCCACCGGAGCGATCTCGATCGCGTCGATCACCGGCAGCGGCGGGAACGTCAGATCGTGGCCGCTCTTCCATGTGCTGTAGACGCTCGCGGGCTCCGACCAGCCCTCGAGCTTCGCCTTGTCCGCCATCGCGGCATTGAACCCGAGCGGGATCATCTCGGTGCCCTTGACGAAATCGCCGGACGTGTACCCCTTGAGATCCGGCGTGATGACGAGGTTGGCGAGCTTTGCCGAGGCCTGGGTGTTCTGCTGGAGCGGGAGGTCGATCAGCCGCCCGATCATGGCGCCCACGTTCTCCGGCTTGGCTGCGAGCTCCGCCCCCGACTCGCCCACGTTGACCGCGATCACGATGTCGGCCCCCATCGCCTGGACCGCCTGCACCGGCAGGTTTTGAGACTCGCCCCCGTCGACGAGCATGTGCCCGTCGATGTCGACCGGCGTAAAAATGGCCGGAATCGCCATGCTCGCGCGGATGACGCGCGCGAGGCCGCCCTTCGACATGACGTAGGGCAGGCCGGTCTGGATGTCCGTGGCCACGGCCCGGAACGGAATACGCAGCTTGTCGAAGTTCGAAACCCCGGCGCACGGCAGCGTCGCGTTCTGCAGGACGAAGCCGAGCTTGCTGCCGGCAACCAGGCCCGGCGGCAGAACGACGCGGCCTTTCTTGAGGCCGAACTCCAGCGGGATCAGGTGCTCGAAGTCGTCCTCCTTCTGGCGGAAAGACTGTTGCTGCCGGTCCGGCGCGTCCTGGAAGAGCGTGGCCCACTGGATGGACTTGATGAGCTTCTCCATCTCGTCGGGCGTGTAGCCGCAGGCGTAGAGGCCGCCGATGATCGAGCCCATGCTCGTCCCGGTGATGTAGTCGATCGGAATGTGCAATTCCTCGAGGGCGCGGATGACGCCGATGTGCGCCATGCCGCGCGCGCCGCCGCCGCCGAGCGCAAGGCCGATCTTCGGGCGCGCGGGCGGGGGTGAATCGGGCGGGGGCCCCTCGCTCGGAGCGGCAGAAAGCGGCCCGACAGCTGCCAGAAGAGAGACAGCGAGCGCCACGAGCGGGCGACAACGGCTCAATTTCATGGCGCGGAGACTATCGGAAGCGAGCCGACGGGTCGAGCCTGCAGCGTATTTGGCGCGATCGGCGACAATGGAGCCAATGAGCCACAGTGTGGCGGCTGGCCGCCAAGCCTCGCGACCCGCTGTTACTCGTTCTCGTTCGCCCGAATGTCGACCAGGATGTTGTTGTTGAGCGTGATCTTGACGCGCTGCCCTTGCTGGAAGCGCTGCCACTGCGGACGCGTCACTTCAAGGCGGTAGCGCGACGTCGCCTGGCCCTCCCGGGCCTCGAAGACCATGTAGTAGTTGCCGCCGGTCCGATAGCCCGACGCGCTCGAGGGGTTCTCCTGGCCCTTTTCCTCGATCACGCACTCGAGGGTGCGCGTCCCGAGCCCCGAGTCCTTGCCAGTGCTCGTGGCGCACGACGCCGCGAGCAGGCACGAAATGAGCACGGCCGCCGAGAGTTTTCTGTCCATGCCCCCTCCTAACCAGCCGGCTGGCCGTTCGATTCCGGCCCCTCGAACGACCCGCGATTCCGCTAGAATCCCGGCGCAAATGAACACCCACAAAGCCCGCGCCGTCCTGATCGGCCTCGGTCCCATCGGCGTCGAGGTCGGGAAAGCCCTCGCCGGGCGCCCGAACATCGAGCTGCTCGGAGCCGCCGACCCCGCTGCCGACAAGGCGGGCAAGCCCCTTTCGGCCCTGCTCGACGGAGCCTTCCCGAACGTCGCGATCCGCCCGAGCGCGGCCGCGCTGTACGCCGAGACTTCTGGCTCGCGCGGAAAGGCGGACGTGGTCCTGCTCTGCACCGGGTCCCGCCTCCACGCGGTCCTGCCGCAGATCGAAGAAGCGATCGCCGCGGGGTTCCACGTCGTCTCGACCTGCGAGGAGCTCTCCTATCCCGAGCTGCGCCACATGCCGATGGCGCGCCAGATCGACCGCAAGGCGAAGGAAAAGGGCGTCGCCGTTCTCGGGACGGGAGTCAACCCGGGGCTCGTCATGGATCGGCTCGTCCTCGCCGTGGCGTCGGCCTGCGTGAGGGTCGACTCGGTGAAGGTCACGCGCGTCGTCGACGCGGCCAAGCGCCGCGGGCCGTTGCGGGCCAAGGTCGGTGCCGGCATGACGCCCGCGGACTTCGCCGCGGGCGTGGCCGCAAAGAAGCTTGGCCACGTCGGGCTCTCGGAATCGGCGGCCATCATCGCTTTCGGGCTGGGCCTGCCGATCGACGAGATCACCGAGACGATCGAGCCGGTCATCGCGCAGAAAGAAACCGATGGCGTGGCAGTCGGGCAAGTCCTCGGGCTCCACCAGATCGCGCTCGTGCAGGCGGGAGACAACGTGCTGGTCTCGCTCGACCTGACGATGGCCGTGGGCGCCGCTTCGCCGGCCGACCACATCGACATCGAGGGCGATCCTCCCCTGCACGTGACGGTCGCCGGCGGATTCCACGGCGACCGCGCGACCGTCGGGACGGTGGTCAACGCGGTGCCCTTCATCGTCCGCGCGACGCCGGGCCTGCACAGCGTCGTCACGCTGCCCCTCTTCGGTTTGCAACCCCTGCCGTAACCCTGTTCCTCGACAACCGGGCGAACTTTGGGGCGGATCCGTTAGGCTCCCGGCCATGTATTCGCTGGACCAGACGCAGCAGATCGAGGCGCCCGTCGAAGAAATTTTCGCCTTCTTCTCGAACCCGGGCAACCTCGCCCGGATCACGCCCTCCTGGCTCTGCTTCCGCATCCACGGGCCTTCCCCCGCCGCGCTCGGCGAGGGCAGCCGGATCGAGTACCGGATCCGCTGGGGCCTCTTCACGCTGCGGTGGGTTACGCGCATCACGCGCTGGCGACCGACCTCCGAGTTCCAGGACATGCAGGAAAAGGGGCCCTACCGGACCTGGCTCCACACGCACCGCTTCTCGCGGCGAGGATCCTCCGTGATCATGGAGGACCACGTGGACTACGAACTTCCGTTCGGTGTGCTCGGTCGGATCGCGCACCGGATCCGCGTGCGCGCCGAGCTCGAGGAGATCTTCGAGTACCGCCGCAAGGCCATCGAGCAGATCTTCGGCGCCCGCACCGCGACCGCGGCGAGGCGAGGGGAATGAGCCGCTCGTTCGGGGGCCTCATCATTTGCGGCGCGCTCGTCCTGGCTGCGGCGCTGATGGGCGGACGTTTCACGGCCATGGGGATCGGGCCCTGGTACGACGGCCTCGCGAAGCCTTCCTGGACGCCGCCGGGCTCGGCCATCGGCGCCGTCTGGACGGTGCTCTACGTCCTCATCGCGATCGCGAGCGCCATCATGTGGGCGCGGTCTCCAGCCCCGCCCGGCGGCTACGTCGCGCTGCTCGTCGTGAACCTCGTCCTGAACGCCCTGTGGTGTTACTTCTTCTTCGCTGTGCGACGCCCGGGGACAGCGTTGGTCGAAATCGCAGTCCTCGAGCTGACGTGCATCGGCCTCGTTCTCCTCGCGTCGCGCACGTCGCCCGCCGCCGCGTGGATGCTGTCGCCATACGCCGCGTGGGTCGCGTTCGCGGGCCTTCTCAACTGGAACATCGTGCGGCTCAACGGTTGACGATCCTCCACTGGTTCCGGCGCGACCTGCGCGTCGCCGACAACACCGCTCTCGCCCACGCGGCGCGCGACGCCGACCGGGTCGTGCCCGTCTTCGTTCTCGACGACCACTACGCACGGGACCCGCACGTGGGCCCCGCGCGATTTCGGTTCCTGCGAGAGAGCCTCGAAGAGCTCGAGCGCGCGCTGCTCCGCCACGGCGGCCGTCTGATCGTGCGGCCGGGCCCCGCGGCGCGGGCGCTGCCGGCGCTGCTCACAGAGACGGGCGCCGATGCCGTTTACGCCAACGCCGAGATCGGTCCGTACCCGGAAGAGCGCGACCGCGAGGCGGCCGCAGCGGTCGAAGCCGCCGGCGGCAAGTTCCGGATCTTCGACGACGAGCTCCTCGTTGCGCCCGACGCCGTCGCCACGGACGCGGGCGATCCCTACACCGTGTACACGCCGTTCTCGAAGAAGTGGATGGCGGCCGAGAAGCGCGATCCATGGCCAGTGCCGGCGGCGCTCGCGACCCCCGAGCTCCCGAGCGTCCCGCTCGCGAAGGTTGGCGCGTGGCGCCGTCTCGGGCCGGACCCGGCGTCACGGCGGGGTGGAGAAACCGCGGCGCGGGCGCTGCTCGCGGGCTTCTTCGCAACGGCCGCCGCGCACTACGCCGAGGACCGCAACCGGCCCGACCGCGCCGGGACGTCGCGCCTGTCGCCGCACCTGCACTTCGGCACGATCTCGGCGCGCACGATTCGCGCCGCGGCAGAGGACGCCGGTCGGGACGCGCCGCCCGCGCAGCGCGAGCACATCCGTAGGTACGTCCTCGAGCTGGCCTGGCGCGAGTTCTACCACCACGTGCTGTTCCACTTTCCCCGCGTCGCGACCGAGAGCTTCCGCCCCGAGTTCGACCGCCTGGAGTGGAAGGACGATCCGGCCGGCCTCGACGCCTGGAAGCGCGGCCGCACGGGTTTTCCGCTCGTCGACGCCGCGATGCGGCAGCTCGCGACCACGCACTGGATGCACAACCGCGCGCGCATGGTCGCGGCCTCGTTCCTGACCAAGGACCTGCACATCCACTGGCGGGAGGGCGAACGCTGGTTCGAGCACGAGCTCGCCGACGCCGACCTCGCCAACAACAACGGCGGCTGGCAGTGGGCCGCGGGCTGCGGCACGGATGCCGCGCCCTATTTTCGCGTCTTCAATCCCGTCTTGCAGTCGCGCAAGTTCGATCCGGAGGGCGTCTACATCCGCCGCTTCGTTCCTGAGCTCTCCCGCGTGCCGCCGGAAAAGGTCCACGAACCCTGGACGATGACCCCCGAGGAGCAGAAGGCTTCAGGCTGCCGCGTCGGAGCCGACTATCCATCCCCCATCGTGGACCATGCCCGCGAGAAGGCGGTGGCGCTCGAGCTCTTCGCGGCAATCAGGAAATAGCAGGTTGCTGAAAAAGGGTATGGGATGGCGTTACGGGCGCCGTGGGGCCACGGGCGCGATGGGAGCAAAGAGCGGTTCACGGCTGATTGGCAGGAGTCGTACTTAAGGGCTTTGGTAGCAGAGACTCTCGGCCGCCGTTCGCGAAGCGAACGCCCGCGGCCGAAAGCCCAAAAAAAAGGCGGCCCCGACTTATTTTATGTCGGGGCCGGGAAGGAAGGTATCGCGTGCTGGCCCTAACAACGGGGGGCCTGACGGGATTATTTCCGGATCGAGATCTTTGACGGGTAAGGACTTAGTCGCTCAGGATCTCGAAGCCGGCGGCGCCGACGCCGTCATCCGGAACGAGCACGAGACGCACTCCGAGCGCGTCCTCTGCGTCGGCGAGCAGAGTCGGGTCGTCCTCGGCCACGAGCTGTGCAACGGCAGGCCGCACGCGCACCCGCACGGTCTCTCCCGCCGAGAAGAGATTCGGCGGCAACAGGAGCGCCCGCCGCAAATCGAGCGCCACCGTCATGTCCGTCTTCACGCGCCCGCTGCCCGAACAGACCGGGCAGGCCCGGGTCAGCACCCGTTCGAGGTTTCCGCGCGAGCGCTGGCGGGTGATCTCGATCAGCCCGAACTCCGAGATCGGCAGCACGCGCGTGCGGGCCCGGTCGCGGGCGAGCTCCGCCTCGAACCGCTCGAACAGTTTCGTCCGGTGCTCAGGATCCTCCATGTCGATGAAGTCCACAACGAGCAGGCCCCCGAGGTCGCGCAGGCGGATTTGGCGGGCCACCTCCGGCACCGCCTCGAGGTTCGTCGCAAAGACCGTGTCCTCGAGGCCTTCCTTTCCGACGAACCGCCCGGTGTTCACGTCGATCGCGACGAGGGCCTCGGTCTGGTGAATCACGAGTGATCCGCCCGAGGCAAGGCTCACGCGGCTCTTCAAAGCGTTTTCGATCTCGGCCTCGATGCCGAACGCTTCGAAGAGCGGCTCGGGCCCGTGGTGGAGCTCGAGGCGCCGCGCCAGCGCGGGCGCGACGGCGTCGAGAAACTCCCGGAGGCGGTCGTGCGTCGCCTCGTCGTCCACGCGGATCGCCGCGCAGTCGTCGCCGGCGAGGTCCCGCACGGCCCGCAGCGCCAGGTCCACCTCCCGGTGGATCAGCGCCGGCGGCGACGAGCTCTCGCGCCGGCGCACGATGCGCGCGGCCAGGTCCGCCAGGTACCGGCGATCCGCCGCGAGCTCATCCGCCCCCTTGCCGTGCGCCGCCGTGCGCGCGATGAAGCCGCCCTCGCCCCCGAATCCCTCGAGGATCAGCCGCAGGCGGTCGCGCTCGGCCTCATCGGACACCCGGCGCGAGACACCGACTTCCCGAGACCCCGGAAGGTAGACGAGCGTGCGGCCCGCCAGCGAGATTGCTGCCGTGACCCGCGGCCCCTTGCCGCCGAGGGGATCCTTCGTCACCTGGACGACGATCTCCTGGCCTTCCTTGACGAGGTCGTCGATCCGCGGGCGGTCGGCAGCCGCCCCCTCCGGGGCGCCGGGCGCTCGGCCGCCGTCGCCGAAGTCGAGGTCCTCCGCGCGAGCAGAGGCGTCCTCCACGTAGAGAAACGCGTCCCGATCGAGGCCGATGGACACGAACGCGGCCTGCATGCCCGGCAGAACGCGGTGCACGCGGCCGAGGAACACGTTGCCGACGAGGCCCTGCCGGCCGCGGCGCTCGTGCAGCACCTCCACCGCCCGCCCGTCCTCGGTCAGCGCGACGCGCGTCTCGGGAGGGGTCGCGTTGACGAGAAGCTCTTTTCTCACGCGTTGGCGAACCTGCGGTACTCGACGCCGAGGATCAGGCCGATCGCCAGAAACGTCGTCGCGACCGAGGAGCCTCCGTAGGAGACGAAGGGCAGGGGGATCCCGGTCGTCGGGGCGAGGCCGATCATCATCGAGGCGTTGATCATGACCGAGAAAAACATCATGCCGGTCAACCCGAGAATCAGAAAAACGCCCCCACGGTCGCGTGCCGTCTGCGCGAGCTTGAGCGCGCGCAGGAAGAGGCCGGCAAAGAGCCCGAGCACGAGGATCACCCCCAGGAATCCCCACTCTTCGGCGATGACGGCCATGATGAAGTCCGTGTGCTGCACGGGAAGAAAGCGCAACTGACTCTGCGTGCCGCCGCGGAAGCCCTTGCCCGAGAACCCGCCCGAACCCACCGCGATCTTGGACTGGCGCACCTGGTAGCCCGAGCCCAGCACGTCGGTGTCCGGGTTCAGGAAGGTTCCGATCCGGGCCTTCTGGTAGTCCTTCAGGAGGAACCAGCCGCCGCCCGCCAGCATCACGACGACCACGCCGATGGCGACCCAGCCCCGCGCCGGCATCCCGCCGAAGAAGAGCCCCACGAACACGAGCGGCAGAAAGGTCATGACCAGGCCCATGTCGGGCTGGAGAAACACGAGGAACGCCGGGATGCCGACGATCGCGCCGAGCTTGAAGACCGTCGATGCGTGGAGCCGCGCGTCATCTTCGTTCTCGAAGAGGTACGCCACGAGCAAGGCCGTCGCGATCTTCGCCAGCTCGGCCGGCTGGAACTGGAAGTGGGGGCCGACGCGGATCCACGAGCGGACGTTGGCGATCCGCTCGCCGAACACGAGCAAGTACACGAGCGGCAGGAGGCTCGCACAATAAATCGCGAACGAGAACTTCAAGAGCACCCGGTAGTCGAAGAGGATGGCCGCGACCATCGCCACGAGGCCGATCGCAATGAGGATTGCCTGGCGCCCCGCCAACCCCTCGAACCGCGTCCCCCCCGTGGCGGACGCGATGAACAGCACTCCGAGGGCGGCCAGCGCCAGCGAGCAGCCGAGCACGACGAGGTCGAGCCGCCGCCCTCCTGGAAGCGCCCGGCCGATCACCGAGTCTCCCGGTGCGCCGCACGCGCGAGGCCGGGCGCGCTCGGCGCCGAGGCCCGCACCGCCGGTGCCATGGGCGCCTTCGTCGCGACGGCGAAACGCGCCTGGAACAGCAGCTTGGCCAGGGGCGCGGCCGCGAGATTGCCGTGCCCGCCGTTCTCGACGAAGACCACCACGACCATCTGCGGGTCCTTCACAGGGCCGAACCCCGCGAACCAGGCGTGGTCCAGCAGCTTCGACTTGTCGGCGCCGGCCCGCGCCGTCGCATCGCGGCCGACGACCTGCGCCGTACCGGTCTTCCCGCCGATCTCCACACCTTCGACGCGCGAGCCGTACGCCGTGCCGCCCGCCTCGTTGACGACGGCCCACATGCCGTCCTCGACGACCGCCAGCTTCTCGGGCGGCAGCGTCGGGCCCTGCTCGAACTCCGCCTTGTAGCGCAGCTGCGATCCCGTCCGCGGGTCCTGCGAAGAGTAAAAGAGGTGTGGCGTCGGAAGGCGGCCGCCCTCGACCAGGCCCGAGAGCGCCCGCGCCACCTGCATCGTCGTGACGAGCAGCGGCCCCTGCCCGATCGAGACCGAGATCGTCTCGCTTGGATACCAGCGCGCGCGGCGGCGCGTCCGCGCCCATTCCTCGGAGGGCACGAGGCCCGCCTTCTCGAAGGACAGGTCGATCCCGGTCGTCTTGCCGAAGCCGAACGACGAAAGGACTTCGTAGATCCGGTCCACGCCGAGCCTTTGCCCAAGGTTGTAGAAGTAGACGTCGCAGGACATCTTGATCGCGTCGCGAAGATTGACCCAACCATGCCCGCCCTTCTTGTGGCAGTGGAATTCGCGGCCGTAGAAGGTGGCGTGGCCCGGACAGAAGATCCGCGCCTCGGGGTCAACGAGGCTCCGCGCGAGCGCGCCGTAAGCCAGAAATGGTTTGATGACCGAGCCCGGAGAGTACATGTTCTGGATCGCCCGGTTCTGCAGCGGCCGGTCCGGATTCTCGAGCAGGCCGCTCCACTCCAACGACGTCACGCGCCGCGTGAACCAGTTCGGGTCGTACGAGGGCGACGACACCAGCGTCAGGATTTCCCCGGTCCTCGGGTCGAGCGCGACGACGGATCCGACCTTGCCCTGGAAGTACTCCTCGGCGATGTCCTGGAGCTTCAGGTCGAGTGTCAGGAAGAGATTCTGGCCGGGGCTCGCCTCCAGGCGCGCCTCCTCGGCAACTTCGCGGCCGTGGGAGTCCACGATGACCCGCCGCTGCCCGTTCGCCCCCGAGAGCAGCCGCTCATAGGCGCTCTCGACTCCCTTCTGCCCGATCCAGTCCCCGACCCCGTAGACGGTGCCCGCGTTCTTGATCTGCTCGGGCGTGGCCTCCGACAGGTAACCAAGCGCGTGGGCCGCCGAGCCGCCGTGCTTGTAGAGGCGCCGCTGCGAGACCGTGATCGCGAACTCGGGGTGCTCGGCCGCGCGCGCCTCGACCGCCGCCACCTCTTCGATCCCGAGATTCTCGGCGATGGGGATCGGGACGAATTCCGGATCCTTGCGCCCGCGCTCGACCCGCGAGGTCACCCGCTCCCGGCTCAATCCGAGCAGGTCCACGATGAAGTCCACCGACGCGCTCAAGTCCTTCGCCTCGCGCCGGTACAGGTGCAGCGTATAGGCCGGCTCGTTCTCGACGAGCGTCGCGCCGTTGCGGTCGAGCACGTAACCCCGCGGCGCCGTGATCTTGACGGCGCGGATGCGATTGTTCTCCGAGAGCGAGAAGTAGTACTCGCCGCGAACGATCTGGATGGTCCAGTAGGCGACCGCGAGCAGCGAAAGGACCAGTCCCACGGCCACGCGCGAGACCTCGATCCGCCGCGCCAGCGCCTGGCGGTCCTCGCGGATCCTCAGCATGCCGCGCCATCGGGGAGCGCACGACTCACGGCCCCGTTCACCGCAGCCTCCGCAACCGCCGCCTCTGCCACCACTCCCCCCACGGAAAGTTCCAGGCCGACTCGAGCGCTCCCCCCGCCACGCCGGTCGCCACGGCGCGCCAGAGGGCGCCGCGCGTCACGAGGACGATGGGAGACTGGGAGAGCAGGGCGGAGAGCAGCCCGACGATCGCCTCGTTGGCGAGCGAGGCGACGAAGAGCGCGGCGCCGACCGCGAGCGCGCCCCCGAAGACGACCCGCACCGACACGAGCGTGAGCGCGTAGCCGATGATCGCCTTGGCGAACGCGTTCATGCCGATGAGCGGCTGGGAGACGGCATCCTCGAGCGCCCCGGCCGCGGCGCCCGTCGCCACGGCGCGCACGAAATCGCCGCTGCGGGCGACCGTCGCCGTGGCGAGCAGGAACCAGTCGACGGGCAGGAACGCGCGGTAGGGCGATCCGCCCACGAAGAACTCCAGGACGACCGCCGCGGCGAGCAGCAGGGCGATGCGGCCGAACTTCATCGCGGCGCGCTCCGACCCGGCTCCGCGTTTTCCTTCACCGCCAGCGACGGCGCGAGGAGCAGGACGTCCGTCAGGCGCGAGAAGTCCGCCGTCGGCGCGACCCGGATCTCGAGAAAGAGCTTGCTGCCGCGGGAGACCGACTCGACGCGGCCGATCGGCACGCCCCTCGGATAGATGCCGTCGATCCCGGCCGACTCCACGAGGTCTCCCCTCGCGATGGACGACGTCGTCGCGATGTTGTTCAGGATCAGAGCCCCGTGGCCGTCGCCCCGAACGACGCCGAGCTCGCCCGTTCGCGCGATGCGCGCCCCCGCCGCCGCGGACGTGTCGAGCAGCAGTTGCGCCCGCGAGACGCCCCGGCCCACCGTGACGACTCGCCCCACGAGGCCGGCCGGCACCGCCAGCGGAGAGCCCGGCACCACGCCGTCGGCCGAGCCGGCGCCGATCAGTGCCCCCTGAACACCGGCCCGCCGTTCGATCAGGAGGATGGGCACGGTGCCGATGACGCCGGGCAGGGACGCGCCCTCCCCGAGCATCCGGAGCCCCTCGGCGCCCTGCCGGGCTTCGGCGCGAAGGCGGAAGAGCTCGCGCTCGCGTGCATCGAGGTCGCGCCGCAGGCGTTCGTTTTCCTCGCGCGCGCCGAAGAGTGCCAGCGTCGACGAGACGGCGTTCGAGGCCCCGTGCGACAGCGCGCCCACGGCCGCCGCAACGGGCGCGGAGGCGGAGAGGATCCAGGACTGGAGGACCGTCCCTCGCCCGCCCCGGGCCTGCGCCTGCGCGGAGAGGACCAGCACGCACGCGACGAGGACCATCACGAGCACGACGCCTCCGCGGCGAGGATTGGCGGCAGCGATCTCGGCGTGGGGCTTCTGGGGTCTCATGGTGCGGGGGACGGTGGACGGTCGGCGGTCGACGAAGGCTCAGGCGTGGGGCCCGTCTCCAGTCTTCCGTTTCCCGTCTGCCGGCCTCCTCACGTGATGCTGATCTTTCGCAGCAGGTCCATGTCCGTCAGCATCGCGCCCGTGCCCAGCGCCACCGACGCCAAGGGGTCCTCGGCGTAGGAGATGGGAAGCCCCGTCTCTTCCGAGAGCCTTCGGTCGAGGTTGCGCAGGAGCGAGCCTCCGCCGGTGATGATGATGCCCTTGTCCATGATGTCGGCCGAGAGCTCGGGCGGAGTGCGCTCGAGGGCAACCCGCACGGTCTCGACGATGGCCGCCACGACCTCCGACAGCGCTTCCCGCACTTCCTCGTCGGAGAGCACGAGCGTCTTCGGAACTCCCTCGACGAGATCGCGCCCCTTGACCTCCATCGTGAGCGGCTCGTCGAGCGGGTGCGCGGAGCCGATCTCGATCTTGATCTGCTCGGCGGTGCGCTCGCCGATGAGCAGGTTGTACTTGCGCTTCAGGTACTGGATGAGCGCCTCGTCCATCTCGTTGGACGCCGTTCGGACCGACCGGCTGTAGACGATGCCCGCGAGCGAGATGACGGCGACGTCCGTCGTGCCGCCGCCGATGTCCACGATCATGTTGCCGGTTGGCTCGGTGATCGGCAGGCCGGCGCCGATCGCCGCCGCCATGGCCTGCTCGATGATGAAGACCTCGGACGCGCCGGCGCGCAGCGCCGAGTCCTGCACCGCGCGCTTTTCAACCTGTGTGATGCCGGACGGCACCGAGATCACGATCCGGGGCCGCACGAAGAGCGAGCGGCCATGGGCCTTCTTGATGAAGTGGTCGAGCATCTTCTCGGTCACTTCGAAGTCGGCGATGACGCCGTCCTTCATCGGGCGGATGGCCACGATGTTTCCGGGAGTGCGCCCGAGCATCTCCTTGGCGTCCGTGCCGACGGCTTCCACGCGATTGGTCACCGTGTTCACCGCCACGATGGACGGCTCCCGCACGATGATCCCCTTGCCTCGAGCGAACACCAGCGTGTTCGCCGTGCCGAGATCGATCGCCAGGTCGTTCGAGAAGATCGAAAAAATTGATTTCCAGGCCAAACGAAACCTCCTAGAAGAGTGGCGCGCGACGGGGGTCGCTTGTCGGCGGGCACTCCGCTCGACCCTCGACCCCCGACCCTCGACACCCTCGCTTCATAGCGACTCGACGAACACCCGCACGCGACGGACCGTCTCGTTGCCCGCCGCGTCCACCGACTTGACGACGAGGACCGTAGCACCATCCCGCTCGATCGTGATCGTCTTCTTGAACGAGCCGTCGGGCTCGAGGTCGGCCGGCTCGGCGTTGACGGTCACGATGGCGCCGGGCTCCGTCTTCCCGTAGACGAGAAACAGGTTGCCCATCTGCTGCGGCGGGTAGACCGTCAGATCCGGGGGCGTCGCGTCGCCCGAGCCCGTTTTGAGCGGCTCGGTCACCATCTTGAAGCGCCGCACGGCGCTCCAGTCGGAGGTCAAGCCGCTCGACTCGATGGCCGCCACGCGCCAGAAATAGGACCCTTCCTTCGAGACCTTGACGCGGGCGTTCGTCTGCACCCGGTCGTCGAGGTCGACCTCCGTCGCGTCGGGCACGAAGAGCCGCGAGCGCGAGATCTGGAGCCGGTACCGCGCCGCGTCGGGGACCTTCGACCATTTCAGCTCGACCTGGTCGCCCGTTTTGAGGTCATAGATCCGGTTGTCCGCCGGCAGCGTTGGCTGCGGCGTGTCGGGCAGCGCCACCTTCGGAGAGAAGGTGCGGGACTTCGCCTCCGCCGAGATCTTCTCGCGGCCTTCGAGCGTGACGGTCTCCTTGCCGGTCGAGACGGTCGTCCGGCCGCGGTAGCTCGTGACTTCCGTCTTGTCGCCGGGCACGACGTCGACCGAAACGCGCGAGTCGCGGTCGATCGCGGCGGTCGCCGTGTCCGTGGCCACCGTCGAGGTCGCGCCCGACGTGTAGACGTTGATGGCGCCGGAGATCATCTTGATCTGACTCCCGTTGACCTCCGACGAGACAGGGCGGCGGCATTCGAAGAGCGAGCCCGGGCGGATCGTGTACAGCGTACCGTCGTAGAACATGATCTCGGCCGAGCCCGTTCGCCCGGCCTTCACGAAATCGCCGTCGAAGAGCGGCTCGCGCTGGCGCGCCGGCTCGAACGTCGAGCGCCCGGCCCGCTGCAGCGCGACATCCCCCTCGACGAAAATGAACGAGGCGTCCCCCTGCTCCGCCGCGCCCGAGCCTCCGAGCGTGCGGCGCGAATACGACTCGGACTCCACGGCGAGCCGGAAGGCTTCTTCGTACCGCGATCCCGAGAAGGACTCGCGGGCATCGCGCAGGAAGTCGCGCGCCTGCGCCACGTTCGAGCCCGGCCGCGTGGCGCCCACCGACCGGGTCGCGCGGGCCAACAGCGTCTCGGCCTGCGCGATTTCCGCCTGTGCCCGGTCCTTCGGCGAGCCATGGCCGCGCAGGTAGACCACGTACCCGACGCCGCCGGCGACCAAAAGAAGGACAAGAACGATCGCCCACTGGCGGATCTTCTCGATCGGAATGACGAACCAGTCGAGATCCGTTCCCGCCGGTTGGCCGGACTTCCGCTTGCGCATAAACTCCCGAAACTGCGGGACTTACCCCTCTCGCTTATAGCACACTTGGCCCGGTATCACAGCGCCCGGAAGCCTGCCGGCCCGACTCGGCGGCAGCCGCGGAGGCCCCGACCGCTGCGCACAGGCGCCTGCTATAGTCGCCCGTCCTCGAACGTTTTTCCGGAGGGTTTTCGATGCTCAAGACGATGCGCAACAGCTTCCATCACCTGAAGTGGACGCTGTTCCTCGTGATCGGCGTTTTCATTCTCGGCTTCGTCTTCTGGTCGGGCTCGGGCACGGACCAGAACAAGGCCGGCCAGGTCGTGGCCGAGGTCGGCGGCGAGCGGATCACCGCCGTCGAGTTCGACCGGCAATACCGCGCCCAGGTGGAGCGCTACCGGCAGATGTACCAGGGCAATTTCTCGCCCGAGCTCGAGCGAGCGCTCGACCTTCCCCGCAACGTGCTCGATTCGATGATCGAGCGGATGCTGCGGCTCGAAGCGGCCAAGCGCCTCGACCTCCAGGTGTCCGACGGCGAGCTCGCCAAGAAGATCGTGGCGCTGCCCTTCTTCCAGGACAACGGCCAGTTCATCGGCCGCGAAAAGTACGAGAAGATGCTCCGTTCGAACAACATCGTCCCGGAGCGCTTCGAGGAAGAGCTCCGCGAGGACATGTTGCTCGAAAAGTACTCCGGGCTCGTGAAGGCCTCGGTGGTCGTTCCGGACGCGGAGATCGCCCGCGAGTACGCGACCCGCAACGACAAGGCCACGATCGAGTACATCCTCGTTCCGGCAGGCCGCCTCGAGTCCAACGTGCAGCCGACCGACGCCGACCTGCAGGCCTACCTCGACAAGCACAAGGACCGCTACCGCGCGCCGGTCCAGCGCAAGGTCAAGTACCTGCTGATCGACCGGGCGCGCGTGCGTTCGAAAATGACTCCGAACGAAGCGGACGTGCGCTCGGACTACGAGCGGCGCAGGGAAACCTTCACCGTTCCCGAACAGGTCAACGCCGCCCACATCCTCATCGCCGTCAAGCAGGACGGCGACGCCAGCGCCGACGCGGTCGCCAAGGCCCGGGCCGAAACCATAACCGCGCGCGCGAAGGTTCCAGGCGCCGACTTCGGGAAGCTTGCCAACGAGAACACGGACGACCCGAGCGGGAAGACGAACGGCGGACAGCTGCCGCCCTTCTCCCACGGGCAGATGCTGCCGGAGTTCGAGCAGGCCGCCTTCGCGATGGCGCCGGGCGAGGTGCGCGGGCCCATCAAAACGCAGTTCGGCTACCACGTGATCAAGCTCGTCTCGAAGACGCCGTCGCGCACGCGCACGTTCGAAGAGGTGCGGCCCTCGATCGTCGCGGAGCTCTCCGAGCGCCAGGCCTCTGCCGAGGTGGACCGCCTTGCGAAGGAGCTCGCCGAGAAGCTCAAGGCCATGCGGTCGGCCTCCGACGAGGATCTGCGCAAGCTCCAGGGCGACGCCGTCACGCTGAACACGACCGAGTGGAGCGCGCGCGGCGACAGCATCCAGGGCATCGGCGCCAACCAGAAATTCTCCGACGAAGCGTGGACGACGCCGGTCGGCAAGGCCTCCGCGACGCCGGTGTCGACGGCGCGCGGCATCGCCTTCGTGAAGCCCACCGAGGAGCGCGCCGCGGGCCAGCCGCCCTTCGCGGAGTTGAAGCCCCGGCTCGAGGCCGAATGGAAGGTCGAACGTCGCCAGAAGGACGCCCTTGCCCAACTCGAGCCGGCCGCGAAAGAACTCGCCTCCGGCACCACGCTTGCGGCGCTGGCCGGCCGCTACGGCACCGAGGTCAAGACCACGACCGAATTCGGCCCCGGCGGACCGGTCCCGGAGCTCGGCGCCGCGCCCGAGCTCGCGACCGCCGTCTTCAAGACGACGCAGGGCCAGGCTGGCCCCGCGGTCGCCGTGCCCAATGGCTTCGTGCTCTACCGCGTCCTCACGCGCACCGAGGGCGACCACGGCGCGTTCGAGGCCCAGAAGGAGCAGCTGCGCGAATCCATCCGCAGCCGCGAGGCCGACCGCCTCACGCGTTCCTACCTGCAGCAGATGCGCGCTTCCCGCAAGGTCGAGGTCAACGAGCAACTGCTCGCCTCGTTCATGCGCGACACAGCCAGCGGACGGCGCAGCTGAGAGCGGGCCCGGACGGGCCCGCGTCGGTGCCGAGCCCGACAGTTACAATCGCGGCATGATCGGCCGCTTGACCGGCCGCGTCGCGACAAAGACGCCGGACCAGGTCCTTCTCGAAGTCGGGGGCGTGGGCTACCTCGTCCACATTCCCCTCTCGACGTTCTACGAGCTGCCCGAGAACGAAAGCCCGGCGTCGCTCTGGATTCACACGCACGTCCGGGAGGACGCGCTCGCGCTGTACGGGTTTCTGACCGAGCGGGAGCGTTCGCTCTTCCTCCTGCTGCTCGGCGTGACCGGGATCGGCCCGCGCGTCGCGCTCACCGTCCTTTCGGGCATTCACCCGGCCGAGCTCGTCGAGGCCCTGCGCAAGCAGGATGTTCGCAGGCTCGTCGCGGTGCCCGGCGTCGGCAAGAAGACTGCCGAGCGCATGGTGCTCGAGCTCGCCGAGAAAGTCGCGAGCCTCCCGGGCGAAGCGCCGACGAAGGAGCCCGCCGCCGTCGCCGCCGACGACGTCATCTCCGCCCTCGTCAACCTCGGATACCGCCGGGCCGAGGCCGAGCGGGCCGTGGACGCGACGGCGCGCGCCGGCGGATCGGCCGAGTTCGGCGATTTCCTCAAAGAGGCGCTCAAGCGGCTGACGGGGGGATGAGGAACCGCTAGACTCACCCGAATCCCATGACCGCCGAACGCGAAATTCTCACCGGGACCGCCCTCGAAGACGACACCGCCGTCGAGCCGAAGCTGCGGCCGCAGAGCCTCGCCGAGTACATCGGCCAGACGAAAGTGCGCGAGAACCTCTCCGTCTTTCTCGCGGCCGCAAAGGGGCGCGGCGAGCCCCTCGACCACGTTCTCCTGACGGGGCCCCCGGGGCTGGGCAAGACGACGCTCGCCCACATCGTGGCGCGCGAGATGGGCGCGGGGCTGCGGCTGACGGCCGGCCCGATGATTTCGCGTGCGGGCGACCTCGCCGGGATCCTGACGAATCTCCAGCCGCGGGACGTGCTGTTCGTCGACGAGATCCACCGCCTCTCGCCGACGGTCGAGGAGATCCTCTACCCCGCCATGGAGGACTTCCGGCTCGACATCCTCATCGGCGAGGGGCCGATGGCGCGCACCATGAAGGTGGACCTGCCGCCCTTCACGCTCATCGGCGCCACCACCCGGCCCGGGCTGCTTTCGCAGCCCCTGCATGGGCGCTTCGGGATCTCTCTGCGCCTCGACTTCTACGACGTGGCGGCCCTGGCGCAGATCGTGGATCGCTCGGCGCGCATCCTCGCAATCCGAATCGCTCCCGAGGCGGCGCGCGAGATCGGGTCCCGCAGCCGCGGCACACCCCGCATCGCCAACCGCCTGCTTCGCCGGCTGCGCGACTTCGCGGAGGTCGCGGGCAAGCCGGAGATCGACCTCGACACGGCCCGGCAGGCGCTGGCGAGGCTCGAAGTCGACGAGCACGGCTTCGACGAGCTCGACCGCCGCATCCTCGCGACGATCATCGAAAAATTCGGCGGCGGCCCGGTGGGCGTCGGTGCGATCGCCGCTTCCCTCGGCGAAGACCGCGGCACACTCGAGGACCTCTATGAGCCCTATCTCCTCCAGGCCGGCTTCCTGCAGCGCACGCCGCGGGGGCGGGTGGCCTCGCCGGCGGCGTACCGGCATCTGGGGATCGTCGCTCCGAAACGCGATGGGGAACTGTTCTGAGAGCGAGTCGGCCCACGACTCATGACTCGCGACTCTCGACTTCAACATGAAACGCGGCATCCTCGTCTACAACCCGACCGCCGGCCAGCGGGACCGGCGGCGCGCCATGAGCGCGCTGATCGATCGGCAGCGCGGACACGGGCTGGAGCTTGTCAACGCTCCGACGAGCGGCCCGGGGGATGCGACGCAAATCGTGCGCAGCTTCCTCGCGCGCGGCCTCGATCTCGTCGCGGTCTGCGGCGGCGACGGCACCGTCTCGGAGGCCGCCTGCGGCCTGGCCGGCTCGGACGTGCCGCTCGCCGTCCTGCCGGGTGGCACCTCCAACGTGCTCGCCGTCGAGCTCGGCATCCCGAGCTCGATACGGCGAGCGGAAGCGCTGCTGCAGGAGGGTGTGCCGCACGCGCTGCGGCTCGCACACGCAGACCATCGCCCCTTTCTCCTGTGGGCCGGCGTCGGGATCGACGCGCGGGTCATGGGCAAGATGAGCCTCGCGTGGAAGCGCCTGCTCGGCCGCGCCGGAATCCTCCCCACCGCCGTGGCGCAGTTTCTCCAGTACGAATTCCCGAGGCTCGAGGTGGAAATCGACGGGGTCGCGCATCCGGCCACCTACGCCGTCGCCTCGCGAGCGCGCCACTACGCCGGAAAGTGGGTCATTGCGCCCGACGCGGAGCCCGACAGCGACACGTTTGAAGTGTTGCTCTTCAACGACCGAAGTCACGCCCGGCTCGCCCAGCTCTTTCAGCAGATGGCGGCGGGCCGCTCCGGACACCTGAAAAACGGTCTCTCCCGGATCGTGCGCGGCCGCAAGGTGTCCATCCGCTCGCTCGAGTCGAGCCCGATCGAGGTCCACGTGGACGGCGACTGCGTCCTCGAGACACCCGTCACCTGCTCCGTGGGCGTGGATACGGTGCGGGTGCTGGTGCCGAAGAAGGGCTAGCGGGCGGTGGCGAACGCCGCCCCTACTGTTTCTTCCCCGACTGGACCGTCTTCTCGACCTCGGCGGCCGCTCGCGGCGCGCCGCAGGAGAGGCACTCGTAGCCGTCCTTCGTGACGAGGATCGTGTCCTCGATCCGCACGCCGATGTTCCACCACTTCGGATCCACACCCTTCATGTCCGCCGGGATGTAGATGCCCGGCTCGATCGTGAAGACCATGCCCGGCTCGAGGACGCGCGACTTGCCTCCGCCGGGCTCGCCGTAGCCCCCGGCGTCGTGCACGTCGAGGCCCACCCAGTGCGAGACGCCGTGGAGCGTGAAGCGACGCTGTCCCAGGCTCTTCTGGATCGCGGCCGGATCGCCGGAGAGCAGGCCGATCTTCACGAGTCCCTCGGTCTGCACCTGCGCCGCCTTCTTCTCGATGTCGTCGTGCGTCGCGCCGGGCTTGACGAGCGCCATCGCCTGGCTCTGGGCGTCGAAGACGATGTCGTAGATCGCCCGCTGCTCGGGCGAGAAATGCCCGTTGACCGGATACGTGCGCGTGATGTCGGTCGCGTACATGCCGTACTCGGTCCCAGAGTCGTTCAGGAGCACCTCGCCGTCCTTCATCTGGCGGCTGCTGTCCTCGTAGTGGAGGATGCAGGAGTTCGGGCCGGAACCGGCGATCGAGGGATAGGCCATGCGCCGGGCTCCGTTGGTGTAGCAGTAGCCGTCGAGCGCCTCCTGGACCTCGAACTCCCACTTGCCGGGCGCCACCGCCTGCATCGCGCGCACGTGGCCCTGCGCCGACATCTGCGCCGCGCGGCGCAAGAACTGAACCTCTTCCGCGTCCTTGACGAGGCGCATCTCGTGGATCAGGCCCCGCGCGTCCACGATCGTCGATGGGCCTCCGTCGCGGGCGCGCAGCCCCTTGTAGAAGGCCTGAAACTTCGCGGCCCATTCCTCGTCGTGGCCGTCGGAGAGATAGAGCCGCTCGACGCCGACGAGGTAACCGCTCGCCGTGTAGGTCGTCCGGTCGAAGTCGGTCAGCTTCTCGTCGAAGTCCTTCGAGGCGAAGGCCGCGTCCGCGCCGTAGGAGAGAGGCGCCTCGTCGGGCCCGATGCGCACGCCGGCCCAGGCTTCCCGGCGCAAGTCCCGCGGCCGGGCGAACACGACGTACTTCTTGCCGTCGGCGGCGTCGGGCCTCAGGACCACGGTCACGTCGTCGGCGGCGATGCCGGTCAGGTAGTAGAAGTCGTTGTCCTGGCGGTAGGGGTACTCGACGTCGTTCGTCATGGTCCGCATCGGCGCGGAGCGCAGGATCGCGACGGACTTGGGCGGCAGCTGCGCCATGAATCGCTCGCGGCGCGCCTTGAAGGCCGCGGGGTCGGGCGTGAGAGGCGGATAGTCGAGAGCGACCGCCGCCGAGGCGCAGAGAAGCAGGACAACTGCGGGCAGCCATTTCCGATTCGAGATTTCTGCGGACAAGGGACCCCTCCTAGCGCTTCGAGATGAAGGACCACGGGGCGGGCGCGGCGGCAGGCCGCACGCCCTGGGGCCGGATGACCGCGGCGATGCGCTCACGGTGCGTCTTCAGGAGCCGCCGCACGGGCACGCCCGAGGCCGCTTCCTCGAGGATGTCTGCGCCCGATTCATCCACCTTGGCGAGAAACGCCTCCCACACGGCCTCGCCGACCGGCATGCCGCGGAAGACGACGTTAGGAATCCGCTCGAGCTCGCGCTGGACAAGCGCGAGCTTCTCTTTCAGATAGTCCTCGTCGCGCAGCCCCTCGTCCTCGTACGGCGTGTGGGGCTTCGGGATGAAGGCGTTCAACGACGGCACGATCTCGGCCACCCGCCCGAGCGAGCGGCCTTCCTCGACGGCGATCTCATGGAGCCGCGCGACCAGGCGCGCGATGTCACGCACGTCTTCCTCCGTCTCCGACGGCAGCCCCACCTGAAGATAGAGCTTCAACCGGGTGAAGCCGCGCGCGAAGACGAGCCGCGCCTTTTCGAGCAGCATCTCGTCGGACACCTTCTTGTTGATGAAGCGCCGCAGTCGCTCGTTGCCGGCTTCCGGAGCAATCGCGAGCGCCCTCTCGCCCTGCCGGGCGAGGACCTCGAGGATCCGGTCCTCGATCGCGTCGATCTTGATGGAGGAAAGCGCGATGTGGTACCCGAGCTCGGCCAGGCCTTCGAGGATCGTTCCGATCTCGGGGTGATCGCACACGGCCGTCGCGATCAGGCCCACGCGCTCGGTCAGCGGGCGGGCCTCGCGGGCAATCTTCAGGATTGAGGATGCCGGGTACTGCTTGACCGGCGCCATGGCGTACGCGGCCCAGCAGAAGCGGCACATCTCCGTGCAGCCGCGCGAAATCTCGATCAGCAGTTTGTCGGCCAGCTCGGTGCGTGGCGTCAGAATCGTCGTGTGCGGCACTTCGAAGGTCGGCAGAATCTCCTTGCGCGACATCGGCTGCTGGATGACCACCTTCGCGTTCTCGGCCGCCTCGGCGCGCGGACCGTGCACGGCCGGGACGAAGAGGCCGGGCACTGCGGCCGCCGCGGCGAGGAAGCCGTCGCGGTCGAAGCCCGACATCAGCAGCTCCGCGATCCGCGGCACCAGCCGCTCGCCGTCGCCGAGGGCGAAGATGTCCACGAAGGGCGACAGGGCCGCCGGGTTCATCCGCGCGATATCGCCCCCGACCAGCAAGAGAGGATGACTTTCGTCGCGCCGTTGCCGCCGGGTCGGGATGCGCGCCTTCTCGAGCGTGCGCAGGATGTTGACGATGTCCATCTCCCACGACAGCGACCAGGCGAGCAGGCCGAAGTCCGACAGCGGGGCCCCGGTCTCGAACGTGACCGCCGGCTCCCCCTCCTCGCAGAAGAAGCGCTCGCACGAAAGATCCGGGACGCGGTTGAAGAGGCGGTACACCCACTGGAACCCGAGGTTCGACATGCCGACTTCATAGGAGTTCGGGAATCCGAGCGCCAGGCGGTACGCGCCGAAGCGATTCGGCGATTCCGTGTACCGCTCGAGCGCGGCGCGTTGCTTGTTCTTTGCTGTGACGGGCATGGCGGAACCGCCGATTATATGGTCGGGGGCTTCGTTACCGGCCTCGCCCGGGAACCGGGCGCAGCGCGAACACCCAGTCTCCAACGTTGGTTCCCGTGGGTCCGGTTACCAGCAGGTCGCCGAGGCGCGCAAAGAACCGATGCGTGTCGTGGCGACACAGGGCGGCCTCGGCATCGAGCCGCCGCCTCTTTGCCCGCGCGAGCGTGCCACGGTCGACGAACGCCCCGGCGCCCGGCGAGCTTCCATCCCGCCCGTCGGAACCGGCCGCGAGCAGGCTCGCGTCTTTGCCCATGCCGGCCAGTGCGGCACCCAGTGCGAGCTCGAGGCAGCGCCCGCCGCGGCCTCGCGGCCCGTCAAACCGGACGACCGTCTCTCCCCCGGCGATCAGCACGGTGCCCGGCGGCAGCCTCGACGCCTCGCGCGCGATCGCCGCCCCCGCCGCACGCGCCGCCCCGGACAGACGCGTGCGACGGCGCCGGACGCGCAGCTCCAGCCGGCGCGCCTCCCGCGCGGCCGCGTCGAGTCCCACGCGATTCGAGCCGACGATGCGCACGAGGTCGCCACGCTTGCCGCGCACGGTCGGGCCCGAGCCCACGGCGGCCGCGCGGTCGCCGGGCACGTCCGACAGGACGAGCGTCACGAGTCGCGCGCGCGTGGCGCGACCGAGGCGACCACCCTTGATCGAGGACAGCGCGGTCCGCAGCCGATTGAGCGCGAGGATCGATGCGCCCGAGGCAGAGAGCGCGGACACCGCGCGCCGCTTCTCGGCAAGCGAAACGCGCTTGCGCGGCAGGCAGAGCAGCGACGAGGCGCCACCCGACACGAGGCACAGGATCACGTCGCCGTCGGCGAAGCCGCCGAAGAAGCGCACGGCAGCGCGCGCGGCGCGCACGCTCGACCGGTCGGGCTCGGGGTGCGCGGCGAAGACGACGTCGCGCTTGCGAACCCCCGCGGCAGGGTGGCCGCGCGGCAGGACGACGAGCGATCGCGCGGCTCCGGCCTTGCGCGCGCCCCGCGCCATGCGCGCCGCCGCCTTGCCTGCCGCGAAAACTCCGACCGACCGCGCCCCCGCTAGCACGCGGGCGACGGCGGGCTCGGCCAGCGCGCGGGCAACCGCCGCCTCGGGGTCCGAGCCCGCGAGGGCAGCCCGGTAGAGGCGAGCAAGGACGCGGCGGGGGCTCCTCACCGCGACGATCCTAGCAGCCTGAACCAGCTGGGCAGTCGATCCGTCGCCCGTCGGCGGCTGTGTGAGAATAGCGACGTCCTCCCGGGGGTTCCGGGAGGCGGACTTGACTATGAGCGCCACCCCGTCTCCAGCCGCCCTGCCCCGCCCGGACGAGCTCGCGCCCGGAGAGCACTACTGGGCAAAGGCTTCGAAAGACCTGCGCCACCGGCTCAACGGCGAGATCCCCCACGACCTCCTGAAGGAGCTCCACCACAAGAGTCCGGCGCGGCACATGGTGATCGCGGCGCGGCAGTTCCTGATGCTCATCGCGGCCTCGGCCGTGGCGTGGATGTTTCCGCAGCCCTGGATCTGGATCCCGGCGGCCCTCGCGTCCGGATGGACCGTCTTCAACTTCACGGTGCTCCTCCACGAGGCGCTCCACCACGCCGTCTGGAATGGTCCGCACCCGCGCGGCGACCGGTTCCTGAGCCTGCTCTACGCCATCCCGTCGGGCATCTCCGCGACGCAGTTCACGCGCTGGCACCTGACCCATCACGCGGAGCTCGGCGACGGACTGGCCGATCCGAAGCGGCACTACCTTTCTCCAAAGATCAACAAGCCCTGGTACAAACTGCTGTACTTCACGCCGGCGCTTTTTCCGATCTACTTCCGCGCCGCGGGCAAGGAGACGGCGACTTATCCGCAGCCGCTGCGCCGGCGCATCGCGCGCGAGCGCCTGGCGACCATCGTCTTTCAGGTCGGCGTCATGGCCGCGGTCTACTTCTTCGGCGGCCTCGCCGTTCTCGGCCGCGTCTATATCGTTCCCGTCGTTCTCGTGTTCCCGATCGCCTTCGCGCTCAACCGCCTCGGCCAGCACTACGCGATCGATCCGACCGACCCGGCCAAGTGGGGCTCGATCCTGAAGCCCTCGCGCTTCTGGGAGTTCTGGTACCTCTCGTCGGCGTACCACCTCGAGCACCACTATTTCCCCGGCGTGCCGTTCTACAAGCTGCGGCGCCTGCACTTCGCGTTGCGACCCTTCTTCGACGAGATCGGCTGGAAGACGACGACCTACGGGCGGCTTTTCCGCGCCTGGATCTTCGAGAACAAGGCGCCGCACACCGACTGGCACCTGGCGGGCTAGACGCCCCGCGCCTACGCTCCGTATCCCCCACTGCGAACGACCCGATGGACGACACCGAGGACATCAATCGGCTGATCCGGGAGTTGAACGAGGACCGGCCGGGCTCCGGCGCGATCGCGGGCGAAGTGACCGAGGCCGTGCGCCTCGACCGTTGGCTCGAGGAGCTCGTGCAGCGCGCGGGCAGCGACCTGCTCCTCGTCGCCGGCGCGGCGCCGGCCGTGCGGATCGACGGAAGCATCACACCGCTGTCCGGGCCGCCGCTCTCGGGGGAAGAGATCGAGGAAGCGGTCATGCCGGCGCTCGCAGCCCACGCCCGCGCCCAGTTCCGCAACGCCGGCATCGCCGACGGTTCGCACCGGGTCCGGGGGGTCGGCCGCTTCCGGATCAACCTCCACCGGGAGCGCGGCCGCGCCGCCGCGACCGTGCGCGCGCTGCCCACGCAGCCGCCCCGGCTGGCGACCCTGGGTCTGCCGCCCGGCACGGAGGCGCTGACGCGTCTGCCCCGCGGCCTCGTCCTCGTCGGGGGCCCGACGGGCTCGGGCAAGACCACGACGCTCGCCGCTCTCGTCGAAGAGATCAACCGGCGCGACGCCCGGCACATCGTCACGATCGAAGACCCCGTCGAGTACGAGCACCCGCACCGCGCAAGCCTCGTCGAGCAGGTCGAGATCGGCGTCGACGCGCCGGATTTTCCGACCGCTCTGCGCGCCGCCCTGCGCCAGGCACCGGACGTGATCGTCGTCGGCGAAATGCGCGACCCGGAGACCATGCGCATCGCGCTCGCCGCTGCCGAGACGGGCCACCTCGTCTTCTCGACCGTCCACACGAGCGACGTCGCCTCGACGGTGTCGCGCGTGGCCGACTCCTTCCCGGCCGAGCGGCAGAACACGATCCGGCAGGAACTGTCGATGTCGCTCGCCGCCGTGCTGACACAGACGCTGCTGCCCCGCAAGGGCGGGGGCCGCGCCGCGGCGGCCGAGCTGCTCTTCGTCAGCTACGGCGCTCGCCAGCACATCCGCAAGAACGCCCTCCAGCACCTCCACCAGGAGATCGCCATCACGCGCAGGCAGGGCTCGATCACTCTGGAAGAGTCGCTGGCAAAGCTCGCCCGCGACGGAGTCGTGGAACTCGAGGACGCCCGCGCCCGTGCGGCGCACCCGGAGGAATTCGAGAACTACCTGCGGGAGGCCTGAAGGTCAGGTCTCGGTCGGATCGAGCACCGTGAGGTTCGCGAAGGCGCGACGCAGGAACCCGCGGTCGCGGGTGATCAAGCGGTCAGCGCGCAGCCCGGCGTGGGCGGCGACGAGGAAGTCCGGAACGAGCGCTGACCGGGCCCCGCCGTCGCGACGGTAGCCCCGCCAAGCCTCTCCCGCCGAGTTGGCCGTCTCGAAATCGCATGCGTCGAATTCCACGCCGAGGAGGGCCATCGCCCGCTCGAACCCATCGCGATCGGGAAAATAGGCGCGCACCTCGGCCCAGACGACTTCGCATGCAACCAGTGCGCCCTGGCCGATTGCGCGATCGAGCGCCTTCCGGGAGGCCGGCCCGAACCGCGGCGATGGCCCGAAGACGTCGAGCAGAACGCTCGAATCAACGGCGCTTCGCACTCGGCGCATCCAGCTCGGGATTCCACGGTTCGCCCCGCATCTCGGTGATGGCCGCGTCCACGTCGAAGTCCTCAAGCTCGAGAATTCCATAAACCGCGGCGACCGGGTCGTCGCTCGCGGCGACCTTGCGGCCGACTAGCTCGCCACTGCGGCATTCGAACTCCAAGACCTGACCGCGTCGGATGCCCAGCCGCTCGCGCAACTTCTTGGGAATCGTCACTTGGCCTTTCTCAGAAACGATCGCTTTCATACCAACATAGTATGAATTCCTACTTAAAATGTAAACCCAAGCGATCTCGCTTGTAAGTCTATTGTCTCGAGCACTTCAGCGGCCTCAAACCTCGCGCCGGAACAGCACTTTCGTCAGCACCCCAGCGACCACCGTAAACGTCGCGAGAAAAGTCCAGTCGGCGTAGACGGCTTCGGGGGCGGAGCCGCGCAGCAAGAGGCTGCGCAGGGCGCGCAGGCCGTACGTCAGGGGATCCGCCGCCGAGAGCTTCGCCAGCCACGGCGGATAGGACTCGACGGGATAGAGGGCGCCCGAGGGGAAGAAGAGCAGCACGTTGATGATGCCGAACATTCCGCGCAGGAGGCTCGCGCTGCGCGCCCGGGCAAAAAGCAGAAACCAGAGCGCGGCGATCGAGGTCGAGGTCAGGAACACCGTCACCGCGGCCGACGCGACGCTCGCCGCCCCCACCTGCGGCAGCGGCGTGAGCAGGGCGATGCCCGCGAGGACGAGGCCGCCCGCGAGCGAGGCCACGATCGAGCCCGCGAGGATGTGCCCGGCGACGAGCGTTCCGGTCGAGATGGGCGTCACGAGGTAGCCCTCGTGGTAGCCGTACATGCGGTCCTCGAGCACCTGCAGGCCTCCCGAGACCATCGAGCCCATGAAGATGGCGAGGCAGACCACGGCGGGCCCGAGGTACGTCAGGTAGTCGAGGTACGGATACGCCTCCAGCCGCACGGACGGGGCGGCGGGCGCGACCCCGGGAGGCGCGGAGACTTCCTGCCAGACCTGCTTCAACGCCGACTCGAGCGCCTCGAACGAGAAGCGGTCCGTGTTGTCCCCGATGAACGAGGGCGGCGGCCCCGAGGGCGAAAGCCCGAACGGCAGAACCCAGACACCGCGGTACTTGCCGCGCCGCAGCCCGTCGAGCGCCGCGGCGCGATCGCCAAGGAAGGTGGTCGTGACGAGTCGCCGGCCATTCTCGAGCGCGAGCACGCCCCTCCGGC
This sequence comes from Acidobacteriota bacterium, assembly GCA_031360505.1. Lineage (GTDB taxonomy): Bacteria > Acidobacteriota > Thermoanaerobaculia > UBA5066 > Gp7-AA6 > DAHUXD01. Next base: position 34,257 of record JANMBR010000109.1, read on the forward strand.
ACTCAGCCGAATAGGCGTTGCCCGCCTCGTCCACGACCGCCAGCGGCACGTTCTCGAGCTGCCGGTTCATGGCATTGCCGAGGATCAGCAGGTACACGATGGGAAACACCATCGTCGACACCACGAGGACCGGCTGGCGCCAGAGCGTCAGGAACGCGCGCTGGCCGATCGCGGCGATGCCGAGCAGCGCGAGCTTCAAGCCCCGCGCCGGCTTCTTCTCGCGCCTCATGACGCGGGCGGCGCCTCGCGCCGCGCGCGGCCGGTGTAAGAAAAGAAGACGTCCTCGAGGGTGACGAGCGCGATCGAGAGGTGCACGATGTGGTACCCCTCGTTCTCAAGCAGTCGCGCGACGCGGCGGCCCGTCGCCTCGCCGGGCTTCGCGTCGAAGTCGACGCGCGTCGGCGACGCGAAGCGCACGTTGTTGGCGCCCTCGTCGACAATCCCCTGGCGGTCCTCGGCCGAGATCGCGCGGTCGGTCTCGAGCTCCACGCGCTCGCCCGTCGAGAGCCCACGCTTCAAGGCCTCCGGCGAGTCCTCGCAGAGGATCTTTCCCCGGTCCAGAATGGCCACGCGTGTACAGAGGTGATCGGCCTCTTCCATGGCGTGGGTCGTCAGGATGATCGCGAGCTCCGGGTCGTGGGCCTTCAACTCCCCGAACATTTCCCAGATCGCCCGCCGGCTCTGGGGGTCGAGGCCCGTCGTCGGCTCGTCGAGGAAGAGGACGCGCGGCGAGTGCAGCACGCCGCGCGCGATCTCGAGGCGCCGCCGCATGCCGCCGGAGAGGTGGCGCGCGATCTGGTTACGGCGCTCCCAGAGGCCGACCTGCTGCAGCCGGTGCTCGATCCGCTCGCGCAGCTCACGCCCGGACAGACCGTACATCTTTCCCTGAATGGACAGGTTTTCGTGGACCGTGAGGTTCTCGTCGGTCGTCTGCGCCTGCGAGACCGTGCCGATCGAGCGCCGCACGGCGGATTTGCGGGCGACGATATCGTGCCCCTCGACGCGCGCGCTGCCCGAGGTCGGCGGCAACAGCGTCGTCAGCATCCGGATGAGTGTCGTCTTGCCGGCCCCGTTGGGGCCGAGCAACCCGTACACCTCGCCGGCCCTCACGGAAAAGGACACGGCGTCGTCGGCGACAAAGTCGCCGAAGCGTTTGGTCAGCCGCTCGACCTCGATCGGCTGGGGCGAGCTCACGCTTTCGGAGGCCCGCTGCCCGCTTCGACGACGAAGGTCTGGCCCGAGACGACGGAGCCGTCCAATGGCTGCAGCCGCACCGAGAACGTCTGCAGATCGCGGCTCTGCAGGCCCCAGTTCTTGCGCGTCGCAAACTCCGAGCGCGGCTTGATCGAGACGATCTTCGCCCGGAAGCGCGCATCCGGACGGGCCTGCGGCCACACGGCAACGCTCTTGCCGACGACGAAGGAAGACAGCCGCTCCTCGGGGACCTCGACGCGCAGGAACGGCGCCTCGATCTGGAGGGTCACGATGGGTTGCCCCGGCTCCACCCACTCGCCCATCCTGTGATGCCGGGTCAGCACGGTCCCGCCCGTCGGTGAGTTGAGCACGCCTTCTTGCTCGAAGCGCCGGATCTTGTCGAAGCGCACGCGCAGCGCCTGGACCTCGGCGTCGAGCTGACCCTTCTCCGATTCCCGCGCGCGGATGTCCGCGGCGATCGCGTCGCGCTGATGCTGCAGCGTCTCGAGACTCGCCGCCGGCGAAACGCCCTCCTTCACGAGCCGCCCGATGCGCCGTTCGTCGGAGGCGACCGCGGCGAATTGCGCCCGCAGCTTCTCGATCTCCTCGAGCCTCGTCGCATCGCGCGCCTTGACCTGCGAGATCTGGCGCTCGATGTCGGAAGCGTCTTCGGCCAGGCCCGGCTCCTCGATGCGCGCGACTTCCTGGCCGCTCGCGATCGTCTCCCCTTCTTCGGGGACGCGCGTGGTCAGCCGCCCCTTGCGCGAGAAGGACAGCGCGAGGCTCTGCTCCTCGGCGATGGCCAGCAGTCGCAGGGGCTGGCCGGTGTCGTTCTCGCGGCGCACGAGCTCTCCGTAGCCCCACGCCCCGGCCAACGCAACCCCCACCGCCAGGAAGATCCAGAGGACCCGTTTCACCATCCCCAAGACTAAACCCGAAATGGCCCTCCGGGCGGCCTCGGAAGCTGCCCTATTTTCCGGCCCGGACAGCCCACGGCGTCCCGGCCTCGGCTGCGATAAGGTCGACGGCGTGGAAATCGCGACCATCGGCACCCCCGGGCTGTGGATCGCCTTCACCGCTTTCGTGCTCGCAATGCTCGCCTTGGACCTCGGCGTCTTCCACCGGGAGGCACACGAGGTGGGATTCCGGGAGGCGCTCGCGTGGAGCGTGGTGTGGATCGCGCTCTCTCTCGCCTTCAACGCCTGGATCTTCCTCCAGTTCGGCCGCACGAAGGGGCTCGAATTCCTGACCGGCTACCTCATCGAGAAATCGCTCTCGGTCGACAACGTCTTTGTCTTCATTCTCCTCTTCGCGTCCTTCGCGGTACCGAAGGCGTACGAGCACCGGGTCCTCTTCTGGGGAATTCTCGGCGCACTCGTCATGCGAGCCGCCTTCATCGCGGCCGGAGCGATCATCCTCCAGCGGTTCCATTGGGTCGTCTACGTCTTCGGCGCCTTTCTCGTTCTGACCGGATTTCGCATCCTCTTCCGCGGCGACGCCGAGGTCCACCCGGAGCGCAATCCCGTCCTGAGACTCTTCCGGCGCTTCGTCCCGGTCGTTGCCGAGTACCACGGCCCGCGTTTCACCCTCCTGCGCGATGGCCGGCGGCACGCGACGCCTTTGCTCCTCGTCCTCGTGGCGATCGAGGCGACCGACCTCGTCTTCGCCGTCGACTCGATCCCGGCCATCTTCGCCGTGACGAACGACCCCTTCATCGTCTACACGTCGAACATCTTCGCGATCCTCGGGCTGCGCGCGCTGTACTTTCTCCTCGCCGGCGCCGTCGGCAAGTTCCGATACCTCAAGGTCGGGCTCGGCCTCATCCTCGTCTTCGTCGGCGCGAAGATGCTCCTGCTCGGCGTCTACAAGATCCCGACGGTGCTCTCGCTCCTTGCCGTGGCGGGCATCCTCGCCGGGTCGATCGTCGCCTCGCTCATCCGGCGCCGGTGACGAGTTGTTCGAGGGCGCCGAGCAGGTCTTGCGCTTTCCCCGGACCGGCGAGGTCCCCGACCCCGGTCAACGGTGTGGCCGACCGCATCATCCCGGTCCATCGCCCGCGATGATAGGGTCGGCCTCGCCGGGCGGCTCGACCGCCCCCGAAGAACCGGAGACGAGAGCGAACATGGCCAACGCAGTTCCCATCACGGTGGCCCGGGGCGACGGCATCGGACCCGAGATTATGGCCGCCACCCTCCGGATCCTCCAGGAGGCCGGGGCGCGCGTGGCCATCGAGGAGATCGACATCGGCGAAAAGGTCTACCTGGCCGGCAACACGGCGGGCATCCTGCCTTCGGCGTGGGCCAGCCTGCGGCGCACGAAGGTCTTCCTCAAGGCGCCCATCACGACGCCCCAGGGGGGAGGCTTCAAGAGCCTGAACGTCACGACGCGCAAGACCCTCGGGCTCTATGCCAACGTCCGCCCGTGCGTCTCCTACCATCCGTTCGTCGCGACCAAGCACCCCGTCATGGACGTGGTGATCGTGCGCGAGAACGAGGAGGACCTCTACGCCGGGATCGAGTACCGCCTCACGCCCGACGTCTACCAGACCCTGAAGCTCATCACGCGCCCGGGCTCGGAGAAGATCGTGCGCTACGCCTTCGAGCACGCCCGCCGCAACAACCGGAAGAAGGTCACCTGCTTCACCAAAGACAACATCATGAAGATGACCGACGGTCTCTTCCACAAGGTCTTTGACGAAATCGGCGCGCAATATCCGGACATCGCGCAGGAGCACTGGATCGTCGACATCGGCGCGGCCAAGCTGGCCGACTCGCCGGAGGTCTTCGATGTCATCGTGATGCCGAACCTCTACGGCGACATCCTCTCGGACGTGGCGGCCCAGATCGCGGGCTCGGTGGGCCTGGCGGGCTCGGCCAACATCGGCGAACACTGCGCCATGTTCGAGGCCATCCACGGCTCGGCGCCCCGGCGCGCCGGCCAGAACCTCGCCAACCCGTCGGGCCTCCTGCTCGGCGCGGTGATGATGCTCGTCCACATCGAGCAACCTGACATCGCCGAGCGCGTCCACAACGCGTGGTTGAAGACGCTCGAGGATGGCGTCCACACCTATGACGTGTACGAGGAGGGCGTGAGCCGGCAGAAGGTCGGAACGCGCGAGTTTGCAGAGGCCGTCGTCGCGCGCCTCGGGCAAGCGCCAGGAACACTTAAGCCGGCGAGTTACTCGCGGGCTCCGAAGCCGGCGGCCGCCGTCGCGGCGGTCGACACGCGCCCGATTCCGAAGCAGGAGGGCGTCGGCGTGGACGTGTACATCGGCTGGCGCAACCCGGACTCGGACGCGCTCGCGGCGAAACTGCTGCCGTTGGCCGGGCCCGAATTCAAGCTGACCCTGCTGACTTCGCGCGGCATGAAGGTGTGGCCCGACGGGCAGCCCGAGACCTTCCGTGCCGACGAGTGCCGCTGCCGCTTCATCGGCGCCAACGGCGGCGCCATCGCGCCGGCCGACGTCGTCCGCCTGTTGTCGCGGATCACGGACGCGGGACTGCTTTTCGTCAAAACCGAAGGCCTCTTTGAATTCGACGGCGAGCGGGGCTACTCGCTCGGCCAGGGGGAATAGGCATGGCAAATCCGCTCGTCGGCGTCATCATGGGATCCAAGTCCGACTGGGACGTCATGAAGCACGTCTCCGAGACGCTCGAAAAGTTCGGCGTGCCGAGCGAGAGCCGCGTGCTCTCCGCGCACCGGACGCCGAAGGCAACGACCGAGTACGTGACGGCGGCCGCCGGGCGCGGCCTCGAAGTCCTGGTGGCCGGCGCGGGCGGCGCCGCACACCTGGCCGGTGTTGCCGCCGCGCACACGACGCTGCCGGTCCTCGGCGTGCCGATGGAAAGCGCGTCGCTCAAGGGCCTCGACTCCCTGCTCTCGACCGTCCAGATGCCGGGAGGCATCCCCGTCGCGACGTTCGCGATCGGCAAGCCGGGCGCCGTGAACGCCGCGCTCTTCGCCGTCGCGATCCTCGCGGGAAAGCGGCCCGAGTTGTCGCAGAAGCTCGCTGACTTTCGCGCCGAACAGGCGGCGAAGGTCCTCGAAGAGA
>JANMBR010000214.1:0-8437 GCA_031360505.1 Acidobacteriota bacterium
CCCAGATCTCCCCCGTCTCCTCGTCCCGCAGGAAGAGAGCCTCCCCGGGCGGATCGCTCACCGGATCGTTCGACCATGGCGTGAGCTGGTTCTCGCGACTGTTGACCGCCCACGTGTAGCCGGACCCCGACTCCGACACGAGGCAACCGAAGGCGGAGTTGGCGAGGACGTTGATCCACGGGGCCGGAGTCCACTGCCGCTCGCCGAGCAGTGTGACGTACTCCCCTTCCTGCTCGGAGAAGCCCCCCATCCCGTTGAAGAACTCGAGATGGATCCTCGGCGGCGGCAGGTCGGCGACCGGCGGCCGCGCGGCGACCGGACGCGCGGGCCGCGGAGCCGGAATCCGGCGCAGCAGGCGGATCACCTGCTGCGCCAGCGTGCCGTGCCGCGAGAGCAGGACGACGCGCGCCGCCGCCGCGAGCGCATCGCGCTGCTCGCCGGAAAGGATCTCCCCGCGCAGCACGAACACGCGCCCGGAAGACGGCTCCACGGCGACGCCGGGCGCGCGGGCGCCGGCGCGGACGAGCGACTCGAGCGTCGTGCCGAGCTCCGGGGAGTAGGAGGCTGGCTGCTCGTTCACAATCACGAGATCGACCGCGAGGCCCTTCATCTTCCAGTATTCGTGGGCGCGCAGCAGCTGCCGCACGATGCCCTGGTCCTCGACCTGGTCGATCCGGACGAGCACGATCGGGAGATCACCGGAGATTCCGTGCCCCCAGAAGACGGACGGGCCCCGTCGGTTGCGCAGAAGCGTCTCGACGGGGGCGCGCAGGGTCAAATCGGAGTACAGGATCCGCGTCGCGAGCCGCTGAAAGAGATGCGCCTCGTCCGTGGAGATTCCAAGGTGACGCAACTGCACCTGGGCCTGCGTCCAGGCGAGGCTCGACACGCGGTCGAACGTGGCCGGGTCCCGGTACTTGCCGGCGAGTGCAAGGACGCCCTCGCGCGATTCGCCGACGACCGTCGCCAGGTGCACGCGCGCCGTTGCGCCGGGCGCCAAACGCACCCGTCGGCGCAGACTGAAGACGGGGTCGAGCACCGTGCCGGCGGAGTTCGAGAGCGGGCGCCGCTCGGCGATCGCGATGGGATCCCGGATGCCGCGCCCGCGCCCGAGAAATCGCGCCCGGTCGGTCTCGTACTGCACGGTGCCGACCCCGTCACCCTGCACCGTCATCACCTGGGCGGCCCAGACCGGCTTTTCCGGGTCGCGCGGACGGCGGCCGGCGACGAGCGCCTCGAGCGCCGGGACGAAATCCGTCTGGACGAAGAGATTCGAGAAGGCGGGATGCGCCGCGTCGGCGGCGGGGGGCGCGAGGACGATTTCCGCGTAGGACGTCACCGCGATCTCGCGCGGGCGCGTTCCGTGATTCGTGATCGAAACCTGGCGTATCTCGGCGTCGTCTTCGGTCGAGACGACGACCCGAAGGCTCGTCGCGATCGAGCCGTCGCGGCGATGGATCTCGACGCGGTCTTCCGAGTAGACCGCCTCGTACGAATCGGGCTCGATTCCGGCCGGCTGGTATCCCGCCGACCAGACCTGCCCGGAGGCATCGTCGGCCAGAAAGATGTAGGTCCCCCAGTGGTCGCGGGTCGGGTCCTCGCGCCATCGGGTCACGTCGAGCCCGCGCCAGCGGCTGTAGCCCGAGCCAGCGGCCGTCATCATCACTGCGTACCGCCCGTTGGAGAGCAGGTGCGTGCGCGGCGTCGGGTCGTTCGGCGAGCGGAAGCGCCGCAGGACCGGCGGCACGTCGTCCTGGACGTGGAGATCGGTCCGCGCGTCCTCGGACGCGGGCCGCGCCACGGCCACCGTGCGGGGGGTGCGCTCCTGGAGCAGCAGCTCCGTGGCCTGGACGGCCGGTTCCGCGCCGAAGCGGCGGCGCATCGTCGCTTCGAGAAGAACGTTGGCGAGCGCGACGATCGTCATTCCCTGGTGGTGCGCCATGTAAGTCTTCACCACTTCGAGCTTTTCCCCCTCGGGCAGCCGCGACGCCGTGTAGTCGATCGATTCGTAGAAGCCGTACCGACCGAGTGCGCCGACCGAGGCGAGCCGCCGGAAGTTCTGGCTCGCGGCGACCGGGTCCACCATGGCGGCCAGAGCCGTTGCGTACGGAGCCACGACCAGGTCCTCCGCGAGCCCGCGCTTCAAGCCGAGGCCGCTGACGCCGAAGTTTGAATACTGGTAGGTGAAGTGGACGTCCCGCGCGTTGTACGCCGCCTCCGAGATTCCCCACGGAACGCCGCGCTCCTCCCCGTACTGGATCTGCCGCCGCACGGCGAGGCGGTCTGTTTGCTCGAGCAGGCTCCCCGACGGCGCGTCGAGCACGAGGTCGGGCATCAGGTACTCGAACATGGATCCGGACCACGACAGCAGCGCGGACCCCCGGCCGACGGGCGTGAGCGGACGGCCGAGGTGGAACCAGTGCTCGACGGGCACGTCGCCGCGCGCGATCGCGACGAAGCTCGCCAGGCGCGCCTCCGACGCGAGCAGATCGTAGTGGCCGGAGTCGAGAGCTTTTTCCTGCGGGCGGTACCCGATCGCGAAGAGGTCCCGCGGCCGGTCGTAGAGAAACGAGAAGTCCATCTCCGAGACCAACCGGGCCGCGGCGCGCGCGATCGCGGCGAGTCGGCCCTCGAGCGCCGGGGCCGGCTCGAGCGAGTCCCGAATCGCCCGGCCGTCGCGCGCGTGGCTGGCGACGCACTTGCCGAGCGCCAGCGCCCATTCGAGGGCCGGGCCGGTCGCGGACGGATCGCGCTCGTCGCCGATGGCGCGGACGATGTCCACCAGCGTTTCGGCGCGGGAGGACAGCGCCTCCATGCGCGACGCCCACTCGCCAGGCGTCGCCGGCACCGGAGCGAGGAGGGCGCTCGCTTCGCGCAAGGCCCCCTCCAGCTGTTTCGAGGTGACCACGCGGTTGGGCCCGCCGTCGAGCGCCATCACAGAGCCGCGCAAAAGCCCGAGCGTGTCTGCGATCCCCTCCAGCGCGCGCTCGGGTCTGACCGGCTCGCCGAGCCTTTCGAGACAGGCCTGCTTGAGCGTGATCAGGTGCGCGGCCAGGTTGCCGCTGTCGACCGTGGACACGTAACGGGGCTCGAGCGGCGCGAGGTCGTCCGTGCCGTACCAATTGTAGAGATGCCCGCCAAATCGCTCGAGGCGCTCGGTCGCGGCAAGGGCCGCCTCGAGGCGGTCCGCCATTTCGACGGTTCCAATCCAGCCGAAGTCGTTGGCGGCGACCGTCGAGAGCAGCGCGAGCCCGATGTTCGTCGGCGAGGTCCGCCGCGCGGCCTCCGGCTGCGGCACTTCCTGGAAGTTGTCGGCGGGCAGATCGTGGAACTCCGGACCGGCGAAGCGCTCGAAGTAGCCCCAAGTCCGCCGCGCGATCGCGCGAAGTTGCCCTGCCTCGTCCAAGGAGAGGCGCGAGGACGCGGGCTCGCGCGGAGGCAGGCTGACCCACCGCGCAACCAGGGGCGACAGAAGCCAGGCGGCGAGCAATGGTGCGGCCCACGCCCACGCGCGCGGGCCGGAGACTGCGACGAGAACGCCCGCGGCTGCAGCCAGCATGACGGCGCCGCGCATCCGGCGATAGAAGCCGCCCACCTCCAGATCGAGCGCGCGGTGTGCCTGTGCCGCAGGCACCCACTCGAGCAAGTGGCGCCGCGTGACCCACGCGCGCCACAGCGTGCGCCCGATCGCGTCGGACCGCAGCCACGCCGAGTGTGCGAGAAAGACGAGACGGAGCACCGTTTGTGCCAGGCCGATGGCGAGATCCGCGGCCACTCCGCGCAGGAAGCTCCTCTTGGCCACTCCGCGCCTCTTCGGGAAGAGGTTCGAGAAGAAGGAGAGAAATGTGGGAAGGCCGAGAACGCAGAGCACGAAGAGCGTCCACAGCCCGGCGCCGACGCCCGGCAGGCACCACCCGGCGACGAGCGTCGCGAAAGTCGCCGGCGGCGAGAGGCTGCGCCGGAGGTTGTCGATCATCTTCCAGCGTCCGATCGCGGGGATCGCGTCGTCCGCGCGGGAGCCCGTCGAGGCCGGTGGCGGCCCGAAGATCCAGGGCAGCAGCTGCCAGTCGCCCCGGACCCACCGATGCTGGCGCGAGACCGCCACCTCGTAATGGCCCGGGAAGCCTTCGAAGAGCTCGACGTCGGACACGAACCCCGCCCGGGCGAAGAGCCCCTCGAAGAGGTCGTGCGAGAGCTGCGTGTTCTCCGGCACCCGGTCGTCGAGCGCCCGCTCGAATGCATCGACGTCGTAGATTCCCTTGCCCGTATAGATCCCTTCGCCGAAGAGGTCCTGGTACACGTCGGAAACCGCGAACGCATAGAGGTCGATGCCGCGGGGGCCCGAGAAGACGAGCTGGAAGAGAGTGCCCCAGCCCGCCTCGGGCAACGTCGGGGTCACGCGGGGCTGGAGGATCGCGTGCCCTTCCACGACCCGTGCGCTGCCGGGAGCAAAGCCGGGCAGGTTGAGCGGGTGGGCGATCGTTCCGATCAAGCGACGCGCTGCCTCCCGCGGCAGGCGGGAGTCGGCATCGAGCGTGATCACGTAGCGAATGCCGGGGGGGGCCAGCGCGAAGCCCGGCTCGGGCGGCAGAAAGGTGGTGTCGACCGCGCCCCGCAGGAGGCGGTTCAACTCGCGCAGCTTGCCGCGCTTTCGCTCCCAGCCCATCCACACACCTTCGCGCTCGTTCCAGACGCGGCGCCGGTGGAGGAGCCAGAATCGGTCGCCGCCTCCGCCCGCGGGACCGTGCCTCTGGTTGAGTTGCCGGATCGCGGCGCGCGCGAGCTCGACGAGCTCCTCGTCCTCCGGGGCACCCTCGAGCGCCGAGTCGGGCCAGTCCGACAGAAGCGCAAACCGCAGCTCGGGATCGGAATTGGCCAGGTAATGCACTTCGAGCCTCTGAGCCACCTCGTCGATCTCCGACTCGTCGGTCAGCAGCATCGGGATGACGACGAGCGCGCGCGATTCGGCGGGCACGCCCCCGGCGAACTCCAGCTTCGGGAGGCGCCGGGGGCCCAGCAGCCGCGTGATGAAACGATGGAGCAGCGCGATCGCGAGGTCGGAGGCGGGCGCGAGCCCCAGCAGGGCGAGCAGGACGACCGACGACGCGGCGGCGCCGGCGAACGCGGTCAGGGCCACGGGCACCGCGAGAATGGCCAGCGTCGAAAGCACGATCGTGCCCAGATACAGCGGAGTCGCTGCCCGAACCCAGGCGCGTCGCAGCCATAGGCGGGCGGGGACCCGGAACCCGAGCTCCCGCTCGAGCCGGGAGCGCCCCTTCGCGATGAGGTAGTAGCCGGGATCGCTCGAGCGCGCTTGCGCCGTCCGCGCGGATGCGTCCGCCGGCGTGGCAGCGCCCGCCGCCATCGCCATTGCTGTCGCGCGCCGCGCCACCTCGAGCTCATCCTCCGGGCTCGTGCGCGAGAGCTCTTCGATCGCGTGGCGATACCGGTCGCGCGTCGGGAAATCCATTTCCGGCACGCGCGTGCCGTCGCACAGGGCCTCGTGCACCAGGCTCACGCTTTCGAAGAAGTCGGCCCAGTCGGCGGACGACAAAAGCCGCATGCTCGTGATGACGTTGCGCACCGTCGCGTGATTGGCAATCTGCTCCTGGTGCTCGACGTGGACGATTTCGTCGGCCGTCGTCCCCTCGCGCGCAAAACGCCGATCCAGCCACTCGAGCGCGGGCGTGACCGCGGGGTCCTGCTCGCGCAGCCTCTGAACGAGCTCGACCGCGAACGCCTGCGAGAACGGAGCCTGCTCCAGCATCGGCAGCACCGCTCCCGGCTCGGGCTTGGGGGCGCCGCCCACGCCGAGCAGTACGTCGGCGATCGCGTCCGCCTGATCCCGCGCGACCGTTCGCGCGGCGACGCGCTCGGCCAGGCGCCGGAGATTCTCGACGAGCACGACCCGCAACGAGATCGCCAGCGCCCAGAGCTCGCCGATCGTCAACGGTTGGACTCGCTGATAGGAGCGAACGAAAAGGCGAAGCGTCTCGAGCTCGATCCGGCTGTCGGTGTGCGCGACGAACGACCACGCCAGCCCGTAGACGCGCGGGTAACCCTCGAGGTCTCCGGAGGAGAGCTTGGGCAGCTGCCGATAGAATCCCGGCGGGAGGTCCTCCTGGATCTCCCGGATCTGTTCCTCGACGATGTGGAAGTTGTTCAGCAGCCATTCGGCCGCGGGAGAGACCGTGCGGGTCTGGCGGCCCGCCTCCGCGATCTCCCGGTGCGATCGGACCAGGACGCGCGCATTCTCGCGCAGCCGCGGGAGCAGCCGCCGCCCGCGCCGGCTCCGGACATGAACGGCCTGTTCGGCCGCCAGCGCCCCGGAAAACTGTTCGAGCTGTCCCGCGGAGAAGAGCTCTGCCCGGATCGGGCCGGCGGATGTCATCAACTCTCTTCTTACCACGGACAAAAAGAAGCCGAGCCGCAGACCGGCTCGGCGTGTCAGAGAGACATTCGGGGAGATCAGGGCGACGGGGGCGACTTGACCTGGAGATTGTTGATGACCTTGACGACGCCCGAGACGGTCCGGGTCTCGGTTGTCGCGTCGGCCTTGACCTGCGCGTTCGGAACCTCACCCGCCAAAGTCACGATGCCGTTGGTGACATTGATGTCGATGTTCACGATGTTCGAGAAGCGGTCGCCCGTGAGCTTTGCCTTGACGGCGGTGTGAATGGTTGTGTCGTCAATCTGCCGGCCCGCGGTCTGGGTCGTCGAGCAACCCGCGACCCACAGGGCCACGGTCAGCGAGACGGCAACAGTCAGAATTCCTCGAGAACGACGATTCATGGTTTCCTCTTATCTTTCGGGGCGGTTCCTTCGACCCGGCAAATCCGGGCCGATCGGAACAGCCAATGCAGACAAGTGCGGAGCCCTTACGCGATGCTGCGGCCGCCTCGGACGAGGTGGAGAACTATGGCGATCACCGCCAGCACGATGAGAACGTGAATGAGCGACGTCGAGACATGAAACGCAAAAAGACCCAGAGCCCAAAGCACCAGTAGAACGATACCGATCGTCATCAACATGGAACCTCCTTGCGCCTAGGCGCTCTCCTCATTGCGATTCGCCCAAATCTCGTTTTCAACCGGATCCGACTCGTCACCCGAGGCCGCCTGGACAGCGGCAAGCAGGGTGGCCAGGCCGAAGGAGCTTTCGTGTCGGACGGAGTTGATGAAGAAGGCTGGCGCCGCCGCGACTCCGCTGCGGACTCCTCCCTCTCGGACACTCCGGACATTGCGGGCGTGAGCGTGGGCGCGCATCTCGCGCCGAAACCGAAAGAGGTCCAAGCCAGCGTCCGCCGCGCGTCGGAACAGCTCGTTCTGGTCGATCGGAGCCTTGCTTTCGAATATCGAGTCGTGCATCTCCCAGAACCGGCCCTGCGACGACGCGCATTCGGCAGCCTCTGCTGCCTCCTCGGAGTGCGGGAATTGCTCGGGTTGAGGAAAGCTGCGGTAGACGTAGCGCAGGCGGGTGCCCATCGCCTTCTGAATCTTCTTGACAGTCCGATATGTGTGAGCACACGCCGGTGACGCGAAGTCGCCGTACGCGACGAGCGTGGTCGTCGCCAGCGGCGAGCCGCGAGCATGATCCTTCGCCGTAACTTTTCGCGCGAGCCGTCGTTTCTGTCGCATGATGTTCACTCTTTAAAGCATCCAACCTGGTATGCGATCTCGACCCGTTGTGTCCGACATTCGGAGCAGCCGAGTGTGCATCGCCGGACCTTCATCATCTCGGTCGCCGCTCTGCCGGGTCCAATCGTTTGTTTCGCTCGAGTTCAGACCCGCCAGCGATGGAGTGAGCCCGTCGTCAGAACGCCGCTCGAACCACAGAACGCGAGGCGCCGTTGCTCGGCCTCCTCAGAGACAGACACCGAGCGAATACCCCTGAGCGCCCGCTCGTCAGGGCCCCCCGTCAGGTTTCTTGTCGTTCTCAACTGGCTTGCCCGAGTGCGGCGTCGGCTTCGAAGCGTGGGCCGGCCGAGCCTCGGGCCCGGGCGGCGGCGCCTGGTGGTGCGCGGCAGGGGCCTGCGCTGGCTGCTGATGTTCTTTCCCGGACTGCGGCTTGGGCCTCGCCTGCTGTTCGGCCGGCTGACCCGCTTCGGGCTGACGCGCCGGCGCCTTTTGGTGCGCCGCAGGGGCCTGAGCCGGCTGGCGATGCGACTCCGTCTGCGGCGCGTCGTGCGCCTTCGGAGCCTTCGCGCTGCCGGACTCATGATCGGCCGGTGCGTTGGCGTGCTTCTGCTCTTTGGAAGGCTCGGGGGCGCGGGCAGCGGCCTGCGGCCGGGCGGCGACGGCGGCTTTCACCTCGCGCGCGGGCGCCACGACGGCCAGGTGCGCGTTTCCGGGCGACACCGCGCGCGGCGCCGTGCCGGCGGCCTGGATGCTTCTCGTCTCGATCTTGCCCCCGGCAGCGCGCTCGATCGTCTGCATCG
>JANMBR010000297.1:0-48509 GCA_031360505.1 Acidobacteriota bacterium
GCCCACGGGCGTCGAGATGGTGATGCCCGGCGACAACGTGAACCTGGAGATCAACCTGATCACCCCGATTGCCATGGAGAAGGGCCTGCGCTTCGCCATCCGCGAGGGCGGGCGCACGGTCGGAGCCGGAACCATCGTCGAGATCCTGGAATAACGCGAACCGAAACCGCCAAACGAGCAGCGAGCCAAACACATGCCGAAGAACGACAAAATCAGAATCCGGCTCAAGGCCTTCGACTACCGGATCCTGGACCAGTCGGCGAGTGAAATCGTCGATACGGCCAGGCGTACCGGCGCGAAGGTCGCGGGCCCGATTCCGCTGCCGACGGCGATCTCCCGTTACACGGTCAACCGCTCGCCTCACGTGGACAAGAAGTCGCGCGAGCAGTTTGAAATGCGGACTCACAAGCGTCTGCTCGACATCCTCGAGCCGACGTCGCAGACGGTCGACGCGCTGATGAAGCTCGAGCTCCCGGTCGGAGTCGATGTCGAGATCAAGGCCTTCGGGAAGTAAGGCAGTAAGAGCGAGCAATGGCAGTCAACGGCATCATTGGTAAGAAGATCGGGATGACCCAGATCTTCACGCCGGACGGCACGGTCGTGCCCGTCACGGTCGTGCAGGCGGGTCCGTGCCTCGTCGTCCAGAAGAAGACCGCCGACAAGGACGGCTACGACGCCCTCCAGATCGGCTTCGTCGGCTCCCGGCCCGACCGCCGCGCCAACAAGGCCAGCCGCGGGCGTTTCGAAAAGGCCGGCGTGGCACCGATGCGCACGCTCATGGAAGTGCGCGCGGACAAGGGCGACGAGTTGAAGCCCGGCGACAAGATCCTGTGCGATTCGTTCGCCGAGCTAGAGCACGTCGACGTCATCGGCACGTCCAAGGGCAAGGGGTTCATGGGCGTCGTGGCGCGGCACGGTTTTGCCGGCGGCGCGGCGACGCACGGTTCCATGTTCCACCGCGCGCCCGGCTCGATCGGGCCGTCGGCGTTCCCCTCGCGCGTCTACCCGGGAACGCGATCCTCGGGCCGCCTGGGCGGGCGCCAGTCCACGACGAAGAACCTCATCATCATGCGTGTCGATGTCGAAAAGAACCTCCTGTACATCTCCGGACCGGTCCCGGGCGCCCGCAACTCGATCATCAAGATCGTGCGCTCGAGCTTCGTGAAGAAGGCATAAGGCACAAACGCATGGCTAAGATCCCCGTTTGGAACTGGAAGAAGGAGCAGGTGGGCGAGGTCGCCCTGCCCGCCGGCGTCTTCGAATACCCGTACCGCAAGCACCTCGTTTGGGAAGTCGTGAAGGCGTACCTCGCCGGTCAGCGCAGGGGCACGCACAGCACGAAAGTCCGCTCCGAGGTTTCGGGCTCCGGCAAGAAACCCTTCAAGCAGAAGGGGACCGGCCGCGCCCGGCAGGGCGGCAGTCGCCCGCCGATCCATCGCCACGGAGGGACATCCCACGGACCGCGGCCGCGCTCATACGCGCAGGATCTGTCGGTCGGTGAGAAGAAGAACGCGCTGAAGGCCGTTCTCTCCCGGCGCGTGTCCGAGGAGCGGATCATCGTGGTGGACAAGATGGATCTGGCCAGCCACAAGACCCGGGATCTCAAGGCCGCGCTCGGAACGCTCGGGATCGAGGGCAAGGCCCTCTTCGTGGATGCGCGCGGCAACGAGAATTTCGAGCGCGCGTCCCGCAACGTGAGGTCCTGGAAGCTCGTCGATCCGCTGGGCGTCAACGCGTACGACGTGTTGGCCCACGGGACCGTGGTGCTCACCAAGAGCGCCTTCTCGCGCGTCGTCAAGAACCTGGGAGGCGAGTGATGCTGGCGCAGGAACTGATTCGCAGGCCGCTCATCACCGAGAAGGCGACGCGCCTGAAGGAAAGCTCCAACACCGTGTGCTTCGAGGTCGCGGTCACGGCGAACAAGATCGAGGTCGCCAAGGCGATCACGAAGCTGTTTGGCGTCAAGGTCGTCGACGTTCGCCTCGCCAACCGTCAGGGCAAGTGGAAGCGTATGGGCCGGTTCATCGGTCAGCGCAAGGCCTGGAAGAAGGCCTACGTCCGGCTCGCGCCGGATCAGAAGATCGAGTTTTTCGAGGGCGTGTAATGGCTGTCAAGAAATACAAACCGACGTCCGCCGGCAGGCGGTTCCAGACGATGCACGACTTCACGGATCTGTCTCCGGTGCGTCCGGAGAAGAGCCTGACGGTCGGAATGCACAACACCGGCGGGCGCAACAGCCAGGGCCGGACGACCAGTCGCTTCATGGGCGGCGGGCACAAGCGTCTGTACCGCATCATCGATTTCCGCCGCGACAAGCAGGACATCCCGGCCAAGGTCGCCACGATCGAGTACGACCCGAACCGCACGGCCCGGATCGCGCTGCTGCACTACGCCGACGGCGAGAAGCGGTACATCCTCGCGCCCAACGGGCTCGAGGTCGGCGCCAAGGTCGTGTCGGGCCCGACGGCCGACATCGTCCCGGGTAACGCGCTGCCCCTGCGCGCGATCCCGCTCGGCACGACGATTCACAACCTCGAGCTCACGCGCGGCAAGGGCGGCCAGCTCGTCCGCTCGGCCGGCGCGGCGGCGCAGCTGATGGCCAAGGAAGGCGCCTACGCGCAGGTGCGCCTGCCCTCGGGCGAGGTCCGCGAGGTCCACATCGAGTGCTACGCGACCATCGGCCAGGTCGGCAACCTCGAGCACGAGAACGTTTCGATCGGCAAGGCGGGCCGCAATCGCTGGATGGGCTGGCGGCCGCACAACCGCGGCGTCTCGATGAACCCGGTCGATCACCCCATGGGCGGCGGCGAAGGCAAGACCTCGGGCGGACGTCATCCGACTTCGCCGTGGGGCTGGAAGACCAAGGGCATGAAGACCCGTAACAACAAGCGGACCGACGGATTCATCGTCCGGCGCCGCAAGTCGAAGGCATAACGATGACGCGCTCGATCAAGAAGGGCCCTTTCGTGGACGACCACCTCATCAAGAAGGTGGCCGCATTGAACGCCACCCGGGAGAAGAAGGTCATCAAGACCTGGTCCCGGCGCTCGACCATCATCCCGGACATGGTCGGCCATACGATTGCCGTCCACAACGGCCGCAAATTCATCCCGGTCTACGTCGCCGAAAACATGGTGGGCCACAAGCTTGGCGAGTTCGCGCTGACGCGAATCTTCAAGGGCCACGGCGGCAAGAAGGCCGAAGCCGGCGCCGCCGTCGGCGGCAAGCCCATCTCGGCACCGGGCGCCGCTCCGGCCGCCGCGGCGAAGGCTTAAGGAACTGCCATGAAAGCGTCCGCCAGGCTCAGGTACATGAAAGGCTCCGCGCAGAAGATCCGGCTCGTCGCCGACCTCGTGCGCGGGAAGTCGGTCAACGACGCCGTAGCGATCCTGCGCCACACGAAGAAAGTGGCCGCCCGCGACCTGTTGAAGACCCTGCAGTCGGCGGTGGCCAACGCCGAGCAGAAGGAAACGCGCCTCGACGTCGACCAGCTCGTGGTCTGCAAGATCACGGTCGACAAGGGGCCGCAGGAAAAGCGGGTCCGGCCGGCGCCGATGGGGCGCGCATTCCGCGTCCTGCACCGCAAGAGCCACGTGACGATCGAACTCTCGGACGAGGTGTAAGCGATGGGCCAGAAAGTTCACCCCTTCGGGTTCCGACTCGGCTTCAACCGGACGTGGCACTCGCGCTGGTTCTCGACGAAGGACTATCTGCGCTTCCTCCACGAGGACCTGAGCCTGCGCAAGGAGCTCAAGGGGCGTCTGTCGCACGCGGGCGTCTCGGAGATCGACATCGAGCGGTTCGCCGGGAAGCTCAAGGTCAACATCCAGACCTCGCGCCCCGGGATCATCATCGGCAAGCGCGGGGCGGAAGTGGACAAGCTCCGCGACGAGCTGCAGAAGCGGACCAACACCGAGGTCCACATCAACATCATCGAGATCCAGCGCCCGGAGACGGATGCGCAGCTCGTGTCCGAGTCGATCGCCATGCAGCTCGAGCGCCGCGTGGCGTTCCGGCGCGCCATGAAGAAGGGGATCGAGTCCGCGTTCCGTTTCGGCGCGCAGGGCATCAAGATCCGCTGCGCCGGCCGCCTGAACGGCGCCGAGATCGCGCGCTCCGAGTGGTACCAGGAAGGCCGCCTTCCGCTCCACACGCTGAAGGCCGACATCGACTACGGATTTGCCGAGGCCAACACGACGTTCGGCAAGATCGGTGTCAAGGTCTGGATCTATCGCGGCGAGCAGCACAAGGCGAAGAATCGCCGCAAGACGGCCGCCTGAGTCGGTCGACGGTAAACGGTTAAACGCAAGACGGCAAGACGGCAAGACGGCAAGACGGCAAGACGGAAGACGAGACCTAAATCATGTTGATGCCCTCAAAAGTTAAATTCCGAAAGCAGCAGCGGGGTCGCATGCGGGGCAAGGCCTATCGGGGCGGCACGCTGGCGTTCGGCGACATGGGGCTCCAGGTCCTCGAGCCGGGCTGGATCACCGCCCGGCAGATCGAGGCGGGCCGCATCGCGATGACCCGCGCCGTCAAGCGTGGCGGGAAGATCTGGATTCGCATCTTTCCGGACAAGCCCTACACGAAGAAGCCTGCCGAGACGCGCATGGGCAAGGGCAAGGGCGCGCCCGAGGGATGGGTCGCCGTCGTCAAGCCGGGCCGCATCCTGTACGAGATGGAAGGCGTCGATTTCGTCACCGGCAAGGAAGCTCTGGGCCTGGCTGCCGACAAGCTCGGGTTGAAGACGCGCATGGTCACGCGCGCATCCGAGATGGAGATCCGATGAAGAAGAAGGAACGCGAGACGCTGGCCCTGCAGGGCGCGACGGATCTCGCGGAGCGGGAGAAGGAATTGCGGGAGGCGAGTTGGAAGCTGCGTCTCCAGAAGTCGACCGGACAGCTCGAGAACCCGAGCCGGTTGAAGGTCATGCGGCGCGACCTCGCGCGCGTGAAGACGTACCAGCGAGCCCTGGTGTTGAAGTCGGAGGCAGGCAAGTGAGCGAGACGGTGGCAGTCGAAAAGAAAGGCCGCGCGACCAAGTTGGGCCGCGTGGTCTCCGACAAGATGAACAAGACGATCGTGGTCGAGGTGGAGCGCCGCGTGCAGCACGCGGAGTACACCCGGACCATCAAGCGCACGAGCCGCTTCCACGCCCACGACGAGGCGAACGCCGCCAAGGTGGGGGACCGCGTCCGCATCGAAGAGACGCGGCCGATGTCGAAGTTGAAGCGTTGGCGGCTGCGCGAAATCGTGACCAAGGCGCTAGGCTAGGAGTACCGCCATGATCCAGATGGGAACCATCCTCCAGGTGGCGGACAACTCCGGAGCGCGCAAGATCGCGTGCATCCGGATGCGCGGCGGCTCCGCCGGCCAGTACGCGGGCCTCGGCGACATCATCACCGCATCGGTGAAGGAGTGCGCACCGGACTCGCCGTTCGTCGAGAAGCACGGCAAGCGCGTGGTGCGCGCCGTCATCGTCCGCACGCGGCGCAACCAGCGCCGGCGCGACGGCTCGTACATCCGCTTCGACGACAACGCGGCCGTCCTGATCTCCAACGAAGGCGAGCCGATCGGAACGCGCGTGTTCGGGCCGGTGGCCCGGGAACTGCGCGAAAAGAAGTTCATGAAGATCATCTCGCTCGCGCCGGAAGTGCTCTGATGAAGAAGAAGAAGCCAGCGGCGTCGACGACGAAGCCGAAGCTCCGCAAGAACGACACGGTCGTGGTCATGGCGGGCAAGGACCGGGGCCGGCAGGGCCGGATCCTGCGCGTCATGCCGGCGGCGGGACGGGTGATCGTCGAGCGGGTCAACATGATCAAGCGCCACACGCGCCCGAATCCGGCGAAGAACATCGCCGGCGGCATCTCGGAGCGCGAGGCAGCGATCCACATCTCGAACGTGATGCTCCTCGACCCGGACCGAAACGTCGGGACGCGGATCGGTCGCAAGCGGGACGCCGAGGGCAAGCCCGAGCGCGTCGCCAAGAAGAGCGGCGCGGTGCTCGCTTAGAAGCGCAGCGCGGAAAACGGAAGACAAAACATGGCAGCCAGACTCAAAGACAGATACGCGAAGGAAGTCGCTCCGGCGCTCAAAAAGGCGTTCGGGATCGACAACGTCATGGCCGTACCGCGCCTCGAGAAGATCGTTCTCAACATGGGGCTCGGGGAGGCCGTGGCGAATCCGAAAATGCTCGACGGCGCCGCCGAAGAGCTTTCCTCCATCGCGGGGCAGCGAGCCCAGGTGACGAAGGCCAAGAAGTCGATCGCCGTTTTCAAGCTGCGGACGGGGATGCCGATCGGCGCGCGGGTGACCCTGCGCGGCGACCGGATGTGGGAGTTCCTCGACCGGCTCATCAACATTGCCCTGCCGCGCGTGCGCGACTTCCGGGGCGTGTCCGGCAAGGCGTTCGACGGCCGCGGCAACTACACGCTCGGCGTGCGCGACCACTTCATCTTCCCGGAGATCGACTACGCAAAAACGGACAAGTCGAAGGGCTTGAACGTGACGATCGTGACCACGGCGGGACGGGACGACCGGGCCAAGGCGCTTCTGGCCGAGCTCGGTATGCCGTTCGCAAAGTAGCAAGGACAGGAATCTATGGCCACAAGAGCGATGCGCATCAAGGCGGCGAGGAAGCCGAAATTCATGTCGCGGACCGTCCGGCGCTGCCGGGTTTGCGGGCGGCCCCGGAGCGTGCTCCGCAAGTTCGCGCTCTGCCGCATCTGTTTCCGCCAGAATGCCCTCATGGGATACATCCCTGGCATTCAGAAAGCTTCGTGGTGAGCCGATGAAAACCAGTGATCCGCTGAGCGATCTCTTCACGCGCCTGCGCAACGGCATGCGGGCGGGGCACGAGCGCGTGGATGTCCCGGCCTCGCGCTTGAAGGAGGCCGTCCTGAAGGTGCTCGAGCAGGAGGGCTTCGTGTCGTCCTTCCGCAAGGTGCAGGAAGACGGGCGGCCGGTGCTGCGCGTGGGCTTGAAGTACGACCACGAGGGCGAGCCGATCGTGGCCGGCCTCGAGCGCGTCTCGCGCCCCGGGAGGCGCATCTACGCAAAGGCCGACGCGATTCCGGAGGTCCTCGGGGGGCTCGGTGTGGCGATTGTTTCCACGTCGCAAGGCATCGTGACGGACAAGAAAGCCCGGCAGTCGCGCCTGGGCGGCGAAGTCCTCTGCAACGTCTGGTGAGGAGAGTGAACCCGTGTCTCGCATAGGAAAAATGCCGGTCGTGATCCCCAAGGGGGTCGAAGTCAACGCCGACGGCGGGAAGGTGCGCGTCAAGGGCCCCAAGGGGGAGCTCTTCAGCGCGATTCCGGCCGGGCTGACCGTGGCGATCGCCGACGGCCAGGTCCGTATTGCCCGGGAGGGCGAGGAGCCGCACGTGCGCGCGTGCCACGGCCTGCTGCGCAGCCTCGTCGCAAACTCCGTCGAGGGCGTCACGAAGGGCTTTACGCGGGAGCTCGAGATCTCGGGCGTCGGCTTCAAGGCCGAGGTCAAGGGCAAGTCGGTGATCTTCGCGCTCGGGTACTCGCACCCGATCGATTTTCCGATCCCGGAAGGGATCGCCATCGCCGTGGACGCGAAGGCGGGGCGCATGACGATCACCGGCGCGGACAAGCAGAGGGTGGGGCAGACGGCAGCGGAGATTCGCTCGCTGCGCGTGCCCGATCCGTACAAGGCGAAGGGCATCAAGTACGCCAACGAGGTCATCCGGCGCAAGGTCGGAAAGGCCGGCGGGAAGTAATCATGAACCGATCCCAAGCACGCAGCGAATCGAGGGGCCGCGTCCGCCTGCGCATCCGCCAGAGGGTGCGCGGAGGCAAGCAACGGCCGCGCCTGGCGATTTTCAAGAGCGGTCGCCACATTTACGCGCAGGTGATCGACGACGGCAGCGGCTCGACGCTGGCGCACGCCTCTTCGCTCGATCCGGGTCTGCGAAAGGACGCGAAGAAGCTCGGCGCCTCGCAGGAAGCGGCCGGCCAGGTCGGCGGCCTGGTGGCGGAGCGGGCGAAGAAGGCCGGCGTCACGAAGGTCGTCTTCGATCGAGGCGGCTACCGTTATCACGGCAGGGTGAAGGCCCTCGCCGAAGCCGCCCGCTCGGGCGGCCTGGAGTTCTAGGCATGCGGACCATGACGAGCAGAAGGACGGGGGGGACGCGATGAGCAGCAACCGGGGACCGCGGGCGCCGCGGGAGCGCGAGAAGGAGCGCGACGCGCAGGGGCGCGAGCTCATCGATCGCGTCGTGCACATCAACCGCGTCACCAAGGTCGTCAAGGGCGGGAAGAACTTCTCGTTCTCCGCGCTGGTCGTCGTCGGCGACGGCCAGGGCCGCGTCGGTTACGGGTCGGGCAAGGCCAAGGAAGTCCCCATGGCGATCAAGAAGGGGATCGAGATGGCCAAGAAGAGCATGCAGAAGGTCTCGCTCAAGGGCACGACGATCCCGCACACGGTCATTGGCGCCTACGGGGCGGGCCGCGTGCTGCTCAAGCCGGCGGCCCCGGGAACCGGGGTCATCGCGGGCGGGCCCGTACGCGCCGTGCTCGAGTCCGTCGGCATCCAGGACATCCTCACGAAGTCGCTGCGCACGACCAACCCCCACAACGTCATCAAGGCGACGTTCGAGGGGCTCATGCGCCTGAAGAATGAAGACGAGATCCTGAAGCGCCGCGGCCGCGGGCCGGCCGAAACGACGACGGTGACGGCGACGACGGAGGAGAAGGCGTGACCGAGACTGGCAAGTCCCCTGGAAAGGCCGCCGCCAAGAAGGAAGGCGGCAAGGACAAACTGACGATCACGCTCGTCAAGAGCGGCATCTGTACGCCGAAGGACCAGAAGGCGACTCTGACGGGGCTCGGCTTCGGCCGCCTCGGCGGTCGCGTCGTACGTGAGGACACGCCGGCCCTGCGGGGAATGATCCGCAAGGTCCGGCACCTCGTGGAAGTGACGAAGGGCTGACACCATGGTCGAGAAGAAGAAAACGACGAAACCTGCGGCCCCGGCCGCGAAAAAGCCAGCCGCAAAAAAGCCGGCTGCGAAGCCGTCCGCGAAACCGGCCGCGAAGACCGCCAGGGCGGCCCCCAAGGCGCCGGCTGCCGTTCGGCCGCCGCGCCCCGCGAAGAAGGCTGCCGCTGCGCCTGCGCGCCCGGCTGCGACCGGCGTGCACGATCTGGCCCCGGCGGTCGGGGCCACGCACTACAAGAAGCGCGTCGGGCGCGGGCCCGGCAGCGGGCACGGCAAGACGGCCGGACGCGGCCACAAGGGTCAGCGCTCGCGCTCCGGCTACCGGCACCAGCGCGGCTTCGAGGGCGGCCAGATGCCGCTGCATCGCCGCGTGCCCAAGCGCGGGTTCACGAACATTTTTCGCGTGGAATACGACATCGTGAACCTCGGCGACCTCGCTGACCGATTCGAGGCCGGCGCGTCGGTCACGCCGGAGACGCTTGCCCTGGTGCGCCTCGCCCGCAAGAGCCGCCCGGTCAAGATCCTCGGCGACGGCGAGCTCAAGAAGGCCCTGAACGTCTCCGCCCACAAGTTCTCGGCGTCCGCGAAGGCCTCGATCGAGGCGGCCGGCGGCCGCTGCGAGGTGCTGGTCCGTTGAGCGCGATCCAGAGCTTCTTCAACGTTTTCAACGTGCCGGACCTGCGCAAGCGGGTCCTCTTCACGTTCCTCGTACTGGCGGTCTATCGCCTCGGCGCGCACATCCCGACGCCCGGCGTGGACCCGGCGGCGATCAGCGCGTTCTTCAAGGCGTCCGCGGGCTCGATCTTCGGCTTCCTCGACATCTTCTCGGGCGGCGCCCTGCGAAGGCTCTCGGTGTTCGCGCTCGGGATCATGCCGTACATTTCGAGCTCGATCATCCTGCAGCTCTTGACCGTCGTGTGGCCGTACCTCGAGAAGCTCTCCAAGGAAGGCGAGATGGGCCGCAAGAAGATCACGCAGTACACGCGCTACGGCACGGTGCTGCTGTCGTTCGTCCAGGCGAGCGGCATCGCCCTGTGGCTCGAGAAGCAGGTCGCGCCGGGCGGCGCGCCGCTCGTTCCGCATCCGGGCTGGGCCTTCCGCCTGATGACGATCCTGACGCTGACGACCGGAACCATCTTCATCATGTGGCTCGGCGAGCAGATCACCGAGCGCGGCATCGGCAACGGCATCTCGCTGATCATCTTCGCCGGCATCGTGGCGGGCCTGCCCCGGGCGATCTTCGGCCTCTTCCAGCAGATCCGGAATCAGACGATCAGCGTCCTGACCCTGGTCTTCGTGCTCGTGTTCATGTTCGGGATCATCGCCCTCATCGTGTTCGTCGAGCGCGCGCAGAGGCGAATCCCCGTCCAGTACGCCAAGCGCGTGGTCGGGCGGCGCATCTACGGCGGGCAGAACACATACCTGCCGCTGCGCGTGAACACGGGCGGCGTCATCCCGATCATCTTTGCCATCTCGATTCTGTCGCTGCCGAGCTACCTCGCCCAGATCTCGGGCGCGGACTGGATGAAGCGCGCCGCGACGTCGCTCTCGATGGGCCACCCGCTCTACATCCTGCTCTACGCCGCGGGCATCCTGTTCTTCTGCTACTTCTACACGTCGATCGTATTCAACCCGACCGACACCGCGGACAACATGCGCAAGTACGGCGGCTTCATCCCGGGCATCCGACCCGGCAAGAAGACGGCCGACTACATCGATACGGTGCTGTCGCGCATCACCATCGTGGGCGCGCTCTACCTGACGTTCGTGGCCCTGCTGCCGGACTTCCTCAACAGTGGCGTCAAGGTCCAGGGGATCCCGGGCATCGGCCCGTGGCTCGACGGCGCTCTACCGCGCTTTGCGACCCAGGGGTTCGGCTTCAACTTCTACTTCGGCGGCACCTCGCTGCTGATCGTCGTCGGTGTCGCAATGGACACCGTGCAGCAGGTCGAGTCCAAGCTCGTCGAGCACCACTACACCGGGTTCCTGAAGAAGAGCCGCATCCGGGGGCGGCGCAGTTAGCCGATGCGCGTGGTATTCCTCGGGCCTCCGGGCAGCGGCAAGGGAACTCAGGCAAAACTCCTCGCGGAGCGCCTGAAGGTCCCCGCCATTTCCACGGGCGACATCCTGCGCGCCGCGGTGCGCGAGCGCACGCCGCTCGGGCTGCAGGCGCAGGCCGTGATGGAGAAGGGCGAGCTCGTGTCGGATGACCTGATCGTTTCGCTGATCCGGGAGCGGACGGCCGCGCGCGACGCGCGCGACGGTTTCATCCTGGACGGTTTCCCACGGACCCTCGAGCAGGGCAGGGCCCTCGAGAAGATGCTCGCGGAAAAGAACGAGAGCCTGTCCGCGGTCGTGAACTTCGGTGTTCCGGAGGCCGTGCTCGTCGAGCGGATGCAGGGACGCGCCGGCGCCGAGGGGCGCGCGGACGATCGGCCCGAGACCGTCGTGGAGCGCCTGCGCGTGTACCGGGAGAAAACCGAGCCGCTCGCGGGGTTCTACCGCGACCGGGAGTTGCTGGCGGACGTGGACGGCGTGGGCTCCGTGGAACAGGTCGGCGCCCGCATCGACGAAGCGTTGACGCCCGTTCGGCGCGCGGGAGGCGGGGCGTGATCACGATCCGCGGGCACGAGGAGCTGTTGAAGCTCGAGGAAGCGTCGCGCATCGTCCTCGAGGCGCTCGATGCGGTGGAGAAGGCGGTCGCGCCGGGTGTGACGACCGAAGAGCTCGATCGTGTCGCCGAGGCCGAGATCCGCCGCCAGGGCGCCCGGCCGGCCTTCATCGGCTACCGCGGCTATCCGAAGACGCTGTGCACGTCCGTGAACGACGAGGTTGTCCACGGCATCCCGGGCAAGCGAGCATTGAAGGAGGGCGACGTGGTGGGCATCGACTGCGGCGCCGTCGTGGACGGTTATTTCGGGGATGCGGCTCGCACGCTGGCGGTGGGAAAGATCTCCGCGGAAACCGCGAAGCTCATCGAAACGACCCGCAAGGCCCTGATGGCCGGCATCGAAGCGGTCCGGCCGGGGGGCCGGGTCTCGGACATCGGCGCCGCCGTCGAGGCGGTGGCTCTGGTCCACGGCTACGGCGTGGTGCGGGATTTCGTCGGGCACGGAGTCGGGACGGCCCTGCACGAGGAGCCGCAGATTCCGAACTATGGACCGGCGGGGCGGGGCAGCCTGCTGAAGGCGGGAATGGTGCTCGCGATCGAGCCAATGTTCAACCTCGGCCGCGCGGAGGTTTCGGTGGACGGGGACGGCTGGACGGTGCGCACGCGCGACCGGTCCCTGTCGGCCCACTTCGAGCACACGATTGCGATCGAGCCGGACGGCGCGGTCATACTGGGAACGGGGAGCCTGTCCGCCATGCGGTCGGCCGCCGTGGGCGCATAACCATGTCGAAAGACGAAGCCATCGAAGTCATGGCGACGGTCGTGGAGCCGTTGCCCAATGCCATGTTTAAAGTCGAGCTCGAAAACAAGCACCAGGTCCTCGCGCACATCTCGGGGAAGATGCGCAAGAACTTCATCCGGATCCTGCCGGGCGACAAGGTGCTCGTCGAGCTCTCGCCGTATGACCTGACCCGGGGCCGCATCATCTACCGGTACAAGTAGGGAGTCCTCAAGTGAAAGTCAGAGCGTCCGTCAAGAAAATTTGCGCCAAGTGCAAGATCGTGCACCGCAAGGGAGTCGTGCGAGTGATCTGCTCGACGCCCAAGCACAAGCAGAGGCAGGGGTAACGCTTCTCGCCGTCCGCTTCCAGCCGCGGCTGGGCGTAGACGCAACCGGGTGGATTTGAGAGTCGAAGGCTACTGGAAGCCGAGAGCTGAAGGGAAATAGACATGGCACGCATTGCGGGAGTCGATCTGCCGCTGAACAAGCGGGTTGAAATCGGGCTGACCTACATCTACGGGATCGGGCGCCCCAAGGCGAACTTCATCCTCGAGAAGGCCGACGTCCGGCCCGACACGCGGGTCAAGGACCTGTCCGAGGAGGAGGTCGTCCGCATCCGCAAGGTGATCACGGACGACGTCAAGGTCGAGGGCGACCTGCGGCGCGACATCTCCGTGGACATCAAGCGGCTGATGGACATCGGCTGCTACCGGGGCACGCGCCACCGGCGCAACCTCCCGGCGCGGGGCCAGCGCACGCACACCAACGCCCGGACGCGGAAGGGCCCGCGCAAGCAGACGATCGCCGGCAAGAAGAAGGCAACGAAGAAGTAACGTCGGAATTCGGATTTCCGATTTCGGAATTCGGATTTGTTCATGAGGACAGCGAACAATGGCTGAAGCAACACCGGTAAGCGCAGTTCCCGAAAAGGGCGCGGGCAAACCCAAGGGCAAACGGGCCCGCACGGGCAAAAAGGAAAAGAAGACCGTGCCGCATGGGCAGGCGACGGTCGCCGCTTCCTTCAACAACACGATCGTCTCGATCGCGGACCAGGAGGGCAACATCCTGGCCTGGTCTTCGGCAGGGCGGATCGGGTTCAAGGGCTCGCGCAAGGGGACGCCATTCGCCGCCCAGCTGGCCGCGGCCAATTGCGCCGAGCATGCCAAGGAGCACGGAGTGCGGTCGGTGGACATTCGCGTGACGGGCCCGGGCGCGGGCCGCGAGTCGGCCATCCGCGCGCTGCAGGCCAACGGGATCGACATCAAGTCGATCAAGGATTCGACGCCGATTCCCCACAACGGGTGCCGGCCGAGGAAGCGGCGGAGGGTCTAGGCAACGGGAATTCGCCCTTGTTCGTAAGGGCTGAAAGCCGACGGCGCACGCCTTCGGCTCGTCTGTAAACCGACGGTTCGGTCCCGGTCGGGAAGAAGGACGTAAAAGAAACGAGGGATCGGGGAGGTTTCCAGTTTGGCTCGCTACAGCGAATCGGTTTGCCGGCTCTGCCGGCGCGAAGGCATGAAGCTGTTCCTCAAGGGGGACCGCTGTTTCAAGGACAAGTGCGCCATCGAGCGGCGCAATTACCCGCCGGGCCAGCACGGGCGCAGGCGCTCGAAGCTGCTCGGCTACGGCATCCAGCTGCGTGAGAAGCAGAAGGTCAAGCGGATCTACGGCCTGCTCGAGAGCCAGTTCCGCCTTGCCTTCGGTCGCGCGGAGCGCCGAAAGGGCATCACGGGCGCCAACCTGCTCGAGGAGCTCGAGCGCCGCCTGGACAACGTGGTGTACTCGCTCGGGTTCGCGGCCTCGCGCGCGCAGGCCCGCCAGCTCGTGCGCCACGGACACGTGTCGATCAACGGCCGGAAGGTCTCGATCCCGTCGTTCCGCGTGTCCAAGGGCCAGGTCGTCGCCATCAAGGACAAGAGCCGGTCGAACGAGCAGATCAAGGCCTCGGTCGAGACGGCCCGGGCGCGCGGCGTCCCGTCCTGGCTCGATCTGACGCCCGAGACGTTTGCCGGAACGGTCGTCGAGTTGCCGAAGCGCGAAGACATCAAACTGCCGATCCAGGAGCAGCTGATCGTCGAGCTGTACTCCAAGTAGTCCGGACGAAGGAGAGCACACCATGACCCTGTGGAAAGGATTCCAGAAACCGAAGCGGCTTGAGATCGATTCCGAGACGCTGACGTCCGCTTACGGAAAGTTTTACGCCCAGCCGTTCGAGCGCGGGTTCGGCACCACGATCGGCAACGCGCTGCGCCGGGTGCTCCTGTCGTCGATCGAGGGCGCGGCCATCACCGCGGTCAAGATCGAGGGCGTCCTGCACGAGTTTTCATCGCTGCCGGGCGTGGTCGAGGACGTGACCGACATCATCCTCAACCTGAAGCAGATCCCCATCAAGATGCACACGAACGACGAGAAGATCCTGACCCTCGACATCTCGCGCAAGGGAAAGATCACGGCGGCCGACCTGCAGGGCGATTCGGCGATCGAGATCCTCGATCCCGACGCCCCGATCGCCACGCTCTCGGAGAACGGGCGCCTGCAGATGGAGATGCGCGTGTCCACCGGCCGCGGCTACGTTTCGGCCGACAAGAATTTCGATGACGACATGGGCATCGGCTACATCCCCATCGACTCGGTCCACTCGCCCGTGCGCCGCTGCAACTACCACGTCGAGGCGGCCCGCATCGGCCAGGCCACCGACTACGACCGCCTGGTCCTGGAGGTCTGGACCAACGGCACGATCTCTCCCACCGACGCCGTGGGCCTTGCGGCGACCCTCCTGCGCGACCACCTCACGATTTTCGTCAACGCCGAGCACGAGACGGCGCTGGAGGGCGTCGGAGAAGGGGAGCTTCCGGAGAACCTGGCGGAGTACCTCAACAAGTCGGTCGACGAGCTGGAGCTCTCGGTCCGCAGCGCAAACTGCCTGAAGAACGCGGGCATCCGGTCGATCCGCGACCTCGTGCAGCGCACCGAGAAGGACATGCTCGAGACCAAGAATTTTGGCCGCAAGTCTCTCAACGAGATCAAGGACATCCTGCGCCCGATGGGCCTGTCCCTCGGCATGGAGATCGAGCCGGTCGAAGCGAAGAGCGAGTAACCGATGCAGCACAACCGTGCGGGGCGCAAGCTCCGTCGCACCACGTCGCACCGGCTGGCGATGTTCTCGAACCAGCTCGATTCCCTCTTTAACCATGAGCGGATTCAGACGACGCTGTCCAAGGCCAAGGAGCTGCGGCCGCTGGCCGAGAAGCTCATCACGCGTGCCAAGAAGGACGACGTCGCGGCGCGCCGCCACGTGTCGCGTTGGATCCCGGACCGGACCACGATCAAGCGTGTTTTCGAGACCATCGCGCCGCGCTTTGTCGATCGGCCGGGCGGCTATACCCGGATTCTCCGCCTCGGCGCCCGCAAGGGAGACGCGGCCGAGGCGGCGATCCTCGAGTTCGTGGACTTCCAGTTCTCGGTCAAGGACCGGGGCCCCCGCAAGGAGTCCCTGTCCGACCGCGCGCGCCGCGCTTCGGGCGGCCGCGTCGAGACGGTGCGCAAGGACAAGCCCGAGGGCGGCGAGGGCGACGAAGCGCGGGAGGCTCCGCGGCCCCGCAAGGCTTCCGGCCCCAAGGCCGATCGAGTCAAGCCGGCCGCCAGGCCGGCCCCGAAGAAGGGCCCCTCGCGCACCGGTCCGTCCAAGCGCGGAGCCTGAGGTCTTCGTGATCCGTTTGCACGGGGCGCCGCTATCGAGCGGCGCCCCTCGTTTTTTGGGATGAGCGCCGTCCCGTTCCTGGCCCCGAGGCGGGCGCGCCTGCTCGCCCTGGCGTGGGCGCTGTTTCTCTTCGCGCTGACCTCCTGGCCCTCGCCGCCGGACGTGCCGGTCATTTCGTCGATCCCGAGCTTCGACAAGCTCGTCCATGCGACGCTCTATGGCGTCGAAGGATTCCTGCTCTACTTCTCCGTCGCCTGGCCGGGACCCCGGCGGTTCTCCTGGCTGCGAGCCCTGGTCATCGGGGCAGCGCTCGCCGTCTGGGGGACCGCGGACGAGCTGCACCAGGCCTGGATCCCCGGGCGCTCGATGGAGGCGGGGGACGCGCTGACGGATGCCATTGCGGGGTTTGGCGGCGCTTTGATCGCGTCCGTCGTGGCGGCGAGGGAGGATCGGGAGAGGTTGGGAGGAGTCGGGGGCAGTTAGGGGGAGTTGGGCGGAGTCGGGTTCGCTTTCTCTTCGATCTTCACGTACTTTCCGCCCGGCATGTTCTCCACGACCTGCACGATTCCAGACGGCCAGTAGATCGTCAGCTTCTTGACCGCCGTCTCGGCCCCCAGCCCGAAGAGCACCCGCGGGTCGGACGACGAGAGATAGCTCGAGCCCGCCTCGACGAAGCGGGTGAGCTTCTTTCCCGCCGGCGTTTCGGCGACGAGTCGCGCGCCGATGCCCTGGCGGTTGGACTTTCGGCCGACGAGCTCGACGCCGAGCCAGTGGCCGTGGTCGCCGTCGTTGCGCAGCAGGAGCAGCGGGCCCGCCGAGTTCGACACCGCGATGTCCGGGTCGCCGTCGTTGTCGAAGTCGGCGACGGCCGAGCCGCGCCCGACCGACGCCTGCTCGAATGCCGGGCCGCAGCCCTGGGAACGGAAGCGGCCGGCGCCGTCGTTTAAGAGCAGCAGCGGCTTCTGGGCGGCCGAGGCCCCCTGCCGCTTCGGGCGGTCGTAGATGTGGCCGTTCGCCATGAAGACGTCGAGGTCGCCGTCGTCGTCGATGTCGAGCAGATTGATGCCGAACTTGACGTACGGCAGCGTCGGCGGCCCGAACCCTGAGGACAGCGACAGGTCCTCGAAGACTCCCGAGCCGAGGTTGCGGTAGTACTGGTTGGGCTCGTTCTCGAAGTTCGCCACCACGATGTCGGGCAGGCCGTCGGCGTCGAGGTCGCCGGCGTCGACGCCCATGCCGCCCTGGGGGTTGCCCTCGAGTCCGAAGCCGGTGCCCGACGTGACGGTGATGTCCTCGAATCTCCCACTTCCGAGGTTGTGGAAGAGGAAGTTCATGACCTCGTCATTGGCGATGTACAGGTCGGGCTTTGCGTCGAGGTCGAAGTCCACGAAGAGGATTCCCAGGGCTTTCCCCACGGCCTTGCCGAGGCCCGCGTCCTTGGTGATGTCCGTGAATGTCCCGTTCCCGTTGTTGCGATAGAGGATGCTGACCGTGCCGTCGTACATGATGGGCGGGCAGTAGTCCCGCGCGCCCGTGGCCGGGTCGCCGCAGAAGAGGTCCTTGTCCTTCCGGTCGTCGGCGTACTGGCCCACGAAGAGGTCGAGGTCGCCGTCGCCGTCGACATCCCCCCAGGCCGCGCTCGTGCCCCAGCGCGGACCGGCCACGCCGGCTCTGGCCGTGACGTCGGTGAACGTGCCGTTGCCATTGTTGCGGTAGAGCGCATTGCCTCCGTAGTTCGTGACGTAGACATCCACGAACCCGTCGTTGTCATAGTCGGCGGCAACCGCCCCCATGCCGTAGGCCGTGTCGTCGATGCCGGCCTTCCGGGTCACGTCGGTAAACGTCCCGTTCCCGTTGTTGCGGTACAGGCGGTCCGCCGCCTTCGGGCTGGCCTGTGGAGGGAACGGCCCTCCCTGCACGACGTAGAGGTCCATCCATCCGTCGTGGTCGTAGTCGAGCCAGGCCAGTCCCGCGCCGACCATCTCGGGGAGGTGGTGCTCGGCAGTGGAGCCGCGGTCGTGCACGAAGCGGATGCCCGCCTGCGCCGCGACGTCGGTCAGCTGGATGGAGCAGTCGCCCGCGCCCCCCGGGGCCGCGGCCAGGGCGCCGAGCAGCAGCAGGATCATCTTGCGCTCCCGGCGAGCGAACGCTCGGTCCAGAGCAGCAATTCGATTCGGTGGTCATCGGGAGCCAGCGCCTGCGCGCGCTCGAGCGCGACGACCGCATCGGCGTGCCTCTCGAGGCGCGCGAGCGCGAGGGCGCGGCCGCGCAGCGATTCGGGAGTCTCGGCAAGCGCCTGGAAACGGTCGAGCGCCGAGGCGGCGTTGCCCTTGTGCAACTCGGCCCAGGCGTAGGCCACCTCGGCCGACCTGGAGTTCAGACGCGAGACGGCTTCCAGGCCGCGTTCGTACAGGGTGCGGTGGATGGCCAGTTCCTGTTCGGCTTGCGCCGTCTTTCCCTGGCGCTGCAGCAATCGTCCCAGGGCGTAGTGCGAGCGGGGAAGACCGGGGGCCAGACGGACAGCCCGGCGGTACGCGGCGTCGGCTTCGTCGAGGCGCCCGGCCGTTTCGAGAGCGCGGCCGAGGTCGAGCTGGACATCGACGGAGTTGGGATTCAGTCGGGCGGCCTCCTCGAGGGGAGGCAGGGCCTCCTCGGCGCGGCCCTCGGCCAGCCAGATCCGGCCGAGGTCATGTTGGAGGGAGGCATCGGACGGGTGCGCCTCGATGCCGGCCACGAGCACCGCGCGGGCGGCCCGTGCATTGCCCGCCAGCTCGTAGGAGTCTGCCAGCAGGGCGACGGTCAGCGCGTCTGCCGCGCCGAGGTCCCGGGCCTTCTCGAGGGCGCGGGCGGCATCCAGCGGTCGGTCCTGGAGCAGGAGCGAGCGGCCGTAGCGCCCGAGCAGGTCCACGTTCGATGGAAACGCGAGGAGCGCTTCTTCCATGACCCGGTTTCCTTCCGCGGCTTTCTCCGTCCGCCAGAGGTACTCCGCGAAGTCGCCACGGACCTTCGGGTCCGCCGGGCGCAACGCCAGCAGCGTCTCGTATGTCGCGGCCGTCCGCTCGTCTTGCGCGGCGGCGTACGCGGCCGCCAGGGCGGCCAGGGGAGCCGCTTGCCCGGGTTTCAGGGCGACGGCCCGCTCGAGCTCACGCGCGGCCTCGATGGGCCGCCCGTCGGCCGACAGGGCGAGGCCGAAAATGTACCGGGCCTCCGGCAGCTGGGGGCCGAAGGCAGCCGCCAGCCGCGCCGCGTCCACCGCCTCGCGGTTCTTGTGCTGGGGGATCAACGCGAGCGCGAGGTTGCCGTAGGCGCGCGCCGAGGTCGGGTCCTGCTCGACGGCCTTTCGCAGCTGGGCTTGCGCCTTCTCGTACTGCTTCTGCCCGAGCAGTTTCTCGCCGCGTTCGAGGGGGCCCGGGGTCGGGGAGGGGTCGGCGCAAACGAGGCAGGTCAGCAGAGCCGCGGAGAGAGCGTGCACGCACGCATTCTATTCGGGAACCAATCCGGGCTCCGAAATCGGGAGCCTACTTCTTGAAGAACCCGCCCCCGGCTGCGCCGCCGCCGCCGGCTGCCGCACGGCCGCCGCCTTCGGACATCATGAGCCTCTGGTTGAGCTCCTTGATCCGCTCGTTCAGCTGGGCGATCTTCTGCTGGACTTCCCGGTTGACGCGCTCGGCGTCGGCCTTGAGCCGGCCGTTCTCGCCTTCCATGTCCGTCAGGACCTGGTCGCGGCCCTCGATGACGCGCTTCTGGTCGCGCAAATCCATCATGTGCTTGTTGACTTCTTCGTCCTTCTCGGAGAGGCGGAGCTTCCACTTCTCCTCCTGCTCCTCGTAGAGCCGCTTGATCTCGAGCAGCTGGGTGATCTGTGAGAAATCGCTGTCGGATGCCATGAGGCCTCCTCGCTGGTCTTCCTCGATCTGGGGGAACAGTTTGCGGAGCTTCAGCGACAGGTCCTCGGGATCCATCGAGAGCTCCATCGCCTTGGCGTAGGTGATGCGCCGGTTCACCAGCAGCGCGATGAGCGACTGGTTCATCGACTGCATCTTGTAGTAGTTGACCGAGTTCTCGATCTCTTCGTGGATCTCCTTGACCTCGCCCGCGAGGATGTGCTTCGCGATCTTGGGCGAGTTGACCATGATCTCGACGACGGGCGACCGCCCGGACCCGTCCGAGGTCTCGATGAGGTTCATCGAGACGATGGCCTGGAGGACGATCGACAGCTGCGAGCGCACCTGCGCCTGCTGCTCGATGGGGCAGGAGTCGATGATGCGGTCGATGGACTGTGCCGCGCTGTTGGTGTGCAGCGTGGAAAACACGAGGTGCCCCGTCTCGGCCGCCGTGATCGCGGTCTGCATCGTGTTCCAGTCCCGCATTTCGCCGACCATGATCACGTCGGGGTCCTGCCGGAACATGTTCTTGAGCGCCTCATTGAAGCTCGGCGAGTCGGTCGACACCTCGCGCTGGGACACGGCCGCCTTGCCGTCGGCAAAGAGGAACTCGATCGGATCCTCGATCGTGACAATGTGGACCGGGCGCTTTTCGATGATCGAGCGCATGATGCCCGCGAGAGAGGTGGACTTGCCCGATCCGGTCGGCCCGGTGATCAGGACGAGGCCCTTGGGCAGGTGCACGAAACTCTCGAGCACTTCGGGCAGATTCAAGTCGTCGATCGACGGCAGCTTGAACGGAATCCGCCGGAACACGGCGGCGTAGGAGCCGCGCTGCACGAAGATGTTGCAGCGGAAGCGGGCGACGCCGGTCAGGCCGTAGCCGACGTCCACGGACTGGTGCGCCTCGAGCCGTTGCTTCTGCGCGGGCGTCAGGATCGAGGTCAACATTTCCTCGAGTTCCTTGGGTTGCAGGGCGTCGGCGTTCAAGGGAATGAGGCGGCCCTTGATGCGCAGCAGTGGAGGCCGCATGGGCTTCAAGTGGAGGTCGGATGCCTCCTTCTTGGCCATGAACTTCAGAAGCTCAGCGAGTGTCAATGTTCGAGGATTATAGCCGGTTACGGGCCCTTGCGGACCTGTCCGGTCAGCCAGTGCCGCGCTTGCCGCCGATTTTTCACCAGGCCCATGGCGGATGCGACCCGAAGCGCGGACAGCAATTCTCCGACGCGCGGTCCCGGGTCGAGGCCGAGCCAGCGCACGAGATCGTCGCCGCCGACGGCGACCCGGCGCGGAGGCCGGCGGGCCAGCGGTGCAAGGGCGCGCGCCCGGCGTTTGCCCGCGGCGCCCAGGACGGACAGGAGGATGAGCGCGTCCGCCGTGAGCGCTCCCGCCTCGAGGACCCAGCGCCAGCGGTCGGGCGTGGAAAGGGTCCGGGCGGACGCCGCCGCGAGCCCGACGAGCAGCGAGGCATCCCGGGCCTCCTCGCGGGCCCACCGCCGCTCGCCGAGCCAGCGCCGCGCCTCGGGCGCCGCCATGCCGGCCCGGATTGCGATCAGGGCGAGCCGCAGTCGGCGGCGGCGTTCGGGCGCGATCGCCCGCGCCCTGCGACCGTCGAAAACGGCAAGTGCTTCCACGAGCGCGGTCGCATTCCGGGAGGGCAGCGCGAGGCCGAGCGCTGCGCCCAGGATTCCTGCGCGCGCCGCCCAGCCGAGCGCGGGCGCGGCCCGCTCGCTGCCGAGCAGCTTCGAGAGCTCGGCCGAGACCCGTTCGGCCGCTGCGCATCCGAAGAGCCCTGCCGCCGGACGCGCAGCCGCGAGAATGGCGGGTTCGGGCTCGAGTCCGTGCGTCGCCCAGAGGCGCGCCGCCCGCAGGATCCGCAGCGGATCCTCGGCGAGGTTCTCGACCCTGACGCAGCGAAGCCGGTGAAGGGCCGCGTCATGAGCTCCGTCGAACGGGTCCAGGAGCTCTCCCGACCGGATCGCGAGCGCCAGCGCATTGACGGTGAAGTCGCGGCGAGCGAGGTCGGCGGCGATCGTTCCGCCTTCGATTTCGGCGATGTCGATCGGCCGGGCTCCGGCCACTCGGAACACGCGCGGCCCTGGCCGATCCTTCGAAAGGAAGACCGCCCGCCCGCGTCCGGCCTGCTCCAGGTCGAGCGCGAGGCCCTCGGCGTCGCGGGACACGGCGACGTCGATTTCGGCGCAAGGCACCCCGAGGAGACGGTCGCGCAGGGCGCCCCCGACGATCCACGCGTCGATGCCTCGCCGATCCGCCGCTCGCGCCAGGGCGAGGAGCTCGGCGCGCCGGCGCAGCCCCTGGAGCCTCCGCGCTGCCTGTCGGTTTCGGGCGACCATTCTGCGCTCCATCGGGCCGCGTCGCACGGCCGGCAAAAACACCTTACAATTTCGAGGATGACATCCGCCCGTCCCGTTGTCACCGTCGAGGTGGTCCAAAAAGTCGCCGAGCTGGCGCGCCTTCGCCTGCCCGAGGAAGACCTTCCACTCTGGACCGAACAGCTTTCCCGAATCCTCGCCTACATCGATCAGCTTGCGGAGATCCCGGAAGCGGCCTTCGGGCCCGCGCGCCCGGGGCCGGCCACGCCCGTTCGAAAGGACGAGACCGTCGACGGCGGAGGGCGGGAGGCGCTCGAGTCCAACGCCCCGCGCCAGGTGCACGGCTACGGCGTGGTGCCCCGCGTCGTCGGATCGGGGTCCTGAGCGCATGAGGGGCGTGATCGAGACCGCGGCGGCCGTGTCCGCCGGCCGCCAGTCGGCCGTTTCCGTCGTCGAGGAGGCCCTGACGCGCATCCGCGAGGGGGACGGCCGCATCCGCGCTTTCCTCGAGGTCACCGGCGAACAGGCGCTGACCGAAGCCCGGGCGGTGGACGCGCGGGTGGGGGCCGGGGAGTCGCTGCCGTTGGCCGGCGTACCCCTGGCGTTGAAGGACAACATCTGGGTGGCCGGGCGGCGCACCACGTGCGCGTCGAAGATCCTCGAGGGATTCCGGCCGCCGACGGATTCCACGGTGGCGGCGCGACTGCGCCAGGCCGGAGCGGTCTTCATCGGCCGGGCCAACATGGACGAGTTCGCGATGGGGTCCTCGACGGAGAACAGCTCGAGCCACGTCACGCGCAATCCGTGGGACGTGGAGAGGATTCCGGGCGGCTCCTCGGGCGGAAGCGCGGCCGCGGTGGCGGCGCGCTTCGTGCCGGGAGGCTTCGGCTCCGACACGGGCGGCTCGATCCGCCAGCCGGCGGCCTGCTGCGGCGTCGTCGGATTCAAGCCGACCTACGGACGCGTGTCGCGCTACGGCCTGGTCGCCTTCGCGTCATCGCTCGATCAGATCGGCCCGCTCACGCGCTCGGTTGCCGACGCGGCGCGGTTGTACCGCAGCGTGGCCGGGTTCGATCCGCGCGATTCCACGACGGCCAACCGTCCGGTGGGTGATCCCGAGGGGGCCCTGGCGCGCGGCGTCGAGGGACTGCGCGTCGGATTTCTCGAGGAAGCCGAACTCGATGGGCTCGACCCCGAGGTGGCCGCGAACATCGAGGACACGCGCCGGATCTTCCGGGACGCAGGCGCCGATGTGCTTTCCGTTTCGGTCCCGAGGGCCACCGTCGCCATCGCGATCTACTACGTCGTCGCGAGCGCGGAGGCGTCCTCCAACCTCGCGCGGTTCGACGGCGTCCGTTACGGCCCGCGCGCCACCGACAGGGATCTCGCGGCGCTGTACGTGGAGAGCCGGACGGCGGGATTCGGAGCCGAAGTGAAGCGGCGGATCCTGCTCGGCACGTTCGCCCTCGCGTCCGGCTACTACGAGGCGTACTACGGCCGCGCGATGCGGGCGCGGCAGCTGCTGTCCGAGGATTTCGACCGCGCCTTCGATCGCGCCGACGTCCTGGTCTGTCCTTCCATTCCGGCGCCGGCCTTCCGCGTCGGCGAGAAGACGGCGGACCCGCTGACGATGTACCTCTCGGACGTCTTCACCGTACCGGCTTCGCTCTCTGGCCTGCCCGCGATCTCGGTGCCGTCGGGTGTGACGCGGGGCGGCCTTCCGCTCGGCATCCAGGTGCTCGGCCCCCGGTTCGGGGAAGACGCGGTCTTTGCGGCGGCCCGGGCCTTCGAAACGCGGGCCGGCTTCCCGGATGCGCTGCCCCGGACCGCGGGCTAGCGGATTGCTGCGCAGCACCGCGGCGGCGGCCGTACTGTTCGCCGCGGCGACAACTCTCGGAGGCGCGGGCCGCGAAAAGATCGTATCCGTCTCGGCCGAGGTCAGGGTGTCGATTGCGGGCGCCGACGAGATCAGCCTGCTCGCGCGGCCGCTGCCCGGTGAGGGGATCGACGCATTCGTCAAGCGGGTGACCGACGATGCGAAGGCGAAGGCGACGATCCTGTCGTCCAACGGGGGACTGCGCCATTTGCGGCGCGGCCAGTTCGTGCGCGTACCGTACCGCCTGCTTTCGGGCAACTATCGCAAGATCGCGATCGAGGCGCTGTTCCCGGCGGACCGTGCGACCGCCGCAGGATGGGAGCACCACGT
This sequence comes from Acidobacteriota bacterium, assembly GCA_031360505.1. Lineage (GTDB taxonomy): Bacteria > Acidobacteriota > Thermoanaerobaculia > UBA5066 > Gp7-AA6 > DAHUXD01. Next base: position 24,476 of record JANMBR010000297.1, read on the forward strand.
CACCGCGCTGACGGGCAAGCCGGAAAGCCTCTGGCGAATCGCCGAATGGTTCACCGGGGAAGGGCAGAGGTATCGCGACATCCGCAAGGGTAGCGCGATCCCGTCACTCGAGACGCGCGTGGGGCAGACGGTTCTCGTGCCTCCGAACCTGCTGACGCCGAGCTTCCGGGAGGCCGTCGCGGCGGCGGCCCCCCCCGCCGAGGCCGAAGCGCCAAAGCTCGAGTTTGCAGAGGACGAGCACGGCCGCTATGCGATCTACCGGCTGCGCAAGGGCGAGGCGCTCTACTCGGCTGTCGTCGTTCGTTTCACCGGCCGGCTCCACGCGGAGGATGTCAACGCCAAGGCAGCGGAGATTGCCGCACTCAACGGCGTGACCGACGTGCACGCGATGCCGGTCGGGTTTCCCGTCCGGATCCCGCTCGCGGACCTCGCCCCGGAGTTTCGCCCGCCCGACGATCCCGAGCGCATCGCGGAGGAGAACACCCGGCTGGAAGCCTCGCAGTTTGCGAACAAGGTCAAGAGCGCGGACCTCTCCGGCGTGACGCTGGTGCTCGATGCGGGGCATGGGGGTCGCGACACGGGCGCGCTCGTCGACGGCCTGGAAGAGGCCGCCTACGTGTACGACATCGCCTGCCGCGTGGAGCGGCTCGTGCTTTCCGGCACGAAAGGCCGCGTCGTGCCGATCATGGGCCGCGATGAGCCCTGCGCCAGCGCTGCGTCCGACCGGGTCGGCAGCTCGCGCAGCGCCCGCGTCCTCACGTCTCCTCCGTATCGGATCGAAGACGCCGCAACGGGCGTGAACCTGCGCTGGTATCTCGCCAACTCCGTGTGGAAGCACGTCGAGAAGAATGGGGGTCAGCAGGACCGGACCGTGTTTGTCTCGCTCCACGCGGATTCGCTGCACCCGGCCGTGCGCGGGACCATGGTGTACGTGCCCGGTGAGAAATTCCTGGGCGGCTCCTATCGGAAGTCCGGAGAGCCCTACGACTCCCGGAGGGAGGTGCGGGAATCTCCGAGCGTCTCCTTCAGCCGCCAGGAGAAGATCGAGGCCGAAGGCGTCTCGCGGGACCTGGCGGAGCACATCGTCGCGTCGTTCCGGGCGGCCGACCTGCCGCTGCACGCCTTCGAGCCCATTCGCCGAAACGTCATCCGCGGCGGGGGCGAATGGGTCCCGGCGATCCTGCGTTACAACCGCATCCCCGCGCGCGTCCTGGTCGAGGTCTGCAACTTGAACAATCCGGAGGACCGGCGCTTGCTGAGGTCGCGGGGCTATCGCGAGAAAGTGGCCGAGGCGCTGGTGGCGGCCCTGGTGCAGTTCTTCGGAGGGCGGGGCCAGTAGGGAGGGGGCGTGCGTCATCGGAAAATCCTTGGAATCTCCAGGACCCGATGCGACGGGTCACGCCTCGCGACCCGTTATACTTCGCCCGACTTTTTCTAGAGAGGTACTCCGATGCGACTGCGCGCTATGGTCCTCGTCGCCCTCCTCGCAACACCCATCGCCTCGGCTCAGGATTGGCGCGGCGGAAGGGCCCGCGTCGACGGGACGGTCAAGAACGAAAAGGACGAGCCGATCCAGGGATGCAAGGTGACGATGCGTTGGGGCAGGAGCACCCACGGCGGGCCCGACCTGACGACTGACGCGAAGGGTCAGTTCGCGATCTTCGGCCTGGCGGGCGGCCCGTGGGACGTGGACTTCGAGGCGGACGGGTACGCCGCGAAGAAGATCAGCGTCAGTCTGCAGGAAGGCGCGCGCAATCCCTCTCTCAACATCCAGCTCGATCCGCAGCCCAAGGCCCAGGCGCCCGCCGCCCCTGTCGCGCAGCCGCAGATTCTCGTGGGCGGCAAGAAGATCTCCAAGGAGACCGCCGACGCGATCGAGGCGGGAAATGCGGCCATGACCGCGAAGAACTGGGCGGCGGCGCGTGCGAGTTACGTGACGGCATCGGCCGAGCTGCCCGACAACGCCGCCCTGCTTCAGCGCATTGCGGCCGCGTACCTCGGGGAAGGCAACACGAAGGAAGCCCTCGTGTACGCCCGGCAAGCCGCCGACAAGGACCCCTCCAACCCGACCGCGTGGTGGATGATCGCGGAGCTCGAGCTCCAGCAGGGCAACCTCGAGGCCGGCCAGGCCGCGCTCGACAAGGTCCCGCCGGAGAAGATCACCGACCCGCAGCCCTACCTGAACATCGGGATCCTCCTCATCAACAAGAAGAAGGCGGCAGAAGCCGAGACGGCCTTCGACAAGGCGATCGCCATCAAGCCCGACCTGTGGGAGGGCTACTACTACCGCGGCCTCTGCCGCCTCCAGCTGAAGAAGAACGCCGAGGCGAAGTCCGACCTGAAGAAGGCTCGCGAGCTCAATCCGAGCGGGCCCGAGGCCAAGGAGATCGACGACCTGCTCAAGACGCTGTCCTAGGCGGCGGCGGTTCCTGATCCTCTTCGACTTCTCGTTCTCCCGGCTGAAGGTGATCGTCAATGCGCGACGGGCCGCGCGCGATTTCGTTCTCTTCGGGATGGGGGCATCGTTCGCTTCGGCACTGCGCGCCGAGACGGGGATTTCGGAAGAGGAGCTGTTCGCGGGATGGCGGAAATGGGCGGGACTGTAGAGGCAGAGTCGAATCCCGATTACTTCGGCTCCTCCTTCAGAAACCCGACCCACGCCGGATCCGTCGCGATCGGAAGGTACGCCGGTTCGGCCCGGAGCACGGCCCGGTCGAGCTTGCCCTCGCCCTCGAGCGGCCGAAGGGCCGCCACGGCCGCTGTTGCGTTTCCGGAGCGGGCGTAGATGCGGGCCTCGAGCTCCGCCCGCTTCCAGTTCTCTCCGACCAGACTCCGGGCATGCTGGATCGTGGCCACCGCGCTCGACGCGTCGCCGAGGCCCGTCTCGACGACGGCGAGGGTCGCGAGGGTGTCCGGGTCGGGCCCCGCTTCACGGAGGTACTTCTGGAGCAGGGAGTGTGCTTCGGGCAGGCGCCCGTCGGCGAGGGCCATCATTGCGAGCTCGCGGGCGGCGCCCGGCGCCGGCGGGAGCTCGGCGAGTGCGCGCTCGAATTGCTGCGTGGCTTCGGATGCTGCGCCCCGGGAGCGGGCCGCGAGCCCCATCTGGTAGTAGATCGGCCCAGCCGGGGCTCCGGCCTCGATTGCCTTGTCCCACTCGGAGCGAGCGGCGTCGGCCTTTCCACCCTTCTGCGCGGCGAGCGCGAGCCTCTCCGGCTGCCGCCAGGCCTGCGGAGGCAGGCTCTCGACGAGGGCGTACGGCTCCGAGAGGGCGCGGTGAACTGCCAGCGCGCCGTCCACGAGAAAGAGCAGCGCCGGCACGCAAGCCGTCAGCCAGAGGATCCGCCGCTTCTCGGGCGGCACGCGCCGGATGAAAACCAGGGCGATCCCGAGAATGGCGCAGAAGCCGACCACACGCGGCAACGCCCGGGAGCGCGCCTGCTGTGCCGCGTCGTGCCGGCGCACGGGCTCGGGCCCGAGGAGGCGACCGACCTCTCCGGCGAGCGAAATGCCGGGGTCGACGAGGACGATGTCCGAGATCGTCGATCCCCGCGGCGTGTGGTCGACCGTCCACCGCGTTTTCAGGAGCGATGCCCCGTACCGCAGGCCGAGGTAGACGAAGGCCGGGCCCTTGCCCGAATCCGCGACCGAGGTCCAGGCCACCTCGGCGGAGGCGTCGGCCACGGGGGCCAGCGCCTGTGCGAAGTGCTCGCGCACGAGCGTTCGAAGCAGAACCCGCTGGCGCTCCGTGAGGCCGGACCAGACCGGACCTCCCAGCAGGCGCCGCAGGATTCCGTCGGCGTCTACGGACTCGAGGAAGACCTTCGGCGGCCCGTGCAGGGCGGCGAGCGCGGCGCGCCGGGCGAAATCGGCGGCATCCTCGGCCTGGGTGAGACTGACGGGTTCCTGCGCGGCGAGCGCGGCACCGAGCCCGAAGGCGCCGGCGGCCGCGAGGAAGATGCAGGCTTTTGCGCCCGCCCTCGTCGACGAGATCAATGCCCCGTCGCCGTCTCGGTGGAGCCGGGCCGGGCGTAGATCTTGAGCGTCATCGGCACGCTGCCCACGCGCAGCTCATCTCCGTCGCGCAGCGCCACGGGGGAGCAGAGACGGATGCCGTTCACGTACGTACCGTTCTTGGATCCGAGGTCTTCGAGCGTGGCCAGCCCGGCGGAGACGTTGAGACTGGCATGGCGGCGGGAAACGCTCTGGGCGTCGATCCAGACGAGCGAGTCGGTTCCGCGGCCCAGGATGTTCTCGCCGTCGGACAGGGCGACCTCTCGGTTGCCCCACAGAAGGCGAAAGATCTGGTCGCTCGACTCGTGCGGCCGTCCGTCGCGCGAAAGTGGCACGGCCTCTCCGCAGAACGCGTATCCGTACCCGTACACGGTCCGGATGAACTCCGGCGCGCGCGCGCCATCGCCGATCGCGTGGCGGATCTCGGCAATGAGCGTGGGCAGGTTGACGTCCGACACCACCGTGTCGGGCCAGAGCCTGCGATGCAGTTCCGCCTTCGGGACCGCGCGGGGTCGGGCTTCGATGAGGGCCTGGAGGAGCTTGAAGGCTTTCGGCGAAATCGATACCGGCCGGCCGTCACGCGTCAGCGCCCGGCTTTCGGAGTCGAGCAGGAGGCTGCCAAATCGAAAGGTCATGACCCCAACGAAAACACTATACGCCCCCGGCAAGTTCCGGTCCGGGACGGAAGGCGCGGAAATCGGGACGAAGTGCAGCTACGCGGCGATCGGTTCGAGACGGGAGACGCGGGGCGAGAGCGATTCCGCTCCGCGCTCGGTGCAGACGATGTCGTCCTCGATGCGCACGCCGAAGCGCCCCGGCAGATAGATCCCCGGCTCCGAGGTGAAGGTCATCCCGGGCTCCAGGATCGTCTTGTCGTGGCCGACCATGTAGGGCGCTTCGTGCACGTCGATCCCGAGGCCGTGGCCGAGGCGATGCGTGAAGTACTCGCCGTAGCCCGCCTTCTCGATGACCTGTCGAGCCGCTGCGTCGACCTCGAAACAGGGGACGCCGGGGGCTGCCTTGTCGATGGCGGCGGACTGCGCGTCGAGCACGATCGACCAGATCTTGCGGTATTCGTCGGTCGGGGTGCCGTAGAAGGTCGAGCGCGTGATGTCGTAGTAGTAGCCGTCCGGCTTGTCCCAGGCGTCGATCAGGACGGCCTGGTCGCGCGAGAGCGGGGTCGAGCCCGAGGCGCCGTGCGGCAGGGCCGAGGAGGGGCCGAACTGCACCATGTTCTCGCCGCCGACGAGCGCCGAGATCTCCGCCTCGAGGCAGCCAGGCTTGAGCGCCTCGAAGGCGCGCTGGAAGCGGGGCAGGGCGACGGCGATCGCCTGGCGGATCAGGTCGATCTCGTCCGCGGACTTGATCATGCGCAGGGCACCGAACGTCGAGGCCGCCGACACGGGTTTCCACGAGGGGCGCTTTGCGAGCAGGCGCTCGACGTCGTCATACGCCGTGGACGGCTCGATCGCGAGCGTCCCGCCGGAGGCCGGGAAGAGCGCCGCGGCCTTCGCGAACGGGTCTTCGGTCTCCTCCCACGTCACGACGCGCTCGACGGCGGACATCCGGCGCAAGCGCTCGGCCTCGAAGGCGGGGCAAATGGCCACCGGCTCCATATCCTGGAAGAGAAGCAGGGCCGTCAGACGTTCGCTGCGATGGAAGTCGATGCCCGTGAGATAAAAGAGGTTCGATGACGGGGTGGCGTACAGTCCGTCCGCTTTCAGAGCACGCAGCTCGGCGCGCACGGTGTCGAGGCGTCGGAGGTAGATTTCGCGCTTGGTCGGCATGCGGCGGATGCTAGCAGAATCGTTTCGCCCGGTGTCGGGCCGGACCTGGCCGGCCGTCCTGGCGGCGGCGCTGCTTCTCGGGGGCGGCGGGTGCCGCCGCGGGGGCGGATTCGTCTCGGCCGGCGCCCCGGTGATTCTCATTTCCGTGGACACGCTGCGTGCGGATCACCTGCCCGCGTACGGATACCACGGCGTCGACACCCCCAACCTGGACGCCTTTCGCCACGACGCCGTTCTCTTCGAGAACGCCTATTCGCAAGTTCCGCTGACGCTGCCCTCGCACACCGCGATCATGACCGGGCTCCTGCCTCCCCAGAACGGCGTGCGCGACAACCTCGGATACGCGCTCGGCCCGGGTCCGGCGACGCTCGCCGGCACGCTCAAGGCAAAGGGCTACGCCACGGGCGGCGCGGTTTCGACGATTGTCCTCTCCCACGCGACGGGGGTTTCGCGGGGATTCGATTTTTACGAAGACAACATCGAGCCCACCAAGATGAGCCAATCCATCTCGCGGGTGCAGCGCGGCGGCAACGATACGCAGGCCATCCTGGCGGAGTGGGTCTCGGGACACGCTGGAAAGCCCTTCTTCGCGTTCCTCCATCTCTTCGAGCCGCACTCGCCCTACGAACCGCCCGAGCCGTATCTCTCGCGCTACAAACTGCGGTACGACGGCGAGATCGCGCGAGCCGACGAGATCGTCGGAACGTTCGTAAAGTTTTTGAAGACGACCGGAGTCTACGACCGCGCCCTGATCGTGTTCCTGTCGGATCACGGCGAAGGCCTCGACGACCACGGCGAGGACGAGCACGGCGTGCTGATCTATCGCGAGTCGATCCACGTCCCCCTCATGGTGAAGTTTCCGAAATCGGTTCGTCATGGCGAGTCCGTACGCGCCGCGGTCGGCCTCGTGGACGTGTTCCCGACCGTGGCCGAGGTCGTGGGCATCCCGGTCCCGGCGGGCCTGGCGGGCCGCTCTCTGCTGGGCGCCCTCCGCCCGGCCGGGCCCAAGGCCTCTGAGCCGAGGCGCGTCTACAGCGAGACGCTCTATCCGCGCCTGCACCTGGGCTGGAGCGATCTGGCCTCGCTCGAGGACGAGCACGACCATTACATCGAGTCTCCGCGGCCGGAGCTCTACGATCTGGGGGCCGATCCGGGCGAGAGAAACGACCTCGCGGCGGGGCTGCCTCCGGCGTTTCGCTCGATGCGCGCGGAGCTGGCGCGCATGCCCCGGCCGCTGCAGCCGCCCGGCAACTCCGATCCCGAGCAGATGAAGCAACTGGCCGCGCTCGGCTACATCAGCGCTTCCACCGCCGACCTGACGGCGAAGGACCTTCCCGCTCCGCGCGATCACATCGGAGCCGTCACAGAGCTCAAGGCTGGATTTGGAGCGCTCCAGCGCGGGCAGTACGCGGACGCCATCGCCGTGTTCGGTAGGCTGTTGAAGACCGAGCCCGGCATGACGGACGTGTGGCAGATGTACGGCGAGGCGTTCTTGAAGCTCGGCAGGGAGGATGAGGCGCTCGCGGCCCTGCAGCAGGCGGCGAAGCTCTCGCCGCTCAATCCCCAGGTGATGATGGCGCTTTCGGACTACTACCTCGTCGTCGGCAACTACGAGGAGGCGCGCAAGCACGCCGAGGCGGCGGGGGATTCGGGCTCCACCAGTCCGCACGAAAACCTCGCCCGCATCGCGTTGGTCAAGGGCGATCTCGACGCGGCCGAGCGCGAGTCGCGGGCGGCGCTCGAGAAGTACCCGCTGCGGCGGATTCCGCACCTCATGATCGCGCGCGCCCGGCACGACCGAGGCGACTATCCCGGAGCGCTCGCCGAGCTCGACCTGGCCGCCCGCCCGAGCGCCGGCGACCCGGCGCCGCTCCAGAACCTGAACTATCTGCGCGGGGATAGCCTCGCCCGCAGCGGCCGCGTGGCGGAGGCGGAGGCGGCCTTTCTCAAAGAGATCCGCGACTTTCCCGCGAATGCGTCTCCGCGGGCCGCCATCGCGTTCCTGTACGCGAGCCAGGGGCGCGAGGTCGAAGCGCGCAAGGCCCTCGCCGACCTCGTCCGCGACCTCAACACGCCCGAGGCCTACTTCGCGGCGATCAAGACCTACGAAATCCTGGGAGATCCGCGGGCGGCCGCGGGGCTGAAGACCGATGTGCGGCGATTGTTCCCGGGGGCCCGGGAGAGGAAGAGCGTGTCGGGAGGCTAGCTCCGTCCGTGTGGGAGGGGCGGGGCTTGCCCCGCCCGCCTCTGAGTCACCGTGACGGATGCGGGCGGCACAAGGGCCGCCCCTCCGGCACCCGTAGATCCCGCCCCGTCATTTCCTCCGGCGCCGCAAGCCTCTGGATCCCGAGCAACGTCGGGGCGACGTCGGCAAGGCCGCCGCCGTCGCGGAGCGCGCCTTTTCCGCCGCAGAGAATGAACGGCACGGGATTCGACGTGTGCGCGGTGTGGGGCTCGCCGGTCTCGGGATCGAGCATCTGTTCCGCGTTGCCGTGGTCGGCGGTCATCATGAGCAGGACGCCCGCTTCCCTGCATGCGGCCTCGAGGATGCCGAAGCAGCGGTCGAGCGTTTCGATCGCCGCGATCGTCTCCGGGAGCTTGCCGGTGTGGCCCACCATGTCGGCGTTGGCGAAGTTGACGACGTGGGCGGCGAATCTTCCTCCCCGGAGCGCGCGAACCGCCTCTTCCGTGATCTGCGCGGCGCTCATCTCGGGGTGGAGGTCGTAGGTCGCTCCCTTCCAGGAGGCAACGAGAATCCGTTCTTCGCCCGGATGCGCCTGCTCGACGCCGCCGTTGAAGAAGTAGGTGACGTGGGCGTACTTCTCCGTTTCGGCCAACCGCAGGTTCGTGATGCCCCGCTCGGCCCACACGTCCGCGAGGATGTGCGTGAGGGCGCGGGGCGCAAATGCAGCCGGGAGATTGAAGTCGGCCTTGTACTCCGTGAAGCCGACGAAATGGATCTTCGGCGGCTTGGGCCGCGGGAAGTCGGCGAATTCGGGATCGGTCAGGGCCCGCGTGATCTGCCGCGCGCGGTCCGCGCGGAAATTGAAGAAAACGACGGAATCCCCATCGCCGATCGGGCCGACCGGCTCGCCCTTCTCGGTGATCACAGTCGGCTGGATGAATTCGTCGGATTCATCGCGCCCGTAGGCGGCCTCGACGGCCGCGGCCGCTCCTTCCGCGTGCAGGCCCGAGGAGAAGACCAGCGCCTGGTAGGCGCGTGCCACGCGGTCCCAGCGCTTGTCGCGGTCCATGGCGTAGTAGCGCCCGGAGACCGTGGCGATCTTGCCGCCGAATTTTGCGAGCGACGCTTCGAGGCGGGCGATGTACTGGAGCGCGGAGCGGGGGGGCGTGTCGCGTCCGTCCGCGAAGACGTGCACCCGGACGCGCGGCACGCCGGCCTTCTGTGCGAGCTCGAGGAGCCCCTCGAGGTGGCGCTGGTGCGAGTGGACCCCGCCGTCGGACACCAGTCCCATCAAGTGGAGCGTGGCGCCCCGGCGTTTCGCGTGCCGGAGCGCCGCCGCTAGAGCGGCGTTCTCGAAGAACGACCCGTCGCGCAGCCCGAGGTCGATGCGCAACAGATCCTGCGGCCGCATCCGGCCCGCGCCGAGCGTCAGGTGCCCGACCTCGGAGTTGCCCATGAGCCCGGCCGGCAGGCCCACGGCCTCGCCGGAGGCCTGGAGCAACGTCCATGGGAACTCCGCCAGCCAGCGGTCGTAGATCGGAGTCCGGGCGCGCGAGATGGCATTGCCCTCCGAGGGCGGCGCATGGCCCCATCCGTCGCAGATCAGCAGGAGAACCGGGGCCGTCGTCGTCAAGCGCGCGGCGCCGGCCGGAGGCCCCGCGTTGACTCACGGATCCTGGCCGGACGCGGGAGCCGGCGCTCGAGGTCCGAGACGACGTGCATGTACGTCATGTAGGCATCGTACGCGGTCTCGAAGGGCGAGAAGTAGTCGTGCACCTGGCCGTCACCGGCCGCCTTGGTCGCCATGTAGTAGAAGTGGTCCGAGCTCGAGAGCTTGCGGAAGTCGCGCAGCAGGTCCTCGGAGCCGGCCGCCCGGACGCGGCCTTCGAGGGCGAAGAGCTTCGACAGCGCGTCTTTCTGGAGATCGTTGCCCTGCCACGCCGAGAGGTCCCGCGCCTGGTCGGCCCACGAGATCGTACGGGGCGCCGACAGGGCTTCGCCCGGCGGGAGCGTGGCGATCGCTTGCGACGGCGTGAGAAAGGCGGCGCCACGGCGCGAGAGGCGCAGGTCCACCCAGTTCTCGAAAAACTCGAAGATCCCCGACTCCTTCCACTGGTGCTCGCCAAACGTCTCGAAGTCCATGAAGAGCGACACGAGCTCGCCCTCGAGCCTTGCGATCCAGCGGTCGTACTTTTCGGGAGTCAGCGGCCACTCGCTCCATTTGCGATTCGAGAAGCGAAAGGCGATGTCGTCCGACAGGCGGTAGTTGCGCAGCAGGAGCGGCAGTCGACCGTCGGCGGCCGAGCGATACACGTGGTCGGGCGAGCGGCGCCCGAGCAGCGGCGCGACGCCGTCCGCGAGCACGCCGCGGTAGCCGCGCTGTGCGAGCCATGCCGCGAGCGCGTCCGAGTAGATGAGTTCCGTGTTGCGGAAGACGCGTGGCTCCTGCTCGAGCTCCTCGAGGACGAGGCGCCGGTGGATCGCGACCTGCGCCTCGAACTCGTCCTGTGACACGAGCCAGGCCAGCGAGTGGTGGGAAGTCTCGGCCAGGAATTCCGCGCGGCCCGTTCGCGCAAGGCGGCGAAACGCGCCCAGCGCCTCGGGCGCCCAGGCCCGCAGCTGCTCCATCAGGCAGCCCGAGAGGGAGAAGGACACGGCGAAGCGGGGGTGCCGCTTGAGCAGCCGCTCGAGCATCGCGGTCGCCGGCAAGTAACACTTGTCGGCCACCCGGCGCAGGATCTCCCGGTTGCCGTCGTCGTCGAAATAGCGGTGCTCGCGCCCGACGTCGAAGTAGTTGTAGCGCTTGAGCCGGTACGGCTGGTGGACCTGGAAGTAGAGACAGACCGGGATCATGGCGTACCCCGTGATTCTCCCACCAACTCCCGGTACACGTCGACGCAGCGAGCGGCCGAGCTCCTCCAGGACAGGCGCTCGGCGTCGGCGCGCCCGCGCTCGGACAGCGCCTCCCGCAGCGGCGGGAACGCGAGGACGGAGAGGATCTTCGACGCGAGATCGTCGACGTCCCCGAACCGGACGCGCAGGACGTTGGGCGCGACTTCCGATACCCCGGCGCAGCGGGAGACGATCACCGGCGTGCCGTGCTGCAGGGCCTCGAGGGCCGTCAGGCCGAAGGGCTCCGAGACGGACGGCAGGACGTAGACGTCCGCCCGCGCATAAAGGCGGTCGAGCTCGGCGGCGGGCAGGAAGCCCGTGAAGAGGAACCGTTTGCGCAGGCCCCGCGCCGCGACGTGGTCTCTCATCGCGCGCATCCGGTCGCCGGAACCGGCGACGACGAACCGGACATCGCGGCGCTCCGCTGCAACACGCGCGGCCGCCTCGACGAAAAAACCGGGCCCTTTCTGCGAGGTGATCCTTCCGGCGAAGAGGACGAGCGGGTTGCGATTCGACGATGGTCCATCGTCGGCCAGCACACGCGGGTCGATCGCGTTGTGGACGATGCGCAGGCGCTCGGCGGCAACTCCGTACCGTCGCGCCAGCAGCTCGGCCGTGTACCCCGACACCGCCACGACGCGGTCGGCCGCCGCGAGGCCCAGCCGCTCGATCGCGGCGACGAAGCCGTTCTCGCGGCCGCCCGCGCGGTCGAATTCCGTCGCGTGCACGTGCAGGACGAGCGGCTTGCCGCTCACGCGGCGCGCCTCGACGCCGGCGAGGAACGTCAGCCAGTCGTGAGCGTGGATGACGTCGAAGGACTCGCGCGCGGCGATCCGCCCGGCCGCTGCGGCGTAGCGCAAAACCTGCCTGGGGAGGTCGGGCCCGTAGTTGGAGTTGGAGTTGGAGTCGGAGTCGGAGTTGGAGTCGCCGCCGGCTCCGCCCGGACGCCCCTGCGCCCGGCGCTCGCCCTCGTCGAGGCACGCCGTCATGTACGGGCGCAGCGGGGTCGTGATGCGCCGGACCCGCAACGAGGTTCGGACCCGGCCGCGGCGCCCGTGCGCCGCGCGATCGACCTCGGAGGCCGGGATGATCCGGAGATGCTCGATCGACGTCGCGGCCGAGCGGCGGGGCAGAACGAGCGCGACCTCCGTGTCGAGCTCGAGCAAGCCCCGCACCAGCCCCTCGCAGGCCACCCCGAGCCCCCCGCTGATCGAGGGCGGAAACTCCCAGCCGAACATGAGAACGCGCATGGATGAGCGGGAGAGCTACTCCTCTCTCAGCAAGTGCGTGTACACCACCCGTGCCACCTCCGCCACGCTCCACGCCTGAGCAAAGCACCCCCTCGGCGCATGGGGCGCATCGCCATCGAACATCTCCGAGATCGAGCCGAGGCCGGCCGCGCGCACGTGCGCGCGCAACGGGGCGAGCAGCGCCCGCATGGTCCGCCGCGAATCCTCGGTGTTGCCGAACACGCGGAAGTGGGCGTCGGCGAAGGGTCCTATCAGCCACGGCCATACCGTTCCCTGGTGCGCCGCCGACAGGCGCGCGCTTTCGTCGCCTGCGCACTGCCCGCGATAGCGTGGGTCGGCGGGCTCGAGCGTGCGCAGGCCGAAGGGCGTCAGCAGCTCGCGGCGCACCGTCCAGTACACGGAGCGGGCCCGGTGTGGCGGAAGAAGGTCCTCGGTCAGGGACGCTGCGAGGATCTGGTTCGGCCGAAGGCTGGCGTCGGGGCCGCCGTCGCCGACGACGTCATAGAGATAGCCCTTGGCCCCGTACCAGAAGGTCTCATTGAACCGCTTCGCCACGTGCCACGCCTCGGACTCGAGCTCTCGCGCCCGGCCGGTCTCGTCGGCCAGACGCTCGAGCCGCGCCGCGCACTTGAGTGCGGCGTGCCAGAGCGCATTGACCTCGACGGGCCGGCCCGGGCGGGGCGTCACCGCCACGCCATCGACGATCGAATCCATCCAGGTCAGGGGTCGTCCGTGGCCGTTGGCCACGAGCAGGCCGTCGGCCCCGACGCCGATGCCGAAGCGCGTGCCCCGGCGGTAGGCTTCGATGATGGAGCGCACGGCACCGAGAAGCGGCGAGGCGCGCTGCGGGTTGCGGCGCGCGCGGCCGAACCAGTCGACGGCGAGGACGAACCAGAGCGATGCGTCCACCGAGTCATAGTCCGCATCCCCCTCTTCGCCGGAGAAGTGGCTGGGAACCAGGCCATCGCGGCGCGCGGCCGCGAAGTCGTTCAAGATGCGGGCGAGCGCGCCGAGCCGGCCCGAAGCCTGGGCGAGGCCCGGCGCCGCGATCATGGCCTGGCGGCCCCAGTCCGCGAGCCAGGGGTACCCGGCCAGGACTGTGGCGCGGCCATGGTCCGCGTCCACCACGAACGACTCGGCGCGCCTCGCGAGCTCGTCGAAGACCGGGTCCTTCGTGCGCGCGAAAGCCTGCCGCCGCCGCCGCTCCTCGTCGAGGAAGCGGTCCGGATCGGCCGCCATTTCGTCGATCGAGAAGAGGGCGAAGGCCTGGGCGTCGGGGCGCAGGGTCCACTCCCACTCGAGCGGGCTCCAGAGGTCCTCGGTCGCGTCGTAGCCCCGGGCCGTTTCCTCTGCGTAGGTGAAGTGGCGGTACCAGAGGGGATCCACGCGAGTCGCCGCGAAGACTCCGCGCAGGTAGAGGCGCGGCAGGTAGGGCAGGGGACGGACCCACGAGACTTCCCCACGGGCCTCGGTCGTCGCGTCCCAGTCGCTTGTTTCGGCTTGCAGGCGGTGGGATCCGCGAAACGCGAGCAGCGGGCGAACACGCAGGCTGATCTCGGTCGCTCCGCGGTTGACGTAGCGCACGATCGTCAGCGAGCGGTCACGGACGAGGCAGAGCGAGCGCTCGATCGCGTACGCCGGCGTCTCGTGGAGCCACGTGGGGAAGGGCTCGAGACGAAATTGCGCGAGGCTGCGGGCGCCCTCCGGGCTCGTCGCGTCCCGGTAAGCCTGGGTCGAGATGCTTTCGGTGACGCCGCCGGCGGACACGAACTCTTCGCAGCCCGACACGAGCATCCAGCGCCGTCGCGGAGGCGGGATCGCGGGCACGTACCAGCCGTGGTACCGGCGCGTGCGGACTCCCGCCACGGTGCCGCACGCGAAGCCGCCGAGGCCGTCGGTCTCGAGCCACTCCATGCCGAGCGAGCGGCCCGCGAGCTCGGCCGCGGACCATTCGAACGGGCGGGCGGCGCCTCGCGCCGGACCTGGAGGTGGTTGTTTGAGCGTGGACACGGGGCGCAAACCTCTGACCCGAGATTCTCTATCAAATGGGTGTTGCGGTACGAGGCAATCGCTCTCGGATGCACGCCCGCTCCATTCGGCGTCCCATCGCGCCGCACGAGGCGTAATAAGATCCCGGCCGAACGGGAGGGCCCATTGAGCACGGTGAAGAAATCCCTCGACGAACTCTGCGTGGACACGATCCGGACCCTCTCGATCGATGCGGTCCAGAAGGCCAACTCGGGGCATCCGGGCCTTCCACTCGGGGCCGCCCCGATGGCCTACGTGCTCTGGCAGCGCCATCTCAAGCACAACCCCCGCGATCCGCACTGGCCCGACCGGGACCGATTCGTCCTTTCGGCCGGCCACGGCTGCATGCTGCTCTACAGCCTTCTGCACCTGACGGGCTACGACCTCACCCTCGACGACCTCAAGGCCTTTCGGCAGTGGGGCAGTCGGACCCCGGGCCACCCCGAGCCGCACCTGACTCCGGGCGTCGAGGCCACGACGGGTCCACTCGGGCAGGGCACGGCCAACGCCGTCGGCATGGCGATCGCGGAGCGCTTCCTCGCGGCCCGCTACAACCGGCCGGGCCACGACATCGTCAACCATCGGACCTTCGCCCTCGTGGGTGACGGCGACCTGATGGAAGGCATCTCGTCGGAGGCGGGCTCGCTCGCGGGGCACCTGAAGCTCGGCAAGCTGACGTACCTCTACGACGACAACCATGTCTCGCTCGACGGCCCGACCTCGCAGTCCTTCACGGAAGACGTCCTGGCGCGCTACGAGGCGTATGGCTGGCAGGTGCTGCGCGTCGAGCACGGAAACGCGGATTTGGACTCCATCGACGCCGCGATCCGCACCGCCGTTTCGCAGGAAGACCGGCCGACGATCGTCGCGGTTCGGACGACGATCGGCTACGGGTCGCCGCACAAGGCCGGGACCTCAGCCGCGCACGGAAGCCCGCTGGGCGTCGAGGAAGTGGCGTTGACAAAGAAGGCGCTCGGCTGGGAGTGGGCCGAGGCCTTCTACGAGCCGCCGGAGGCCTTGAAGAACTTCCGCACCGCCCTCGAGCGCGGCACGAAAGCCCAGAGCGATTGGGACCGCCGCTTCGAAGCGTGGGCAAAGGCGTTTCCCGATCTGGCCGAAGAGTGGCGGACGGTCCGCAAGGGCGCGCTGCCCGCCGGGTGGGACGCGGACCTGCCGAAATGGAAGGTCGGCGACTCGCTGGCCACGCGCGTGGCCGGCGGAAAGGCCCTGAACGCCATCGCGAAGCACGTGCCCTGGCTCGTCGGCGGCGACGCGGATCTCTCCGAGTCCACGAAGACGAGGCTCGAGGATGCGGGCGACTTCGACGGACAGACCGGGACCGGCAACAACATCCACTACGGCGTGCGGGAGCACGCGATGGCGGCCATCGCCAACGGCATGTCGTACCACGGGGGCGTGCGGCCATTCGTCGCGACGTTCTTCTGCTTTTCCGATTACATGCGGCCGTCCATCCGCCTGGCCGCCCTCTCGAAGCTTCCGACGATCTTCGTCTGGACGCACGACTCGATCGGCCTCGGGGAAGACGGGCCGACGCACCAGGCGGTCGAGCAGCTGATGTCGCTGCGGGCGATGCCGCACTTCGCCGTGCTTCGGCCCGGCGACGCGACCGAGACCGCTCAGGCGTGGAAGGCCATCATGGAGCACGAGGATGGGGCGATCGGCCTCGTGCTCTGCCGCCAGAACATTCCGGAGCTCGATCGTTCGACGTCGAAGGGCGACGTTTCGCGCGGCGGCTACATCCTGGTGGAAGCCTCAGGCGGCGCGCCAGGAGTGATCCTGATGGCGACGGGCTCGGAGCTCCACCTCGCCGTCGCCGGGCGCCAGCAGCTCGAAGCCGAGGGGATCCCGACGCGCGTCGTCTCGATGCCGTGCTGGGAGTTCTTCGACGATCAGCCGCGGGACTACCGCGACATGGTGCTGCCGCGCTCGGTGAGGGTCCGCGTCTCGATCGAGGCCGGCGTCACCCTGGGGTGGCAGAAGTACGTCGGCGACGGGGGAGGATGCATCGGTGTCGACCGCTACGGCGCCTCCGCGCCGGGCGACGTCGTGATGCGCGAGTACGGATTCACCGCGGATCACGTGGCCGGGTTCGCCCGCGACCTGCTTGGCAAGGCAGAGAAGGCTTGAGCGCTTCCAACGGCGGCCCTGCCGGCTCGCGCCGCAGCGAAGAGGAAATCCGCCCCCCGGCGACCCTCGTCATTTTCGGGGCGTCCGGCGATCTGGCCCGCCGCCTGCTCGCGCCCGCGATCGCGCACCTGAACCGCGACGGTGCGCTCTCGTCGGAATTCGCCATCGTCGGGATCGGGCGCTCGCCCTATAGCGACGACGCGTTTCGCTCGCACCTGGAGGAAGGCGCCCGCGAGTTCACGCCGCCCACGCAGGGGCGCCCGGGAGATCTGCCCGCCACGGTCACGTACCTCGCCGGCGACTTCGGGGACCCCGAGCTGTTCGCTCAACTCAAGGCGAAGCTCGAGGAGATCGAGGGCAAGCGCGGCGGGGCTCGGAACCGGATCTTCTATTTCGCCACCCCGCCGGAAGCGGACGAAACCATCGTTGCGCAGCTGGGCCGCGAGGGCCTCGCCACGGTCGAGAAAGGCTGGGTCCGCGCCGTCGTGGAAAAGCCGTTCGGCCACGACCTCGCATCGGGCCGGCACCTGAACCAGGTGCTCCTGGCCGTCTTTCCGGAAAAGCAGATCTACCGGATCGACCACTATCTTGGCAAAGAGACCGTCCAGAACATTTTCGTTCTGCGTTTCGCCAACGGCATCTTCGAGCCGCTCTGGAACCATCATTACGTGGACCACGTGCAGATCTCCGTGGCCGAGTCGGTGGGCGTGGGTCACCGCGCCGGCTTTTACGAGAGCGCGGGCGTCGTGCGTGACATGTTCCAGAATCACCTGCTCCAGCTCCTGACGCTGACGGCGATGGAGCCTCCCGCCGCCTACGAGGCCGACGCCATCCGCGCCGAAAAGGTCAAGGTGCTCGAGTCCATCCGGCCGTTCACCGAGGAGCAAGTCGACGACTGGGCGGTGCGCGGCCAATACGGCCCGGGAGTCGTGGACGGAAGGATGGTGCCCGGCTACCGGGAAGAGCCGAAGGTGGATCCCGCTTCGCCGACCCCGACCTACGCCGCGGTCAAGATCGCGATCGACAACTGGCGCTGGGCCGGCGTGCCGTTCTACCTGCGCTCGGGCAAACGGCTGGGAAAGCGGATCACCGAGGTCGCGATCGAGTTCAAAGGCGTTCCGCATCGCTTCTTCAGCAAGGCCTCGGGGGAGGTCCAGCCCAATGTGCTGCGCCTCCACATCCAGCCCGACGAAGGCGTCTCGCTGAAGTTCGGCGTGAAGATTCCGGGCTCGGTGCTCCAGATTCAGCCGGTCTACATGGACTTCCCGTACGCCAGGCTCGGCGCGCCGATTGCGGGCGGGTACGAGCGGCTGCTGCTCGACGTGACGCACGGCGACCAGACGCTCTTCATCCGCGGCGATGAAGCCGAGCACGCCTGGGAGGTGCTGACGCCGATCCTGAATGCATGGGCAAAGCGGCCGGCGCCCGAGTTTCCGAACTATGCCTCCGGGACGTTCGGTCCGGAGGCCGCGGATCGGTTCCTGGAGAAGGATGGGCGCAGGTGGAGGACGTTGTAGGACGCGTTGCGCCCGTGCGAATCGTCAGGTCGGGAACCCGAGCCGTGAGGCGACCTTTCGTTGCTCCGCGTCCAGCGTCAGGAACGCGAGCTCCTTTGGCTCGGGCTCGAGGAAAAGCGCAGAGGCGACGTGCCACAGGTCCGCGCCTCGCAGGTATCCGGCGGCCAGGGCCCTCGTCATCTCCCCGGTCAGGCGGCGGTTCGGAAGGACCCAGGCGAGTGGGGCGAAGAAAGCCTCGCGATCTGCGATCGCCGCGCCTTCGCGGTGCAGGGCGGCGAGGATCTCTGCCTCGGTGAGGAGCGAGGAGTACACCGCGTCGCAACGCGCGAGCCGGCGTTCCATGGCCGCGGCGCCGGGCTCGTCGAATGCGATGGCGACGAGAACGGAGCTGTCGACGTAGGCCGAGCTCACTCGCGCGACTCGAGAAACCGCTTCAAGGCCCCGGGGCGTCGCGCAATGCGGCGGAAGGAAGGCCGGGGCTCACGGGCCGGAGTGACGCATCCGTCCGCCGCGAGACGCTCCATACGTCTTCCCAGCGTCTCTGGAACTGGAGCTACGGGGCCGACCTCCGCAATGAGCTGGCCGCGGTGGCTGATGCCCACCCTTTGTCCGGCTCGAACCTTCCGGAGGATTTCGCTCAGCCTCGCCTTGGCCTCGTACGTCGAGTAGACACGCGCCATCCGGCCATTATGGCCTGATCTGACTAGTCTGGTCAAGTCCGATGGGGTTCCGAGGGCTACGCTTCCTTGGCCTCGGCCTTTCCCTCGCGCGAATGCGCGATGATCTTCTCCTGCAGTCCGTGCGGCACCTCGGAGTAATGCGAGAACTCGAGATGGAAGGAGCCGCGGCCCTGCGTGATCGAGCGCAGATGGGCGCCGTAGGTCAGCAGTTCCGACATCGGCACGGACGCCTTGATGACGGTGTCGTCCTCGGCGGCATCCATGCCCTGGACATGGCCGCGGCGTGACGAGAGGTCGCCCATCAGGTCGCCGACGTACTCGTTGGGCGCCGTGATCTCGACGTTCATCACGGGCTCGAGCAGCGTCGGCTTGGCGGCCGCCATCGCCTCCTTGTAGGCGAGCGCGCCGGCGAGCTTGAATGCGAGCTCGGAGGAGTCGACGTCGTGGTACTGGCCGTCGTAGAGCGTCACGCGGAAATCCACCATCGGGAACCCGGCCAGGAACCCCTTGCGCCGGACTTCCTGGATCCCCTTCTCGACGGCGGGAATGAAGTTGCGGGGGATGGAACCGCCGTAGATGTCGTCTACGAACTCGAAGTCCTTGCCGCGCGCGAGCGGCTCGACCCGGATCCGACAGTCGGCGAACTGGCCGTGGCCGCCGGTCTGCTTCTTGTGGCGTCCGTGCGCCTCGGCCTTCTTCGTGATCGTTTCGCGGTAGGGGATCTTGGGTGGATGGAGGATGACCTCCACGCCATAGCGTTTCTTCAGGCGCGCCACGGCGATCTCGACATGCAGCTGCGAGGCTCCCGCCAGGTGGAACTCCTTGGTCTGCTCGTCGCGCTGGAAGTTGAGCGAGGGGTCCTCCTCGATCAGCTTGTGCAGCGCGGTCGAGATCTTGTCTTCGTCGCCCTTGGCCTTGGGTTCGATCGCGTAGGCGATCGACGCCTCCGGAACGGTGAGGGCGGGCAGGACGACCGAGTTGTCCTTCGTCGTGATGGTGTCCCCTGTGTACGTCTCCTTGAGCTTCGCGACCGCGACGATGTCGCCCGCGAACGCCTCGGGCACGCTCACGTGCTCCTTGCCCTGGAGCAGGAAGAGGCCCGAGAAGCGCTCCGGGATGCCCTTGGACGCGTTCCAGTAGTTGCCGTCCGACTGGAAGTGGCCGGCGAGCACCCGCAGGTACGAAATCCGGCCGGCGAAGGGGTCCGAAACGGTTTTGAAGACCTGCGCCACGGCCGGGTCCTTCTCGTTGCAGAAGACGACGGCCGGCTTGCCGTCCTTGCCGACCCCCTGGGCCTTGCGTGCCTCCGGGGAGGGCAGCAGCGCGACGCAGGCGTCAAGGATGCGGACCGTTCCGATCCCGAGGGCGGAGGAAGCGCAAAGGACCGGGAAGACCTTGCGTTCGAGGATCTCGCGCCTCAATCCCGGCAGGATGTCCTGCGCTTCGAGCGTGCCCTGCGCGAAAAACTTCTCCATGAGGTCGTCTTCGCCCTCGGCCACCGTCTCGACGAGTGCGTTGTGCTCCTCCCTGGCCCGCTCGGCGAGCTCCGGGGGAATGGGGCCGTCCACTCGCTTGCCGCCCTCATGCATGTGGGTTTCCATCCGGACGAGGTCGACGGTGCCGTGGAATGTCTTCTCGTCGCCGACCGGGATCTGGAGCGCGATCACCCCGCGCCCGAACTTCTTCTTCATGGCTTCGATGACGCGGTCGAACGAGGCCCGCTCGCGGTCCATCCGGTTGACGACGAACATCACGGGGCGCTCGAACTCCTGGGCGAACTTCCAGGCGCGCTCGGTCTGGACTTCGACGCCCGAGACGGCGTCGAGAACGATGATGGCCGCGTCGGCCGCGTAAACGGCGCCTCGGGCCTCCGGGGAGAAGATGCCGTAGCCGGGCGCGTCGATGAAATTGATCCGCGTGTCGCGGTGCATGGCGTGCGCGCACGCGAGGTTGATGGAGATCTTCCGGTCGTGCTCTTCGCCGTCGAAGTCGGTCGGGCAGGTGCCTTCCTCGATCTTGCCGGGCCGCGTGATCGCGCCCGCAGCGTAGAGCATCGCGGCCACGAGCGTGGTCTTCCCGACGGTGTTATGTCCGACGACGGCCACGTTGCGGATCTGGGCGGCGTGGAGTGCGTTCATGGCCCGGATTATATGGAAGCCAACCGCGGTGAGGACCTGTAGAAGAATAGGCCGGAGATGACGGCTTTCTCGTGCATGGCGGTCGGGGTCGGCTTTCTCGTTGCCGTAGCCCTCCTGGCCCTGGCCGGCTTCCTGCTCGGCTGGGTCCTGCCCGCCGTCATCGAACGGTCGAAGGCGCGGAAAGACGCTGCTCCCCCGAATACAGATTGAACCCGCCCTCGCGCAGGAATCCGACGAGCGCCATTGCCGAGGAGCGGGCCAGATCGACCGCCAGGGAGGACGGGGCCGAGACGGCGGCGACGATCGGGATCCCAGCGGCGAGCGCTTTCTGGACGATCTCGAAGGACGCCCGCCCCGAAACGAGCAGGATCGTCTCGGAGAGGGGCAGGCGCCCCTGGCCAAACAGGAATCCGATCGCCTTGTCCACGGCGTTGTGCCGGCCGATGTCCTCGCGGCAGACGAGCAGTTGGCCCGAGAGCGTGAAGATCCCGGCGGCGTGGAGCCCGCCCGTTTCGGCAAAGCTTGCCTGGTGCGCGCGCAGGGCTTCGGGGAGCCGGACGAGGATGTCGGTCGCGAGCTTCGCGCGCGGGTCCGGAGGCGGAAACTGGCCTCGGATCGACTCGATCGACCCCTTCCCGCAGAGGCCGCAGGACGACGAGGTCACGAGCATCCGCCGCGCCCGCTCCACGTGGGCCAGGGCGGGCTCGGTCGTGCGCACCAGGACGACGTTGCCCTCCTCCTCGGGCGAGCGCACCTCCCGGCAGTGCTCGATCCGGACGATCTCCCCGGGATGGCGCACGACCCCCTCGGTCACGAGCCAGCCCGCGGCCAGCTCGAAATCGTGCCCCGGAGTCCGCATCGTGACCGCAAGGGTCGTCGCGCCGACGCGGATCTCGAGCGGTTCCTCGACGCTGACGCGGTCTTCCCGGGCGCCGAAGGCGCCTGTTTCGAATCGGAGAATGCGTTCGGTGCGGACGGCGGAAGCGGTGGTTTCCATGACAGGGGAGGATATGCCGGAGGGGGGCCGGTTCGCGGCGCATGCAGGCCTGGCGCAAGTCCAGATTCGCCACCTGGCGCCCGGGCCAACCTGCTAGAATTTCGCCGGGCCCGGCGTGCCGCGTGGCGAACCTGCGTCCCGCGGAGGACTTTTCGGGCTGGAGGGGCTCGTCCAAACCTATGTCGGGTAAGGTACCGGCGGGAGTGCGCATGTCCAAGCTGGGCCGTTACGAGGTCCTGAACGAACTCGGCAAGGGGGCCATGGGTGTGGTCTACCTCGCCAAGGACCCGGTCATCGGGCGCATGGTCGCGGTCAAGACCATCCGCACGTCGGAGACGGGCGACGACGATTCGGAGTCGCGCGAGTTCCGGGAGCGTTTCGTCCGCGAGGCGCAGACGGCCGGGATCCTGTCGCATCCGAACATCGTCACGATCCACGACATCGGCGAGGACACGGAGAGCCGGACCTCCTTCATCGCGATGGAGTACATCGAGGGCCGCAATCTCAAGTCGCTGCTCGCCGACAAGAAGAAGTTCTCGTGGGACGACGTCGCCGACCTCATTGCCCAGATCGGCGAGGCGCTGGACTATGCGCACCGCAAGGGGATCATCCACCGCGACATCAAGCCGGCGAACATCCTCATGACGACGGACGGCAAGATCAAGATCACCGACTTCGGCATCGCCAAGGTGGCCTCGTCCAACCTCACGACTACGGGACAGTTCCTCGGCACGCCGAACTACATGTCGCCCGAGCAGGTCTCGGGCGCGCCGGTGGACGGGCGCAGCGACATCTTCTCCCTCGGCGTGGTCCTCTACGAGATGCTGACCAACCGCAAGCCGTTCCAGGGCGACAACCTCACGGCGATCTCGTACAAGATCGTGCACGAGGACTTCACGCCGCCCGCCGACCTGTCTCCCGACATACCGCAGGAGTTCAACCCGATCGTGGCGCGCGCGATGGCGAAAGATCCGTGGAACCGCTACCAGCGGGGCAAGGACATGGCGCTCGCGCTCTACCAGTTGAAGGCGCACCTCGAGGAGCAGAAGGCGCTCCAGGATCTGGGCACCATGGTTTCGGCGGCGGAAAACCTGCCGACGTTGAAGCTCGCCAACCTCCAGGAGCTCGCGGCGCAAGGCGCCCCGCGCGACACGACCACGTCGCTGCCTCCGCCCGCGCCCCCCGCGCCGCCGTTCGAGCCGCCCGCGGCTTCGGCGTCCTGGCCGAACGCGTCGGACGATGCGTTCGCCGAGCACGAGGCGACCACGGCCGCGCCGGATCTTGCGGCGGCCATGGCGGCGTCGGCTTCGTTCTCGTCCGTCTCGTCCGCGCCGGAGGCTTCGGCCCCGCCCCCCCCGTCGTTCGAAGGCGATTTGCCATCCCTCCCGCCGGTTCCAGGTCAGCCCGGCGCGCTCGCTGCCACGGCTGGCGGACAGGACTGGAAGAAGCTCGCCAGGGCGGAAGTGAATCCGCGGTGGTTCTGGATGGTCACGGCCGCGGCGGCGGGCGTGCTGCTCGTCGTCGTCGCGTTCTTCGCGCTGAGGGCCAGGGCCGTGTCGCGTCCCGCTGCCGAGCCCGACGCGCAGCTCGAGCAGGAGGTCAAGGATCGGCGCCAGGCGCTCGAGGAGTCAAAGAAGCTTTTCGCCGCCGGTAAGTACGAGGAGAGCCTGGCCAAATCTCGGCAAGTCCTCTCCCACAGTCCCAACAACGAAGAGGCGCGCCGGTACGCACAGATGGCCGAGAGCGCCGTCCAGGGTCATCAGGCCGAGCAGCAGCGCAAGCAGGATGCGGGGGGGCTCGTCTCTGCCGCGAAGACGGCGCTTGCCGACGGAAAGCCCGACGAGGCAAAGCAAAAAGCCGAAGAAGCGCTGGCCATGGACCCGGGCAACACGGAAGCGGGAGCGGTCCGCGACGAGGCCGATCTGAAGATCAACGAGGCGAAGGTGGCCGCCGAGGCCGCCGCCCGGAAAAAGGGCGCCAAGGCCAAGGACGCCCAGCAACAGGCCGCGAAGAAGGTTGCGCCGGCTCCATCGCCATCCACGAAAGCGGCCGCGACGGTGCCTGCGCCAGCGGCGGCGGCCGTAATCGTTCCGGGGACCGCGACCCTGCATCTGGCCATGGATGCGCCGATACCGGAAGGCCACATCATGGTGGCCGTCAACGATCAGATCCTGCTGCGCAAGCCCTTCTCGTTCAAGAAGGGGGAGGCGCGCACCATTTCTGCGAACATTTCAGTCCCTTCGGGAGCCGCGGCCGTCAAGGTGTGGCTCTCGGGCCCCGACATGCCCTCCGCCTTCGCCACAACCAGTGCGCAGCTTTCGGGCGGCGACACCAAGACCCTGCAGCTCGACTACGCCGGCGGCAAGCTCTCCATCCGCCTGCAGTAGGGCCGGGATTTGGG
>JANMBR010000353.1:0-2065 GCA_031360505.1 Acidobacteriota bacterium
CCGCCTCCAGCAGGTGCTGCACAACCTGATCGAAAATGCGCTGCAGTACTCCAACCCGGGCGCAAAAATCCGCGTCGAAGTCGCCGCGGCGCCAGGCGAGGCGTTGCTGTCCGTTTCCGACACGGGGATCGGGATCCCGGAAGCCGACCAGCCCTACGTGTTCGAGCGCTTCTTTCGCTCGAAGCGTTCCCGCCGCGCGAACCCGGGCGGCTCGGGGCTCGGCCTCTCCATCGTGCGCTGGATCGTCGAAGCGCACAAGGGAACGGTCACCGTCGAGAGCGTGGTCGGCAAGGGATCGACGTTCACCGTGCGCCTGCCGGTAGTCTGATAGCTTCTCAAGCTCGTGCGCCCCGTCTACGTCCTCTCCGCGGCCCGGACCCCGATCGGCAAGTTCGGGGGCTCGTTCGCCTCGCTCACTCCGGCCGAGCTCGGCGCCGCCGCCGCTCGGGCAGCGATCGAGCGCTCGGGCCTGCCCGCGCCGGCGATGGGCGAGGTGATTTTCGGCCACGCAAGGCAGGCGGGAGGGGGCCCCAACACGGCGCGGCAGGCCTCGCACCGCGCCGGGGTGCCGGACTTCGTTCCAGCATTCACGGTGAACATGGCCTGCGGGTCGTCGTTGAAGGCCATCACGCTCGGGGCCTTGACCATCGCCGCTGGAGAAAACGAGGTCGTCCTTGCGGGCGGGCACGAATGCATGTCGGCGACGCCGTACCTGTTGCCGCGGGCGCGCTTCGGCATGCGCATGGGCAACGCGGAGGTCGTCGACGGCATGTATCGGGACGGTTTCCTCTGCCCGCTCTGCGGACAGTTGATGGGGGAGACCGCGGAAAACCTCGTGCGCGAGTACGGGATCTCCCGCGCTGAACAGGATGCCCTCGCTGTCGAGTCGCAGCGGCGCGCCGGCGAAGCGATCCGGGCCGGTCGCTTCGCCGATGAGATCGTCGCCGTGACGGTCGCCGGAAAGAAGGGCGACGTGGCCGTCGCCACGGACGAGCACCCCCGCCCGGAGACGACGCTCGAATCGATCGCGAAGCTGCCGCCCGTGTTCGAAAAGGACGGCACGGTGCACGCGGGCAATTCGTCCGGGATCACGGACGGAGGTGCGGCCGTCGTGCTGGCTTCGGCAGAGGCGGTTGCGAGGTCCGGCGTGGAGCCGCTCGCGCGGATTTCGGCATGGACGTCGGCCGGCGTGGACCCGTCGCGCATGGGCATCGGACCGGTCCCGGCGGTTCGCGCCCTGCTCGAAAAGACGAATCGCAAACTTTCGGACATCGACCTGATCGAGTTGAACGAGGCCTTCGCCGCGCAGGTCATCGCCTGCCAGAGGGACCTGTCGCTCGACATGGCGAAGGTCAACGTGAACGGCGGCGCCATCGCCCTCGGCCATCCCATCGGCGCGACGGGTGCGCGTATCGTGACGACCCTTCTGCACGAGATGAAGCGGCGGCGCGCCGGCAGCGGAATCGCCACGCTCTGCATTTCCGGCGGCATGGGCATGGCCGTCCTGTTCGAGCGGGACTGACCCCATGCGCATCGCCCTGACGCTCGACCGCGACGCCGATCTCTCGGAGACGAACGACTACCTGCGCTCGCTCGTTGCGGCGGGGGTGCCCCGCGACGCGATCGAGGTCGTGACACCTCTGCACCCCGCCTCCGGGCCGTTCGACGCCCTCGTGCTCGGCGGGGGCGTCGACGTGGATCCGGCCCGCTACGGGGAGCCGGTGCTCGAGGACGGCAGCGTCGAGATCGATTCCGAGCGGGACGCGATCGACTTCCGGCTCTTCGAAGAGGCGCGCCGGTCAGGGGCTCCGGTCCTCGGGATCTGCCGCGGACTCCAGGTCGTCAATGTCGCGCTCGGCGGCACGCTCGTGCAGGACATACCGACGGAGCGGCCGTCCCCCGTGGTCCACGCCCGGAGCAAAGAGGAGAGGGCTCGGCGCGATCACAGCGTGTCGATCGCACCGGGAACGCGCCTCGCTTCCATTGCCGGCGTGCCGGAAACCGCGGTCAACAGCCGCCACCACCAGGCGATCGGCCGCCTCGCCCCCGGGCTCGCCGTGTCCGC
>JANMBR010000049.1:0-49604 GCA_031360505.1 Acidobacteriota bacterium
CCGTTCTTCGATCGTTCGATGGCGGTGTCCGCACTTCCCGCCCAGATCGCCATCTTCCGCGGTCCCATCCTGCGCCTCTGCCCGACGCGCGGCGAAGCCATCCGCGAGATTCGCGACACCGTCGTCCACGAGGTCGGCCACATGCTCGGCCTCGAGGACGGGGAGATGCCCTACTAGCGGGCTCGGCGGTAGACTCGGGCCATGCGGAGTCGCATCCGGGTCCTGGCGCTGCTCGTCATGTGCTTTTGCTCCGGTCGCATCGCCGCCGACGAGCCGCGCCGCGCGACCCCGAGGATGGCGCGCGAGGCCGCCGAGGAGAACGCAAAAACGCCGGCGGGCCGGCGCTACGAGTCGGCGCTCGACTCGGGCCTCGACAAGTGGCTGCGTCGGTCGCTCGAGCGCTGCGTGAAGGGGATCTCCAGGGGCCAGGCGCTGTCCTTCAACGCGTACATTCAGGTAGGGGAGAAGGGCGAGGCCGAGGACGTGCTCTTCGAGCCCGAGACCGACGTCTCCCGCTGCGCCGAGACGGACTTTCGAAGCGCGAAGTACCCTTCGCCCCCGCAACCCTCCTGGTGGGTCAAGGTCGAGGTCCAGCTCAAATGAAAAGGCGCGGCTTGCGCCGCGCCTGATGGGAAACGGGCGGGGGCGAGCCCCGCCCCAAGGATTGTTCTCTTAGCCTCTGCGCGGTCCCCTCGGCCCGCCCGGTCCCCGGTTGTCGCGGTTGAAA
Source organism: Acidobacteriota bacterium (assembly GCA_031360505.1). GTDB lineage: Bacteria > Acidobacteriota > Thermoanaerobaculia > UBA5066 > Gp7-AA6 > DAHUXD01. The sequence goes on from JANMBR010000049.1 coordinate 728, forward strand.
TGCCCGCGGTGTTCGCCCTGGCTGCCGTCGCCGCGGCCCTCGTCCTCGCCGCCGCCCACGGGAGCGAGCGCCAGCTCGGCGTCGAACTCTTCCTTGGACATCGCCTGCTTGCGCGAGAGCTTGATCTTGCCCATCGGATCCACGGCGATGATCTTGACCGTGACCTCCTGGCCTTCCTTGACGACGTCGGTCGTCTGGCGCACCCGGTAGGGAGCGAGCTCCGAGATGTGGACGAGGCCGTCCTGGCCCGGCATGATCTCGACGAAGGCGCCGTACGCTTCGATGCGCCGCACCTTGCCGGTGTAGACCTTGCCGATCTCGGGCTCCTGGGTCAGTCCCTCGATGATCTCGATGGCCTTCATGGCCGCCGCTTCATCGGAAGATGCGATCGAAACCTTGCCCGAGTCCTCGACGTCGATCTTGCAGCCGGTCGACTCGATGATCGAACGGATCGTCTTGCCGCCCGAGCCGATGACGTCGCGGATACGGTCCTTGGGGATCTGGATCGTGAAGATCCGCGGCGCGTAGCGGGAGATGTTGGGGCGCGGGCTCTCGAGGGCCTTGGTCATCTCCCCGAGGATGTGGAGGCGGCCGACGCGGGCCTGCTCGAGGGCCTTCTCGAGGATGTCGCGCCGCAGGCCCTTGATCTTGATGTCCATCTGGAGGGCCGTGATGCCGGCCTTGGAACCGGCCACCTTGAAGTCCATGTCGCCATAGTGGTCTTCCTGTCCGGCGATGTCGGTCAGGACCGCGAAGCGCTCGCCGTCGGAGACGAGGCCCATCGCCACGCCCGCGACCGGGGACTTGATCGGAACGCCCGCGTCCATGAGCGCGAGCGTGCCGCCGCAGACGGTCGCCATCGAGGACGACCCGTTGGACTCGAGGATGTCCGAGACGACGCGCACCGTGTACGGGAAGGCGTCCTCGGAGGGCAGCATCGGCGCGAGCGAGCGGCGGGCGAGGTTGCCGTGGCCGATGTCGCGGCGCGAGGGCCCGCGCATGAACTTCGTCTCGCCCACCGAGAAGGGCGGAAAGTTGTAGTGGAGCAGGAACGTGTGCTCGCTCTCGCCCTCGTACTCCTCGATGATCTGGGTGTCGTCGGAGGTTCCGAGCGTGGCCGTGACGAGGGCCTGCGTCTCGCCGCGCGTGAAGAGCGCCGAGCCGTGGGTGCGGGGCAGAAAGCCGACTTCGCAGGTGATGGGGCGGATCTGTGTAAAGTCGCGGCCGTCGAGGCGCTTGCCTCCCAGGATCGTCTCGCGGGTCAGCACCTTGACGAGGTCGTCGGCGGCCTTGGCGACCTGCTTGCGGCGCTCGGGCTCGGTCTCGGGCACGAGCGAGGCGGCGGCCTTCTTGACGGCCTTGATCTCGGCGTAGGAAGCGATCTTGTTCGGCAGCGTCATCGCCGCGAGCATCGGGCCCTCCCACGCGCGGCGGACCTCGGCGAAGAGGCTGGCGGGATAGCCCTCGGGCGCCTGCCACGACGGCTTCAGGAAGCCGCCCCGGCGCTGGAGCTGGATCTGGGCACCGACGATCTGGCGCACGGCCTCGTGGCCGAAGAGGATCGCGTCGATCAGGGTCTGCTCGGAAATCTCGCGGGCCCCGCCTTCCACCATCACGACGGCGTCATCGCTGCCGCAGACGATCAGGTCGAGGTCCGACTTGTCGCGCTCGGCGTTGGTGGGATTCAGGACGAATTTGCCGTCGAGCCGCCCGACGCGCACGGCGCCGATGGGCGTGTGGAACGGAATGGACGAGCAGGTCAGGGCGACGGAGGCGCCGTTGATGGCGAGGATGTCCGCGTCGTTCTGGCCGTCGGACGAGAGGACGAAGGCGACGATCTGCGTCTCGTGGTTGAAGCCCTTGGGAAAGAGCGGCCGCACGGGCCGGTCGATCAGGCGCGAGGTCAGGATTTCCTTTTCGGTGGGACGGCCCTCCCGCTTGAACCAGCCGCCGGGGATCCGGCCCGCGGCGTACGTGGGCTCGCGGTAGTCGACCGTGAGCGGGAAGAACTCGGCGTTCTCCTTCGGCTCCTTGCTGAAGACGGCGGTCGCCAGGACGACCGTGTCGCCGAAGCGCACGACGGCGGCGCCGTCGGACTGCTTGGCGAGCTTGCCGATCTGGATTTCCATGGACTTCGAGCCGACGGGGATGGAGATCTGGTCGATCATGGTTCTACCCTTCTTGTGAATGGCGTCGGAAAGCGACCGTCCGGATGGGAGGGCCCGCGAGATCCCGCGGTCAACGGCCGCGGCAGCGCGCTCCGGCGCCGGACGGACTACTTCCGGAGGCCGAGACGCTCGATCAGCTTGTGGTAGCGGCTGGCGCTTTCGCTCCGGAGGTACTCCAGGAGACGGCGCCGGCGTCCGACCATCTGCAGCAGACCGCGACGCGAATGGTGATCCTTCGCGTTCGTCTTGAAATGCTCGGTCAGGTACGCGATCCGGGTTGTCAGCAGCGCGACCTGAACCTCGGGCGAACCCGTATCGGTGTCGTGCGTCCGGTACTGGTTGACGATCTCCGTCTTGCCGGACTCGTATTCAGTGACGTTCACTCGATCCTCCAAACCACTCTAAAGACTCACACTACTTTTATTAAGCCGCGAAGACTACCACAGGTCCGAAGGGGTGGTCGCAGGGCGTCAATCGGCCAAAACGATCCTCGGCTTGATCATCGCCACCCCCCGGTCCCCGATGGGGTTGACCTGGCCGAGCGCCAGCATGTCGTCGGCCGGGCCCACCAGGGTGACCCAGTCGCCGTCCCGGGCGTTCAGGCCGCGGGCCGGGACGGCCTGTCCCCGGCGGATCTTCCAGGCCTCCAGCGACGCGAGCTGGACCCGTGGGAAGGGGAAGGGCACGCGCGACAGCGGCATGGCGTGCGGGGGGGCCATGCGCTCGGTCGGCGAGAGGGCCTCGAAGCGCTCGAGCGTCACGGCATCCTCGGCGCGAAACTCGCCGATGCGGGTTCGGCGCAGAGACTCGAGATGCGCCCCGCAGCCGAGCTTTTCGCCGAGCTCGCTCGCGATGGAGCGGATGTACGTTCCCGAGGTACAGGAAATCGCGAAGGGCAGACACCCCTCGTCGAGCTCGCCGAAGGTCAGGCTCGAGACGCGGACCTTCTTCGGCAGCGACGGGACCGCCTCGCCCTTGCGCGCCATTTCGTAGAACTTGCGTCCACCCACCTTCTTGGCCGAGTAGGGGGGCGGCGACTGGAGGAACTCGCCGCGAAACGCCGAGGAGGCCTCGGCGACGAGCGCGGCGGTGACGCCCGAGGCATCGCGGTCGGGGCCGACGGCCGCGCCCTCGCGGTCGTAGGTGGCGGTGGCGCGGCCGAGCCGGATCGTGCCTTCGTAGGTCTTGTCCATCAGCGTGAAGAAGCCCTGGAGCCGCGCGGCGCCGCCGGCGCAGAGCAGCAGGAGCCCCGTGGCCATCGGGTCGAGAGTTCCGCTGTGGCCGATGCGCGCCACTCCCGTCGCCTTGCGCACCCGTTCGACGACGTCGTGCGATGTCAGGCCCCCGGGTTTGTCGATGAGGAACAGGTGTCCGCGCTTGACGGGGTCCGCCGCCGTCCTCATGGCTCTTCCTCGTCCGGCAGGTCGGCGGCGTTCGGATTTTCCGGGTCCTGCGGCGGCAGGACCTGCTGGAGGATCTCCTCGATGCGCGCGCCGCGCTCGAGCGAGAGGTCGAAGATGAAGTGGAGCTCGGGCGCGTAGCGCAGCTGACAGCGCTGCCCGACCTCGCGCCGGAGGAAGCCCGCGGCGCGGCGGAGGGCTTCGGTCGCCTTCTCGCGCTCCTCCTCGCCTCCGAGGCACGAGAAGTAGATGCGCGCCGACCGCAGGTCGGACGGCATCTCGACGTCGGTGATCGTCGCCAGATGCAGGTCCTTGTCGTGCGCCTCGAGCAGGATCAGGCGCGACAGCTGTGCCCGCACGACGTCCGCGACGCGCTGGCTGCGGCGGGAGTCTTTCTTCATCGCGGCTCACACATGGATGAACGCATTGCGGTATTCGAGGATCTCCCCTTCGAGGTTCTCTTCGACGAAGCGCAGCACGTGCTGCAGGACCGCGTCGAGCGTCGGCTGATCGGGGCCGACCGCCGCCACACCGAGAGCGGCGCGCTGCAGCAGGTCCTGGTGGTCGATCTCGGCCGCGGATATTTCAAACTGGTTCCGGATACGCGCCTTCAGGCTCTTGACGATCATCCGTTTTTCCTTCAGGCCCCGGCATCCGGGCAGATGGAGGTCGAAGAGGGCGTAGGCGATCACCATGGCGAGTCGGAAGGCGCGAGACGGGGAAACGGGAGAGGAAGCTCGAGACGGTGCGTCGACCGTCTCCCGTTTACCGTCTTGCGATCCTCACGAAGTCATCACCCCGGCGACCTTCTCGACCTGGAACGCCTCGATGATGTCGCCGACCTTGATGTCCTGATACCGGTCGAGCCCGATGCCGCACTCGAAGCCCTGCTTGACCTCGGAGACGTCGTCCTTGAAGCGCCGCAGCGAGCCCACCTTGCCCTCGTGGATCACGCGGTTGTCGCGCAGCAGGCGCAGCTGCGCGCTGCGCGGGATCGCCCCCTCGGTAACGTAGCAGCCGCCCACGACGCCGAACTTCGGCACCTTGAACGTGGTGCGGACCTCGGCGCGTCCCCGGACCACTTCCTTCAGCGTCGGGTCGAGCAGGCCTTCCATGGCCTTCTTGATCTCGTCGGTGACGTTGTAGATGACGGTGTGGAGGCGGATCTCGACGCCCACCTTCTCGGCTTCCTCGGCGGCTTTTTTCTCGGGCCGCACGTTGAAACCGATGATGATCGCGCCCGATGCGGAGGCGAGGAGCACGTCGTTGATCGTGACGGCGCCGACGCCGGCATGGAGCAGCGAGATCTTGACCTGGTCGTTGGAGAGGCCCTTCAGGGACTGGGACAGCACCTCCATCGAGCCCGACACGTCCGTCTTCAGGATGATCGGGAGGTCCTTGACCTTGCCTTCCTGGATCTTGCTGAACAGCTGCTCGAGCGACAGGCGCGAAGAGGAGGCCATCGCGTGCTCCCGCTCCTTCAGCTGGCGGAAGGAGACGATCGAACGGGCCTTGGACTCGTCGATGACGACCTGGAACGTGTCGCCCGCCTGGGGGAGGTCCTCGAACCCCGTGACTTCGACCGGCGTGGCCGGCCCCGCCGCCTCGATCTTTTCGCCGCGGTCGTTGTGCATGGACCGGACGCGGCCGAAGACGGATCCGGCGAAGAAGACGTCGCCGACCTTGAGCGTCCCCGCCTGCACCAGGACGGTCGCGACGTTGCCGCGTCCAGCCTCGCGGCGCGCCTCGAGCACGACGCCCTTGGCCTCCTCGGCGGCGGCGGCGGTGAGCTCCTGCATGTCCGCGACGAGCAGGATGAGCTCGAGCAGGTGGTCGATGCCTTGCTTCTTCAGGGCCGAGATTTCGGCCGCGGGCGTTTCACCGCCCCAGGCCTCGAGCAGGACGTTGTGGTCCGCCAGCTCCTTCTTGACCCGGTCGACGTTGGCGTTGGGCTTGTCGATCTTGTTGATCGCGACGACGATCGGAACCTTCGCCGCCTTCGCGTGGGCGATCGCTTCGATCGTCTGCGGCATGACGGCGTCGTCGGCCGCGACGACCAGCACCACGATGTCGGTGGCTTTCGCGCCCCGGGCGCGCATGGACGTGAAGGCCTCGTGGCCCGGCGTATCGAGGAAGACGATCGGCTTTCCATTGACCTCGACGCGGTACGCTCCGATGTGCTGCGTGATGCCGCCGGCCTCGCCGCCGGCGACGTTCGACTGCCGGATGACGTCGAGCAGCGAGGTCTTTCCGTGGTCGACGTGGCCCATGACCGTGACGACCGGAGCGCGGGGAACCCGGGGCGCCCCCGGGGCCGCTCCTTCGACGGACTCCTTGGCCGAGCGGGTCAGGTCGAGCTCCTCCTCGAAGGAGACGACCGCCGCCTCGACGCCAATCTCCTTGGCGATCTGGACGGCCGTCGCCGCGTCGAGCGTCTGGTTGACGGTCGCCATCACGCCGCGCTGCAGGAGGAGCCTCTGGATGTCGCGCGCCAGCACACCGAGCTTCTCCGAGAGCTCCTTGACCGTCACGCCCTCCGTGAAGAAGACGGGTCCGGTCGGAGCCGGTTTGCGGAATTCGAGCAGCTTGCCCGAATCGTGCGCGCGGGTCTCCTTCGCGGCGCGGCGGATGGCGGACTTGGACGCCGGACGAGGGCCGGCGGCTTCGGCGTCGTCGCCGGTCTTTTCGATCAGCGGCAGCGAGATGTCGGAATAGGTGTCTTCCTTGTACGTGCCCACGAATTCACGCAGGTCCACCTCGTCGGCGACCGTGATCTTCGGGCGCGCGCCGCGCTTGCCGGCCGCGGCCTTCTTCTGATCTTCCTTGTCGTCCTTCTTGCGCTTGACCGGTCCGCCGCGGTCGGGGCCGGCGGGAGTGGTGCGGCCGACCGGGGCGCTCGGGCGCGCCGGACCTCCCATCGGGCGCGCGCCCGGGCCGCCTGGAGCCGGACGGTAAACCGAGGGCCCCGAGGGCCGGGGGCCCATCGGACGACCGGCGGCCGGTCCCATCGGGCGGTTGCCGGCGGCGGGTCCCATCGGGCGCGTTCCGGATGCCGGCCCCATGGGCCGGACGATCGGGCCGCCGGCGGGCCGTGGCGCTCCGGCGACGGCCGTTGGGCGGACCGGAAACACCGGGCGCGGAGGAAGCACGATCTTGCGGTGCAGAACAGGCGCCGGGGGCGGCGCCGGCTTGGGCGCTTCGGCCTCGGGCTCCGGTTCGGAGCCAACCACGGCGGTGCGCGCGGGCTCATCGGCGGCTTTCGCAGCCCGGGCCTCCGCCGCGCTCTTGCGGGCGAGGGCGGCATGCGGCGGGCCCGCCGGCGCCGGCGCCGGCGCTGCCGCGGCCGGGGCCGACGGCGAAGCCGGCTCGAGCTCCGCGGCCTCGGACTCACGGTCGGCCGCGCCGCCGGGAGGCTTGTCGATGATCTTGATGCGATTGAGCGCGCTCTTCTGTGGCCGCGCGGCCCGGGCCTCGGTGTCGCGGACGATCAGCTGCTTCGGCGCGTGCGTGCGCCCCTGCAGGATGGCGAGGACGGTCGTCTCGTCGAGCGCGGCTTGCGCCGACTTGACGTCGACGCCGATCGACTGGAGCAGAAACAGGACCTCTTTGCTCGGAAGCCCCATTTGCTGGGCGAGCTCTTCGACGCGGATCTTTCCCATGCGGCTCGCTCTACTCCCTTACGCCCGTCTCTGCGGGGGCCTCGGCCGGAGACTCTTCTCCCGGCTCGGATTCGAACTCGCCTTCCTCTTCTTCGGAGGTCTGGCTCGCCTCGGCCGCGCGCGCGGCTTCGAGGATCTTTTCAGCGGACTTTTCACCGATGCCGGGGATCTCGGCGAGCTCGGCGGCGGACTTGCCGAGCAGATCGCCGAGCGTGGCGACGCCCGCCTCGAGCAGGCGCTCGGCCGTTTTCTCGCCGACGCCGGGGATCTCGGCCACCGCGACCTGGCGGCGGCGCGAGGCCTCGAGCATCCGCGACAGGGCCTGCGCCACCTCGCCCTTGACCTCGCTCTCGCCCTTGATCTCGATCTTCAGCCCGATGAGCGCCGAGGCGAGCCGCACGTTCTGGCCTTTCTTGCCGATGGCGAGCGAGAGCTGATCGTCCTCGACGACGCAGTCGAGGCTCATCACGCCGTCGTCGTGGTGGATGGGCGAGACGCGCGTGATCTTGGCCGGGGCGAGCGCGTTCTGCGCAAACGTGATGAGGTCGTCCGAGTACAGGATGACGTCGATCTTTTCGCCGTGGAGCTCGCGCATGATGGACTGGACGCGGCTGCCGCGCATGCCCACGCAGGCGCCGACGGGATCCACGTCCCGCTCGCGCGAGCGCACGGCGACCTTGGCCCGCTCGCCCGGCTGGCGGACGGCTCCCTTGATGACGACCGTGCCGTCGTAGATCTCCGGGACTTCCATCTCGAAGAGGCGGATCAGCAGTCGCGGGTCCGTCCGCGAGAGGACGAGCTGCGGGCCCTTGGGGTTTTTGTGCACGTCGTAGAGGATTGCGCGGATGCGCTCGCCCTGCCCGTAGCGCTCGGCGCGCGACTGCTGGTCGCGCGGGATGATCGCCTCGCTCTTGCCGAGGTCGACGACCATGTCGCCCCGCTCGAAGCGCTTGACCGTCCCGTTCATGAGCTCGCCCAGCTTCGGGAAGTACTCGTTGTAGACGTTGTCGCGCTCGGCCTCGCGGACCTTCTGGTAGAGCACCTGCTTGGCCGTCTGGGCGGCGATGCGGCCGAGGCCGATGGTCTCGCGGTAAATGCGGACCTCGTCGCCGAGGGCGACCTCGTGGACCTCGGTCGGGGGCTCGCCTTCGGCGCCCGGGCGCAGGACGCGGACCTCTCCCTTGGTCCCCTTGGCAGCGACCAGGGCCTCTGCCTCGTCGAGCAGCGTCTGCGGCGGCGGCTCCTCGGATTCGGTGTCGAGCTCGGCGACGACGGTGCGCGGCGAGTAGACGGTCATCGCGCCGGTCGTCCGGTCGATCAGGGTGACCATGGCTTTGTCGTGGTAGTACTTGCGCGCGGCCGAGGACATGGCCTCTTCGAGGGCGCCGAACATTTTTTCGGCGTCGATGTCCTTCTCGCGCGAAACCTGTCGGATGACCGACGGATCGATGATCATGGCAACCCTTTTTCTATCGCCCCCGCTCCGGCCACTCGAAGTCGAGCCGGGCGAGTCGAATTTTGCCGAAACGGACATTATAGATTCTGCGTTCGACCTCATCAACGATGGTGAGGACGTCGCCCTCGACGCGCTCGAGCAGTCCGCCGAAATTCCGGGCCGGTGAGATGGCCGGGGGACGCGCGCCTGGCGACGGGATGGCTTCCGGGACGACGGGCGAGTCGGTCTTGACCCGCACTCGGCGGCCAACGAAGCGGACCGCGTCCTCGAGGCTGTAGAGTCTGCGATCGAGCCCGGCCGAGGACACTTCGAGGGTGTAACGGTGGCCGATCTCGTCGGAGGCGTCGAGCACGGCGGAAACGTCCCGCGAAACGGCCTCGCAATCCTCGACCGTCACGGCGGCGCCGTCGCCCCGCTCGAGCACAACCCGGAGCACGGAAAAGCGTCCGGCGCCGGCCGACTCGATAGCCAGCAGCCGGCACCCATTCTCCTGCGCGATGGCCCCAATTTCGAGGGTCGTTTTTTCACCCAAAGTCGTTTTCATCGAACAAAAAAGCGGGCCAAGCCCGCAATACCCGAAACAGGGGGTTTATATCAGAAGGATGGGAGGGGGCCAAACCGGTGAAACGGACTGGCCGGCCGGTCCGTTCGGTGCCGATGAGGCGTGAATCCGCCTTCGGCGATGCACCCTGCGCGGCCCGACCGAGCCCGCGTGCGGCGGCTACAATCCCGAGAATCCCGGCGCGAGAGCCCGTGTTGTAACCCGGTGGGCGTCTGCGAGCCCCCCAGTGGAGAGTTGCGTGTCCGAGCCCGAAGACCAAGATCTGCCGTTTCAGCGCAGCTCGATCGCCGCGATCGGGGCGCGCCGGCGCTGGCGCCTCTTCGGGAGGGCGCAAGACGACGAGGCACCGGGCACGTCCGGGGACTCCGAGGACGACGGGCCGCCGGTCCGGAGCATGCTCGGGAGCCTGGCGAGCCGGAGCGCTCCGGCGCTGGAGGCAGAGCCGGCCCCGAAGTCGATGCTTTCGCTCGGCGCGGGCGACGCGGTGCCCTTCGTGGGCGAGGAATCCGAGGCGGCCGGGCCGGCCGGTCTCCTCACGGCGCATAGCACGATCGCGGAGCTCGCTGGCCTCGAGGAACATGACGTCGGCACCTTTCCGATCGAGCGCGGCATCCTTATCTCGATCGTCTTTCACGTCCTGCTCGTCATTTTCATGCTGTCGATGCCGCGGATCCAGCCGGGGTCCAAGGAGGATTTCTTCGCCGCGCTCGTTCCCCAGCCGAAGGACGACACACCGATTCCGATCATTTTCTCCGAGGCCCCGGGGCCGGCGCGGCCAAATCCGAAACGCTCGCCGCTTTCGGACGCCGACCGGCGAGCCGGCGGCGGCGACAAGTCCCGGCCCAAGGCCGATACGCCGTTCGTGCCGCCCTCGAACGGAGTGGCCGGGCTCGCGCCCGGGCCGAAGTCGCCCCGCATCCCGGGCAGCGACGTCGCGGCACGGCAGGGCGCCAAGGCCGAGGCCGAGCGGCGCGCCGCGCAAGAGAAGAGCGAGACGGACCAGAAGGCCTCGGAGTTTCCGACCGCAGCGCGCCCGCAGACGTCCGGGCCGCGCGAGGTCTCGAAGCTCGCGGGGCTCGACCGCGCGATCGCCGAGGCCGCGCGGGGCGCCGTGGGAGGCGAAGGCGGCTCTCCGGCGGCCAACCCCGAAGGGGGATTCACGGACAACGGGCCGCTGTCGTTCGACACGTCCTGGTACGACTGGGGCGCTTACGCCGCCGAGATGATCCGCCGGATCAAACTGCACTGGGACGTTCCGGAGCTGGCGCGCCTTGGCTGGAAGGGCAGCCTCACCGTACGCTTCTACATCATGGCGGACGGCACGGTAGCGGACGCAAAGATTCTTCGGGTCTCCGGCGTGCCGCCCTTCGACAACGCGGCGTTCCAGGCGATCCTGAAATCGTCCCCGTTCCGGCCTTTGCCGGCCGACCTGCACGAGGAGCGCGAGGGCGTGACCATCACCTTCTACTACAACATGCGCGTCGAGCAGGAAGAGGCGAAGGCCCGGCCGTGAACGATTCCATGGAGATCCGCGCGGCGCTCCTGTCGGCCGAGACCGTGGCGGTCGTGGGCTGTTCCCCGAACGGGGACCGCCCCTCCAACGAAATCGGGCGCTACCTGCAGCGCCAGGGCTACCGCGTCGTGCCGATCAACCCGGGCCACCGCGAGCTGCTCGGCGAGTCCTGCTACCCCTCGCTTGCCGCAGTGCCGGAGAGCGTTCGGATCGACATCGTGGACGTCTTTCGCCGCTCGGAGCACGTTGCGGAAGTGGCCGGGCAGGCGATCGCCCGCAAGGTCCCGTTCCTCTTCCTGCAACTCGGGGTCGTGGACGACGCGTCGGCCCGGCTCCTCGAGGCGGCTGGGACGGGCGTGGCGATGGACCGCTGCATCCTGGTCGAGCACCGCAGGCTCGGAATCCCCCCGAAATCGAGGAATGCGGGCACCGTGCCCGGCGTTACTTCCATGTCCCGCAATGGAATTGAAGATTGAAGTTTTGAAGCTTGAAGTATTGAAGATTGAAGATTGAGGAGAAACACCTTCACCATGGAAAAGACCACTAAACGCGCTCTTTCCTTTTCCGCCCTGATCGCGGCCGCCGTCGTCTTCGGCATGGTCGTCGCGAGCTCGATCAACATCACCCCGCGCTCGGAGGCCCAGCGGGAAGCCCCGCCCGCGAAGGTCCGCGTCGGCTCCGCCGTGCTGCCGTCCTTTGCCGACATCGCCCAGGAGGCGATGCCGTCGGTCGTCTCGATCACGTCGACCGACATCGTCAAGGGCAGCCAGGGCCGCCGCCAGATCAATCCCTACAGCGGCGAGGGCGATCCATTCGAGTTCTTCTTCGGCCCCCCGGGCAACCAGCGCCGCGGCCAGCAGCCGGACGACGAGGAGCACAAGCAGGTCCAGGGCGGCACCGGATTCATCATCTCGGAAGACGGCTTCATCGTGACGAACAACCACGTCATCGACGGCGCCGACAAGATCGAGGTCCGGATCAACAACAAGGAAAAGTACACGGCCAGGCTCGTCGGACGCGACACGGCCACCGACCTCGCCCTGCTCAAGGTCGAGGTCAAGCAGCGCCTGACGCCGCTTCCGCTGGGCGATTCCGAGAAGGCCAGGGTCGGAGAATGGGTCATGGCGATCGGCGATCCGCTCGCCTTCGACAAGACGGTCACCGTCGGCGTGGTCTCCGCGAAGGAGCGTTCGGGCCTGACGGGCGACCCGGCGACGCGTTCCTTCGAGAACTACATCCAGACCGACGCGGCCATCAACTTCGGCAACTCGGGCGGCCCGCTCATCAACGTCAACGGTGAGGTCATCGGCATCAACACGGCCATGTTCCGGCCCGCGCAGAACATCGGCTTCGCCGTGCCCGTGAACACGCTCAAGCAGATCCTTCCGCAGCTGCGGGAGAAGGGCAAGGTGGTACGGGGCTTTCTCGGGATCAACATCGTCAACGTCGACGCCGATCGCGCCTCGGCCTTTGGCTTGAAGACCGAGGACGGCGCATTCGTCGAGCAGGTCGAACCGGGCAAGCCGGCCGACAAGGCGGGTGTGAAGCCGGGCGACACGATCGTCAAGGTGGACGGCGTTCCGGTCAAGGACACGCGGGATCTCATCGGCTACGTGTCCGGCAAGGCGCCGGGCAGCAAGGTGCAACTCGGGGTCATCCGCGAGGGCAAGGAAATCAACGTGACCGCGTCGCTCGCCGAGCGCAAGGATGAGGCGGGCGACAAGGCCGATCCCGAGAAGGCCGCGTCCGACGACTCCCACGAGCGGATCGGGATCCAGGTCACGGAGCTCACGTCCCAGATGCGGCAGATGCAGCGCCTCAAGGCCGATATCGACGGACTGGTGGTCATGCGCGTCAAGGAAGTGTCGGCGGCTGCCGATGCGGGCATCCAGGAGGGCGACATCATCACGCAGGTCAACGGCCAGAAGGTCGGAACGACCGAGGAGTTCGGCAAGCTCGTGGGTAAGGCGAAAAAGGGCGACTTCCTGAAGCTTTACGTCTACAACCCGCGCGCCAACGTCTCACGGTTCGCGCTGGTCAAGATCGGCGACTGAGTCACCGGCTCCCGGTCCGGCTGCAAACGCCCGCCCCTGGCGGGCGTTTGCTTTTGAGGGCATATTGCGGCGGGCAACTCAGTTCCGAAGGAAGAACACGATGCCACAGCGAATCCTGGTCGTCGACGACGAAGCCGCCATCCGCGACACGCTGCGCATGGTCCTCGAGTACGAGGGTTACGAGGTGGCGACCGTCGGGGACGGCCGCGCGGCCCTCTCCGAGCTCGAGGGCGGCCCGGCCGCGGCCGTGCTGCTCGACATCAAGATGCCCGGGATGGACGGCCTCGAGACCCTCGATCGGATCGTGTCGCGAGGGGGGGCTCCGCCAGTCCTCATGATCTCGGGCCACGGCGACATCGCCACGGCCGTCGAGTGCACGCGGCGCGGCGCCACCGACTTCCTCGAGAAGCCGCTCCAGCGCGAGCGCGTGCTTGTCTCCGTGCGCAATGCCCTCTCCGGCAACCGCCTGAAAGCCGAGAACGACGAACTGCGCCGGCGCGTGCAGCAGGAGACCGAGCTCGTGGGCGAGAGCGAGCCGATGCGCCGTCTCCGGGCCGAGATCGCGCGCGCGGCACCGACGGCGGCCACCGTCCTCATCCTCGGCGAAAGCGGCACGGGCAAGGAACTGGTCGCGCGGGAGCTCCACCAGACTTCGAAAGTCGCGGGCGGTCCATTCGTCCAGGTCAACTGCGCGGCCATCCCGGAAGAGCTGATCGAGTCCGAGCTCTTCGGCCACGAAAAGGGCTCGTTCACCGGAGCCGTGCGCAAGCAGATCGGCAAGTTCGTGGAAGCCGACGGCGGAACGATCTTCCTGGACGAGGTCGGCGACATGTCGGCCCGCGCGCAGGCGAAGGTGTTGCGCGTCCTGGAGGTGGGGGAGGTCGAGCCGGTCGGCGCCGCGAAGGTCGGCAAGGTCAATGTCCGCGTCATCGCGGCGACGAATCGGGACCTGACCGAGTCCATCCGCGCCGGGCGGTTTCGCGAGGATCTCTATTTTCGCCTGAACGTGGTTCCGCTCACGACGCCTCCGCTGCGCGAGCGGCCGGGCGACGTCGCCGTCCTCGCCGGGCATTTCGCGAAGGCGTTTGCCGAGCGCGACCACCGCAAGCCGCGCCGCTTCGCCGCGAGCGCCCTCGGCCTGCTCGCCGCGCGCGCCTGGCCGGGCAACGTGCGGGAGCTGCGCAACCTCGTCGAGCGCGTCCTGATCATGTCCGACGCCGATCCGATCGAGGCGAAGGACCTGCCGCCCGAGGTGCGCGTCCAGCCCGCCGAGATCTCGAACCGGGGCCTGGAGCTCGCGACCCTGTCGGACTTCAAGGAGTTCGCGGAGCGCGAGTTCCTCGTCGCGCGCCTGCGCGAAAACGGCTGGAACATCAGCCGCACCGCCGAAGTCATCCAGACGCCGCGGTCGAACCTGTACAAGAAGATCGAGCACCACAAGATCTCGAGGGATGGAGACGGCAGCTAGGAGGGATCATGAGTCGCGGACTCATGACTTAGACTCTCCGCCATGATTTCCCTCGACGACTTCAAGAACACCGGCGCCCTGCTCGAGGGCCACTTCCGCCTCTCGAGCGGCCTCCACTCAGACCGTTACCTCCAGTGCGCGCGGCTGCTCATGTGGCCCGAGCGCGCCGAACAGGCCGGACGGGAGCTCGCGGGGAAGCTGCGCGAGTTCGGCGCGAAGGCAGTGATCTCGCCGGCCCTGGGCGGCGTCGTGATCGGGCACGAGACGGCGCGCGGCCTGGGGCTGCCCGCGATGTTCGTCGAGCGCAAGGACGGTGCCTTCGCGCTGCGCCGGGGATTCTCGCTCGAGCCGGGCACACCCGTCGTGGTCGTGGAGGACGTCTTCACGACCGGCAAGTCCACGCGCGAAGCCGCGGCGGCCGTCGAGGAGGCCGGGGGAAAGGTCGTCGCGGTCGGATCGATCGTGGACCGCGGCGTTCCCAAAGACGCGTTCCCGATGCCATCCCGCTCGGTGCTCGCGCTGTCGGTGCCCTCCTGGCCCGAGGAGGAGTGTCCGCTCTGCCGCAAGGGCGTGCCCGTGGATTCGCCCGGGAGTCGGTTCGTCGCCCGCTGAGCTCTCAGGCAGCGAGCGTGCGAGCCAGCTCCCGCAGCAAGGCGCCCCCGTCTCCCCTCCATGCGCTGCCGTGCATGCAGGCGAGGGTGGTCGGCTCGGTGGCGGCGAGGGCCTCGAGGATCGGGCCGGCGTGCTTCGAGTGCGAGTAGTAGTCCAGCGCTTTCCGGAAGGCCTCGCTCGGTCCGAGGATATCCGATTCGGTCACCGGCGCCGCTCCCGCGCCCCCCTGGGTGAAGAGGTCGCCGCAGAGAAGCGTGCGCGTCGTCTCCTCGAAGAGGAGTCCGGTTTCCCAGCCGTGAGGCACGTGCGGCGCGTCGAACCAGCGCACCGAGTGTTTCCCGAGGCGGATCGTTTCCCCGTGGGCGAGCGGCCGGGGTGCGCGGTCTGCGAAGTCTTCGACGGACACCATGGCGGCGACGCGGCTGCAGACGGGAACCGCGCGCGGGGCCGCGGCGAGCAGGGAGTTGAGCGCGCCACACTCGTCGGACTCGAAGTGCGAGAAGGCTAGGTAGCGCAGCTGCTCGACCGGAATGACGCGCGCGATCGCTTCGCGCACCAGCGGGAACATTTGCTTCAAGCCGGTGTGAAACAGCAACGGCTCGTCGTCCACGACGAGGTACTGGTTGAACGAGAACCCTCCGGGGACGGCGGAGAGGGGAGTGTTGATTCGGTAGATCCCGTCCGCGATCTCGTTCACGTTGGTGCCCGATTCGGTGTTGGTGATCATGCGGCCTCCTGACCTCGAGCGGCGAGGGACTGTAAGATGAGGAGGATGGACCTAAAGAGCATCTGCGTCTACTGCGGGTCGAGCCCCAACACGGACGCCGGCGTCGAAACCGAGATCCGGGCCTTCGGGCGCGAGATCGCCAAACGCGGGATCCGGCTCATCTACGGGGGCGCGTCGCGCGGCCTCATGGGCGCGATCGCGGACGAAGTCATCCAGGCCGGCGGCAAGGTCACCGGCATCATCCCGAAGGCCCTCGAGGGCCGCGAGTCCGCGCACCAGGGGCTCTCGGAGCTCCGGGTCGTCGGGTCGATGCACGAGCGCGAGCAGCTCATGTTCGACCTCTCGGACGCCTTCGTGGCGTTCCCGGGCGGCTTCGGGACGATGGAGGAGATCATCGAGATGATCACCTGGAAGCAGATGGGGATCCATGGCAAGCCGATCGTGATCGCCAACATCGGCGGCTACTTCAACCCCCTGCTCCAGCAGTTCGAGCTCGCCGTCCAGCGCAAGTACGCCCGCAACGAAGATCGGATCCTCTTCGCCGTGGCCGATACGACGAAGGCGATTCTGACGATGCTCGAAGGGGCGCCGGTGTTGTCGCGGAAAGCCGGGGATTGGGCCTAGGAAGCGGACCTCGCCACGACGACTCGGAAATAGGAGTCCGCCCACCCCTTCTCGAGCAGGTGATCCTCGAGCGCGATCAGGCGCGAAAGCACACCCGTCTCGTCCTCGCGCAAGCGCGCCATGTCCATGCACGGAAACACGAACCAGAGGATGTTGCCTCCGTAGGGGCGGTCGTCGATGACGTCGAAGAGGCGGCGCACCCCGGGCAGGATCGACGAGGATCGGATGGACTCGGACGGGTCGTCCATGGGCAGCGGGATCGCGAGATCCGGCCGGTTCTTCAGGTCCTCGGGAAGCGCGTCGAAAGCGCTGCGGGCAAAACCCCAGTGCGCGTCGGTCCACTCCGCGCGCGCCGGCCCCATGTATTCGTCGAGGAACAGCAGGCCTCCCGGCTTGAGCGAGCGCCGGACCTCTTCGAGCACGTGCTCGACGTTGCGGACGTGATGGAGCGACCCGTGGAAGAGCACGATGTCGTAGCGCTGGCGGGGCAGGCGGATGGCGTTGATGTCCTCGACCCGGTAGTCGAGGCGGCGCGCGAGGCCGGCCTCCTCGGCGCCGCGGCGCGCCTCGGCGATCGCCTCGGGCGAAAAGTCCACGCCCTCGATCCGTTCGCAGATGCCCTTGGCAAACACGTCGCGCTCGAGCAGACCCGTCCCGCAACCGACGGAGAGCCCGAGTGGAAGTGGGGTCGCAACGTAGCGGCTGGCGAACCACTCCATGGGCCAGACATTCGGGTCGCCGGACACGCGGCGGTTGATCGCGCGGCGCACGAGGGGCTGCGAGCCCCAGTAGCGGTCCTCGGGCTCTCCGGGGGCCCCGGCGTCCCAGAACTCCCGGGCCGCGGCGGCCTCGGCCCGGGCCGCGCGCAGCGCGCCCCATCGCCGGGCGAGCGAACCGATCGAGGCGCGGATGACGGAAGCCATTCGAGGGTGATTTGAATATAGCAGGACGAAGTTGCAGAGGGTCGGGAACTTGCCCTGACCCCCTCCTGGTCAGGTTTGCCCCGCCCCCATCCCCTCTGGTACATTGCGCGATTCCGGCGGCACGGTCCGACCCGGAATTGATCTTTTCCAATCAGGGACGAAGGCCGGGATGCAAATGCCCTCGCGGGCTTCCGGCCGGTAGCCCCCCGGGAAACCGGGATCGAAGAACAGGCTCGTAGCTCAGGGGGAGAGCACCACATTGACACTGTGGGGGTCAGCGGTTCAAATCCGCTCGAGCCTACCAATTCTTCGAATCCAGGCGCTTAGCTCAGCTGGGAGAGCGCTTCCTTCACACGGAAGAGGTCAACGGTTCGATCCCGTTAGCGCCTACCATAGACGTCCATTCACAACGCGGGGAAGCCCGCGTTTTTTCATTTTTGGAAAGCAGGAGACAATGGAAGCCCTGGCGCAGACGATCACGATCACGCTCCCGGACGGGTCGACGCGGAAGGTCCCCGCGGGGACCAGCCTGCGCGAGATCGCCGAGAGCATCGGCCCGCGCCTGGCCAAGGACGCCCTCGCCGGAAAGATCGACGGCAAGGTGGTCGATCTTTCCGCGCGCCTCGTGCGCGACGCGAAGATCGAGATCGTGACGCCCAGATCCCCGGACGCCCTCGAGCTCTACCGCCACTCGACCGCCCACCTGACGGCCAACGCGGTCAAGCGCCTCTTTCCGACGGTGCAGATCGGCATCGGGCCGGCGATCGAAAACGGCTACTACTACGACTTCAACCCGGAGCGGCCCTTCACGCCGGAGGACCTCACTGCGATCGAAGCCGAGATGAGGAAGATCGTCGCCGAGGACAATCCGGTCGAGCGCCTCGAGATGTCCAAGGACGAGGCCATCAAGATCTTCGAGGGCCAGAACGATTTGCTCAAGGTCGAGATCATCCGCGGGATCGCGGACGACCACGTCTCCTGCTACCGCCAGAAGGACTTCATCGACCTCTGCCGCGGGCCGCACGTGCCCTCGACCGGCAAGCTCGGCGTCTTCAAGCTGACGCACACGGCCGGCGCCTACTGGAAGGGCGACGAGAAGAATCCGATGCTCCAGCGGATCTACGCCGCCTGCTTCGTGTCGCAGAAGGAGCTCGACGAGCACCTGAAGCGGCTCGAGGAGGCGAGGGCCCGCGACCACCGCAAGCTCGGCAAGGAGCTGGATCTCTTCTCGTTCCACCCGCTCGCGCCGGCCTCGCCCTTCTTCCACCCGAAGGGCGCGATCCTCTACAACAGCCTCGTCTCCTACCTGCGCGACGAGTACCGCCGGCGCGGTTACGACGAGGTCGTGACGCCGCAGATCTTCGACGCCGAACTCTTCAAGATCTCCGGCCACTACGCCAACTACAAAGAGAACATGTACTTCACGGAGGTCGAGGAGAGGGAGTTCGGCGTCAAGCCCATGAACTGCCCCGGCCACTTCCTCCTCTACCAGATGCGGCTCTGGTCCTACCGGGACCTGCCGGTGCGCTTCGCCGATTTCGGCCGGCTGCACCGCTACGAGCTGTCCGGCGTGACGGCGGGCCTGACGCGCGTGCGCACCTTTTCGCAGGACGACGCGCACATCTTCACGCCGCTCGAAAAGGTCGAATCCGAGATCTTTGCGTTCCTCGAGTTCGTGGACGCGGTCTACGGGGCCTTCGGGTTCGATAACGTCGAGATCTCGCTCGGGCTGCGCCCCGAGAAGCGCATCGGCGCCGACGCGCTCTGGGATCGGGGGGAATCCGCCCTCGCCGCCGCGCTCGCGAAGGCGGGGCGCCCGCACGTCGTGACACCCGGCGATGGCGCGTTCTATGGTCCGAAGATCGACTTCCGCGTGCGCGACGCCATCGGCCGTCCCTGGCAGCTCGGTACCATCCAGTGCGATTTTTCGCAGCCCGAGAACTTCGACCTGACCTACATCGGCGAGGACGGAGGAAAGCACCGGCCGGTCGTGCTCCACCGCGCGATCCTTGGCTCGCTCGAGCGCTTCCTCGGAATCCTCATCGAGCACACGGGCGGAAACTTCCCGTTCTGGATCTCGCCCGTGCAGGCGGTGGTCCTCCCGGTGTCGGACCGTTTCGCCGAGAAGGGCCGGGAAGTCGCGGCGAAGCTGTCCGCGGCCGGCCTGCGGGTCGAGTGCGACGACCGCAACGAGAAGCTCGGGGCGAAGATCCGCCGCGCGGAGATGATGAAGTCGCCGTGCATGCTGGTCGTGGGCGAGAAGGAGGCCGAGGCGGGCACCGTCGCGGTTCGCCTGCGCCACGGCGGCGATGCCGGTACGATGTCCCTCGACGCATTCCTCGCGGCCGCCGGCCGCGCGGTCGCTGCCAGAGTCTTGGAACTGACGACGGAGGTGAAAGATCGATAAGAAGAGCATTCGTGTCAACGAACAGATCCGGTGGAAGGAAGTGCGCTTGATCGGCGCCGAAGGCGAGGCGGTCGGCGTGGTGACGATGGCCGAGGCCCTCGTGAAAGCCCGGGAAGCGGGGCTCGACCTCGTGGAGATCGCGCCGACGGCGCAGCCGCCCGTCTGCCGGATCATGAACTTCGGAAAGTTCATCTACCAGCAGAAGAAGAAGCAGCAAGACTCGAAGAAGAAGCAGAAGACGACGCAGGTCAAGGAAGTCAAATTCCGGCCCAACATCGACGACCATGACTACGAGTTCAAGATGAAGAACATCGAGAAATTTCTGTCGCACGGCGACAAGGTCAAGGCGACCGTGCAGTTCCGGGGCCGCGAGATGGCGCGCCGCGAGAACGGCCAGAAGGTCCTCGACCGCCTGCTCGTCGACCTGACCGGCAAGGCGATCGCCGAGTCGCGGTCGGAGATGCTCGGGAACCGGCTCTACCAGATCCTGTCGCCGGTCAAGCACGAGAAGGCCACCACCAAGGCGACGGGTTAACGATTCACGAATGGAGTTGAGACGATGCCGAAGCTGAAGACCCACAGAGGCGCCGCGAAGCGGTTCAAGAAGACCGCGTCCGGCAAGTTCAAGAGGGCGTCGGCCATGAAGAGCCACATCCTCACGAAAAAGGCGCCCGGAAGAAAGCGCGGCCTCGCGCAGGGCACGACCGTATCGAAGAGCGACACCAAGCGCGTCCGCGAGATGCTGCCGTATGCGTGAACCGTGAATCGTCAGCCGTGAACCGAAAGGTTCCGGTCGATTCGCGATTTGCGGTTCACGACCCACGACCGATAGGAGAGAACGATGCCTCGTGTAAAGAGGGGACCCAAGAGAAAGAACCGCCGGGCAAAAACCCTGGCGCTGGCCAAGGGCTACTACGGAACCAAGTCGAAGTCGTACCGGATGGCGAAGCTCCAGGTGGAGAAGTCGCTCGTCTACGCGTACCGGGACCGCAAGGCGAAGAAGCGCGACTTCCGCGGCCTGTGGATCGTCCGGATCAACGCCGCGGCGCGCGAGCACGAGATCTCGTACAGCAAGCTCATGGACGGCCTGAAGAAGGCAGGCAACGAGATCAACCGCAAGATGCTGGCCGACATCGCCGTCTCGGATCCGGCGGCGTTCACGCACATGGTCGGGGTCGCCAAGCAGGCGCTGAAGATTGCGTAACGGTCAACGGTAGACGGTCGCCGTGCCGCAGGACGCCGCCGAAGCCCTTTTGCGCTCCTTTCGGGAGGAGATCGCGAAGGGTGTGTCTTCGCGGGCGGACTTCGAGCGCCTCAAGGGGCGCTACCTCGGCCGCGAGAAGGGGCTCGTGCCGGATCTCTTCGCGCAGTTGAAGTCGCTGCCGGCGGCTGACCGCAAGGCCTTCGGCGCGCGCGCCAACGCCGTCAAAACGGAGATCGAGGAGGCCGTCGACCGGCTCGCAGGCGATCTCGAGCGCCGGGAGTCCACTTCGCGGGATCTGGCGGCCGCCGTGGACGTGACGCTGCCGGGGCGGCGCACTCGCGAGGGAGGGCTGCACCCGATCACGATCGTCCGGCGCCAGATCGAGGGCATCTTCCTGCGGATGGGCTACTCGATCGCCGACGGACCGGAGATCGAGAACGACTTCCACAACTTCGAGGCCCTGAACTTTCCGCCGGACCATCCGGCGCGCGACTCGCAGGACACGCTTTTCATCGATCGCAAGGCCGTTTCGCCCCTGCTGCTGCGGACGCACACGTCGCCCGTCCAGATCCGCGAGATGCGGCGGCACGGAGCGCCTCTGCGCCTCATCGTTCCGGGCCGCGTGTACCGCAAGGACGAAGTCGACGCGACCCATTCGCCCGTCTTCCACCAGGTCGAAGGCCTCGTCGTGGACCGCGGCATTTCGATGGCGGATCTCAAGGGGACGGTCGCCGCCTTCCTCGCGGAACTCTTCGGCCCGGGAACGAAGACCCGCTTCATTCCGACGTTCTTTCCGTTCGTCGAGCCTGGCGTCGATGTCTCCATGAGCTGCATCTTCTGCAAGGGGAGCGGCTGCGGAAAGTGCAAGGGCTCCGGCTGGATCGAGATCATGGGGGCGGGGATGGTCCACCCGCGCGTGTTGCAGGGCGTGGCGATCGATCCGGAGGAGTACACCGGGTTTGCCTTCGGCCTCGGCATGGATCGCGTGGCCATGCTCAAGTACGGGTTTCCGGACCTGCGCCTGCTCTTCGAGGGCGACGAGCGCTTTTTGCGCCAGTTCGCAGGCCGCGCATGAAGTTCTCGCTCGAATGGCTCGGGGACTTCGTGGACACCTCCGCGGCCGGCGGGGCCGAGGGCGTCCGCGCGCTGCTCGATCGGGCCGGCATTCCGATCGAGTCCGCCGAGGCCCGGGGCGACAATGCCATCCTCGAGGCGGAGATCACGCCGAACCGGCCCGATGCGATGGGGCACCGGGGCCTCGCGCGCGAGGTCGCGGCAATGGCCGGCATTCCGATGAAGGAGTTCGCGGCCCGTTACGCGGAGCCCGAGGCGAGCGGCGAGGCGACGGAGCAGGTCGCCTCGATCGTGCTCCAGGTGCCCGGCCTCTGCCGCCGCTTCGGTGCGCGCATGGTGCGCGGCATCGGCCCGCGGCCCGCCTCCGACCTCGTGCGGGCCCGCCTCGCCGCGATCGGCGCGAAATCGATCTCGGCCGCGGTGGACGCGACGAACTACGTGCTCTGGGACACGGGACAGCCGCTGCACGCCTTCGACTTCGACAAGCTCTCCGGAGGAATGCTGATCATCCGCAAGGCGCGTCGGGGCGAGAAGCTCGTCACGCTCGACGGCATCGAGCGCATCCTGGAGTCGTCCGACGTCGTGGTCGCCGACGGGAATCGCGCGGTCTCGCTGGCCGGCATCATGGGCGGGCTCGATACGGCCGTGACCGACGCGACGACGAACGTCCTGCTCGAGGCGGCGTGGTGGGATCCCTCGACGGTCCGGCGCACCGCGCGGCGCCTCGGGATGCACACCGACGCCTCGCACCGTTTCGAGCGC
The DNA here is from genome assembly GCA_031360505.1 of Acidobacteriota bacterium. Classification (GTDB taxonomy): domain Bacteria; phylum Acidobacteriota; class Thermoanaerobaculia; order UBA5066; family Gp7-AA6; genus DAHUXD01. The sequence goes on from JANMBR010000049.1 coordinate 23,341, forward strand.
AGCGCCGACATCGACGCGATTCCGGGAGCCCTCAACCTCGCCGCGCGCCTGCTCGCGGAGTCGGCGGGGGGCGTCGTGGCGCCGGGGCTGCTCGACGTGCACGGCAAGCTGTTCCGCATCCGGCGCACGGCCCTGCGCCTGACGCGCCTGCGCCTCCTCTCCGGGGACAACCACCTCGGCCTCGATTTTGCGGAGGAGGCGCTCGGGCGGCTGGGGTTTGCGACCGAGCGCAAGGGCAAACGCCTCTCCGTCTCGATCCCGCTCTACCGCACGGACGTGCGCCGCGAGGACGACCTCGTCGAGGAAGTGCTCCGGGTCTATGGCTACGACCGGCTGCCCTCGCGCCTGCCGCCCGCGACGGGCGCCGGGCAGATCAAGGAGCCCCTGCGGGGGGTCGAGGATCGCCTGAGCGACGCGGCCGCAGCGGCGGGCCTCTACGAGGCGGTCAACTATCCTTTCGTCGATCGCGACGGGGAAGAGGCGCCCTACGGCGACTGGCTCCGTCTGACGGACACGGCGCTCGAGCCTCTTGCGCTCGTGAACCCGCTCGACGCGTCGCGCCGGCACCTGCGGGCGACGCTGCTGCCGGGCCTGCTCGACGCGGTCGCGCGCAATTTGCGCCACGGCGCCCGGGAGTCGGCGCTCTTCGAGGTCGGCCGCGCTTTCGGCTCCCGCGGCGAATCGGACACGCCCGAATCCTACGAATCGCGACGCTTCGCCTTTGCCCTCGCCGGTGACCGCCGCTCGCACTGGAGCGTCCCGGAGAAAATGCGTTCCGCCGACTTCTTCGACGCCAAGGGTCTCGTCGAGGTGCTGCTCGGCCCGTGGGCATCCGCTTCCGAGCTCGTCTGGAAGCCGGTCCACGTCGAGGGTTTCACCGCTGGTGCGGTCGCGACGGTGGAGAAGCTTTCGGGAGGCCTGCTCGGCATCGCCGGTCTCGTCTCGGGGCCGGAGCGCCAGAAGCGCGGGCTCGCGGCTGCCGTGTTCGCCGGTGAGATCCTCGTCGACGCCATCCCCGCGGGCGAGCGGCCGTCGCGCTTCGAGGAGTACTCGACGCTTCCGGCCATCAGCGCAGACCTGACGTTCGCTCAGCCCAAGGATCTGGCCTGGCGGGAACTGGAGCAGCTCGTGCGCTCCCGGGAGCTCCCGCACCTCGAGTCGGTCTCGTGCGTCGACCGGTACGAGGGGCCAGGGGTTGCGGCGGGGCAGGTGAAGACGACTGTGCGCCTGACGTTCCGGTCGCCGGACCGGACGCTCGAGCAGGAAGAAGTCAACCGCCAGGTGCGGTGCCTGGCCGAGGAGCTCGTCTCCCGGCCTGGAATTACGTTTGCGTAAGGGAGTAGGACAGCATGGACAACGTCAAGGTCTTCGATGCGCTGGACAAGAAAATCGAGAGGCTGCTCGGACGCCTCAAACAGCTCGAAACTGAGAATGAGAAGCTCAAGTCCGACCTGGCGTCGGCCCGCAAGTCGGAAAGAGACGCCGGCGACTCGAAGGGGGCCGTCGAGCGTCTCGAGCGGGAGCAGGAAACGGTCCGGGAGCGCCTGGAGAAGCTCATCCACGCGCTCGAAGCCGCCGACGAAAAGAAGTCGTAAGCCTGCCGCGGGTTAGGCCTAAACCGTTGACTCCCTTGGCCTACAGGAAATAGACTCGCGTCGGAAAGGAGTCAGTGCTCACGATTGGATAAGCGGGGCAGTGTGACTCAGGTCGAAATCTTCGGGCAGACGTACAGCGTCCGCGCCGACGGCGAAAGCGGCTACATTCACGATCTGGCCCGTTTCGTCGATTCCCGTATGAAAGAAGTGGCGGAACGGACGGCGACGGTCGACACCACGAAAATCGCGATTCTCGCCGCCCTGAACATTTCGGACGATCTTTACCAGGCGGAAAAACGACGGCAGGGCGACCCCACGGATGCGAAGGCCCGTGTGGAACGCCTGATTCGAAAACTGGACGACGCCCTGGGCGCCTGAAGGCGAGGCGTCGGCACCCCGAGAGTATCGGGGACACGCGAAGGAATACGAGTGGTCCTGTGGAAGGGTCTGGCGGTTGATGCTGAACCCTCGTCGGAAGAGACTCTTCCGGTTCGCCGTGTAGCCGCGCTCGCGTCCTGAGGCGCCCCCCGGGCTTTTTGGGGGGGCCGAATGAATACAACTTTTGCGATGGCGGCCGCGGCGGGCCTCGTTTTCGCCGTGGTGCTGCTGGCCATCGGCTTCTTCTTCCTGCGGAAGAAGGTCGGGTCTGAGCGCCTCGGCATTCGAACCGAGGCCGAGCGGGCGCTGGCCGATGCCCGCAAACAAGCCGACTCCAGGCTACGCGAGGCCGACATCGAGGCCAAGGAAAAGGTCCTCGCGGCGCGAGCCGAGTTCGACAAGACGGTCCAGGCGAGGCGGCAGGAGATTGCCACCCTGGAGAATCGCGTCCAGCAGAAAGAGGAAAACCTCGACCGAAAGCTCTCCCAGCAGGAGCGCCGGGACGAGGAGTTCAGCCGCAAGGAAAAGGCCGTTTCCGACGCCCAGAAGAAGCTCGAGGAGGCCCATGCCGAGACCCAGAAGGTCATCGAAGAGCAGCGCAAGCGGCTCGAGCAGATCGCCGGCCTGACGGCGGTCGACGCCAAGCGGGACCTCGTGAAATCCGTCGAGAACGAGGCCCGCATCGAATCGGCCGGGCTGATCCGCCGCATCGAGGAAGAGGCCAACGAGCAGGCGAGCCAGAAAGCGCGCCGGATCATCGGCATGGCGATCCAGCGCCTCGCCTCCGACACGGTCGTCGAGGCAACGGTGTCGGTCGTCGAACTGCCCTCGGACGACTTGAAGGGGCGCATCATCGGCCGCGAGGGCCGCAACATCCGGGCGCTCGAGGCCGCGACGGGTGTCGACCTCATCATCGACGACACACCCGAGGCGATCGTCATCTCGGCGTTCGAGCCGCTGCGGCGCGAGGTCGCGCGGCACGCCCTCGAAAAGCTCATCGTGGACGGGCGCATCCATCCCGCCCGTATCGAAGAGGTCGTCGAGAAGGTGCGCTCCGAGCTCTGGGAAAAGATCCGTCAGGAGGGCGAGGCCACGGCGCTCGAGTTCGGGATCCCGGACCTTCACCCGGAGCTCATCAAGATGCTCGGGCGGCTCAAGTACCGCACTTCGTACGGCCAGAACGTGCTGCAGCACTCCAAGGAAGTCGGCTGGCTGGCGATGAACATGGCGGCCGAGCTCGGCGCCAACGTCGAGGTCGTGCGCCGCGCGGGCCTCCTCCACGACATCGGCAAGGCCATCGACCGCGAGATGGAGGGCACGCACCTCGAGCTCGGCCGGGAAGTGCTGAAAAAGTTCGGCGAGTCCAACGAGGTGATCCACGCGATGGAGTGCCACCACGGCGACTATGAGCCGCGCTCGCTCGAGGCGGTCCTCGTCAACGGCGCCGACGCGCTCTCGGCCGCGCGGCCGGGCGCCCGCCGCGAAATCCTCGAGACCTACGTCAAGCGCCTCGAGAAGCTCGAGCACATTGCCGACGGCTTCAAGGGCGTGCAGAAAGCGTTCGCCATCCAGGCAGGGCGCGAGCTGCGCATCGTGGTCGAGGCCAACCGCGTGACCGATGACGAGGCCCTGTGGCTCTCGCGCGACATCGCCAAGAAGATCGAGGCCGAGCTGCAGTATCCGGGACAGATCAAGGTCACGGTGATCCGGGAGACGCGCGCCGTCGAGTACGCGCGCTAGAGCATGCACATCCTCTTCGTCGGCGACATCGTGGGCGCGCCGGGCCGCCGCGCGCTCGTCGAGGGGCTGACGGGCGTGATCGATCGCCACAAGGTGGACTTCACGATCGTGAACGTCGAGAACGCGGCTGGCGGCTTCGGGCTGACGGTCGAGCTCTTTGAGGAGCTCTCGAAGATGCCGATCGACGTTTTCTCCTCCGGCAATCACATCTGGGACAAGAAAGAGATCTACGACACGCTGAACTCGTCGGACCGATTGCTGCGGCCCGCGAACTACCCGCCGGGCAACCCCGGCCGCGGCTGGACGGTGCAGCAGACGGCCTCCGGCATTCCCGTCGGCGTGCTGAACCTGCAGGGTCAGGTCTTCATGCCCGCCAACGCCGACTCGCCCTTCCGGGTGGCCGATGAAGAGCTCGCGCGCGCGGGCGACGTGAAGGTGATCTTCGTCGACATGCACGCCGAGGCGACCTCCGAGAAGGCCGCCATCGGCTGGTACCTCGACGGCCGCGTCTCGGCGGTCGTGGGCACCCACACCCACGTGCCGACCGCGGACGAAACGATCCGCCCGGGCGGCACCGCGTACCTCTCCGACGCCGGCATGACGGGCGCGTACGAGGGCATCATCGGCTTCTCCAAGGACCGCATCATCGAGAAGTTCCTTTCCCAGACCCCGCGATCCTTCGAGACGGCCAAGAAGGACATCCGCCTGTCCGGCTGCGTGGTGGACGTCGACGAAGCGACCGGAAAGGCGAGGAAGATCGAGCGCGTGCAGGTGAGGGTGGACTAGGGGAATTCCTATGCGCCCGCGCCTCACCGCCATCGTCACCACCCTCAACGAGGCCGTCAACATCCGCGAGTGCCTCGAGAGCCTTGCCTTCGTGGACGAGATCCTGCTCGTCGACTCCTTCTCGACCGACAACACGGTCGAGATCGCGCGCGCGATGCCCGGCGTGAAGGTCGTCCACCGCGAGTACTTCGGGTCGGCGGCGCAGAAGAACTGGGCCATGGACCAGGTGACGACGCCGTGGCTGCTGATCGTGGACGCGGACGAGCGGATTCCTGCCGCGCTCGCGCAGGAAATCCTGCGCGCCCTCGATCGGGGCCCCGAGGTGGACCACTATTTCATCCGCCGGGAGAACGTGTTCCTCGATCGCGTCATCCGCCACTCCGGCTGGTCGACCGACAAGGTCATCCGCCTGATCAAGCGCGGGACGGCGCGGTACCCGAACCGGCGCGTTCACGCGGACCTCGCCGGGGAGGGACCGACGCCGACACTCCTGTCGCCGATGATCCACCACACGTGCCGCTCACTCGGACAGTACCTGGAGAAACTCCACCGGTACGCGACCTGGGGCGCCGCCGACGTGTTCCGGCAGGGACGCCGTGCCGGCCCGATCGAGCTGCTCCTGCGCCCCTCGTGGCGTTTCGTCCGGATGTACGTGATCCAGGCCGGCTTTCTGGATGGCCGCCACGGCCTCGTCCTCTGCGCGCTCCAGGCCTGGGGCGTCTTCCTCAAGTGGGCGAAGGTCTGGGAGTGGGAGCGGTTTCGACAGAACGGCTGGCCGATCGACCTGCCCGCATATGATGAGGCGAAGGAAACATGGGAAGGCACTTGAGCCGATGATCGGGCTCCTGAAGTCCATGTGGAGGAAGCCGATGATGCTGAACGTTGGAGACCCCGCCCCCGGTTTTACGGTCCAGGATCACACGGGCGCCGCGCGCCGGCTTTCGGACTACGCGGGCAAGTTCGTGGTCCTCTGGTTCTATCCGAAGGCCGATACACCCGGTTGAACGATCGAGGGTTGCGGGTTCCGCGACCTTTACGCCGACTTCCAGAAGAAGAATGCCGAGATTCTGGGCGTCTCGTTCGACACGGTCGAGGAGAATGCGGCCTTCGCGAAGAAATTTGATTATCCCTTTCCCCTCCTCTGCGACGTGAAGCGGGAGATCGGCGTGGCCTACGGCGCCGCCGCCGACGCCAGCGCCGGGAATGCCTCCCGGATCACCTACGTGATCGGGCCGGACGGGAAGATCGCCCAGGCCCACCCGAAGGTGTCGGTCAAGGGACATCCGGAGGAGATCCTGGCGTCGCTCTGAAGAGCTGCGCCACCGATATACTCCGCCCATGGTCGATCCGGAGCTGCTCGCGATTCTCGTCTGTCCCAAGACGAAGGGCCCGCTCGAGCTCGTCGAGTTGAAGGAATCCACGCGCAAGGCGCTCGTCGACAAGTACCGGGAGAAGTTTCGCGACGAGGAGCCCGTCGTGACCCAGGGCCTCTACTCGAAGCAGGCCGACCTGGTGTACCCGATCGTGTCCGACATCCCGGTCATGCTGATCGACGAAGCCCTGCCCGGCTCGGAGGCCGCGGGTCGCTGACCGCTGATCGCTGAAAGGGTGCCTCTGCGCCGGCTCGCCTTCGCCTTCCTCGTTCTCTTCGCCTTCCTGACCCCGTTCATCGCGCCGGCGTACATCGCCGCCGGGCTCGTCCTCGCCGCCTGGACGACTTCGATCGTGCGGGAGCGGCGGCTGCCGGAGAGCCTGCGCTCGCCCATCAGCTTCGTCCTCCTCGTGCTGGCGCTTCTGACGGTGCTCTCGGCCGTCTTCTCGCGCGACCCGGCCGCGAGCGCGCGGCACCTGCCCGGGCTCTCGCTCTTTCTGCTCGTCCCGATCGCCATGGACCTTTGCGACACACTGCCGCGCGCGCGGACGGTTTTCCTCGCGGTCGCGGCCTCGGGAACGGCCCTGGCGCTTTACGGGATCTGGCAGTTCCTCCATGGGGGCAACGACCTCCAGAGCCGGATCCGCGGCACGCTCTCGCACTACATGACTTTCTCGGGCATCACGATGCTGGCCGGCTGCCTGCTGCTCGGCTACGCACTGGAGGCTTCGGGGCGCTGGCGGGTGCTGGGACTCTGCTGCCTGATTCCCTTTGCGGCGCTCCTGCTGACCTTCACGCGCGGAGCGTACGTGGGTGTGGTGGCGGCGCTCGTCGTCTACGCGGCCGTGCGGCGCCCGCGCACCCTGCTCTGGGTCGCCCCGGTTCTCGTCGTCGTCTACCTCCTCGCCCCGGCGGGAATCCGCGACCGCATCCGATCGACGACGGATCTCTCGGACCCGACCAACCGCGACCGGATCGCGATGGCGAGGGCGGGCGCCCGGATGGTCCGGGACTTTCCCGTCTTCGGCCTCGGGCCCGAAATGGTCAAGCGCTACTACCCGCTCTACCGCGATCCCGACGCGCCGCGCTGGAGCGTGCCGCACCTCCACAACAACGTGATCCAGATCGCCGCGGCTAACGGCCTCTTCGCCGCGGCCGCGTACCTCGTCCTCGTCGGGCTCGTTCTGGCCCGCGCGGCCGTGCTCGCCCGGCAGGGCGACCCTCCGCAGCAGGCGGCGCTCTGGGCCGGGGCGCTGCTCGCGGGCGCTGCGCTGGCGGTCGCCGGCCTCTTCGAGTACAACTTCGGCGACACGGAAGTCGAGATGGCGACGCTGCTCGTTTTCGCGATGCCCTTTTCGGGCGCCGCGAAAGCGGGCGGAGATTAGAATCTCCCGATGCTCCCGCGTCCGGTTCCCGTCTCCGCGCCGCCGCGCCCCTATACGGTCTCGGAGCTGCTCGCCGAGGTGTCCGGTGTGCTCCGGGCGACCTGGAGGGACGTGTCGGTCGTCGGGGAGATCGGCCGCTTCGACCTGCGCGGCGGCCACGGCTATTTCGCCCTGAAGGACCAGACGGCCTCGTTGCCCGCCATCATCTTTGCCTCGGACTTGAAGCGCGTGCCGTTCCGGATGGAGCCTGGCCTCGAGGTCGTCGTGCGCGGCGCGCTCGACCTCTATGCCCCGCAGGGCAAGTTCCAGATCAAGGCCTTTGCCGTCGAGCCCGTGGGCCGTGGCGCGCTGCAGCTGGCCTTCGAGCAGTTGAAGGCGCGGCTGGAGGCCGAGGGGCTCTTCGACCCCGCGCGCAAGCGCGCGATCCCGAGGCTCCCGCGGCGGATCGCGGTCGTGACGTCGCCCACCGGAGCCGTCATCCGCGACATCCTGCACGTGCTGGCGCGGCGCTTCGAGGGCCTGGCCATCACCGTGTACCCGGTCCACGTCCAGGGAGAGCTCGCGGCCTCGGAGATCGCGGCCGCAATCGCGCACCTGAACCGCCGCGGCGGCTTCGACGTGCTGATCCTCGCCAGAGGCGGCGGTTCGCCCGAAGACCTTGCCCCCTTCAACGACGAGAGAGTGGCGCGCGCGCTCGCGGCGTCGGCGATGCCGACGATCTCGGCGGTGGGACACGAGACCGACGTCACGATTGCGGACCTCGTGGCCGACCTCCGGGCGCCGACGCCTTCGGCGGCGGCGGAGCTCGTCGTCGAGCGCAAGGACGAGATCGAGCGGCGCGTGGGTCTTGCCCGGCGGGCGGTCCTGCGCGCGCTGCGCTCGCGCCTCGTCCTCGAGCGGGCGCACCTCGCGGGCCATGCGCGGTCGGACGCGGTCCTCGGGTTCCCGAGGCGCATCCGGGAGTGGAAGGAGCAGATCGTGCAGAGCCGCGACGCGCTCGTCACGCTGCTCTCCCGCCGGCCGTCCGAGTACGCGGCGCGCGTGGCGGCGGCGCGGCGGCTGCTCGAGGACTTTTCGCGCGTGGCAGAGCTGGCGCGGCGCCGCGACCGCGTCGCCAACCTGACGTCCATGCTCGGTGAACGTTCGGGGCGGCGGCTCGAGCGGCGGCGAGCGGGCCTGCAGGAGCTTTCCCGCAAGCTCGAGATCCTGAGCCCGCTCGCCGTGCTCGCGCGCGGCTACGCGGTGGCTTTCCGGGAGGGCTCGGCCGCGCCGATCACGGCGGCCGAGCAGGTGGCGGTGGGAGAGCGCATTCGCGTCCGGCTCCACGACGGGGAGCTCGGCGCCGTAGTGCGCGACGGTGGGCGGCTTGCCGGTGCAGGGCCGCTGTTCGGTGATCGGGAGGAGGAATCGTGACGGCGCGTTCAAAGAAAGAGAAGAGCTTCGAAGAGGCGATGGCGCGCCTCGAGGCAATCGTGGCCGAGCTCGAAGGGGAGGACCGCGGCCTCGACGCCCAGTTCGCGTTGTTCCAGGAAGGGATGGAGCTCGCGCGGTTCTGCGAAAAGAAGCTCGGCGAGGTGGAGAAGTCGGTCGAGATCGTGCTCCAGGAATCGGAGGGCGAGTGGAAGACCGCGCCTTTCGACCCGAATCCGGGCCGCGCCGCGGAGGACGACGATGACGAGCGCGACTGACGTCGGGTCGTACCTGGCGTCCCGGCGCGAGGAAGTGGACCGCGGCCTCGACCGGCTGCTGCCGGCCGAGGCCGCCTGGCCGTCCAACCTGCATCGCGCCATCCGGCACTCGGTTTTCGCGGGCGGCAAGCGGCTGCGGCCGATCCTGTGCCTGGCGGCCGCGGACGTTCTCGGCGTGCCGGTCGAGGTCCTCGAGCCCGCGTGCGGCCTCGAGATGATTCACACCTACTCGCTCATCCACGACGACCTGCCCGCGCTCGACAACGACGATCTGCGCCGCGGTGTGCCGACATGCCACGTCGTGTTCGGCGAGGCGACCGCGATCCTCGCCGGCGACGCGCTGCTGACGCACGGCCTCGGCGTCTTCGCCCTCTACCCGAAGGCCGAGGAGCACGCCGCGGCCAAGGTCCGCGTCCTGCAGACGGTCGTCGAGGCCATCGGGACGCAGGGCATGATCGGCGGCCAGATGGCCGACATCGAGGCGGAGACGGAGGCTTCGCCGACGGCCGAGCTCTTGACGCGCATCCACGAGAACAAGACGGGCCGCCTGATGCGCGCCTCGCTGATGACGGGGGCGATCCTGGCCGGCGCGGACCAAGCCACGCTTTCGCGCGTGGACCTCTACGGCCGCCGGATCGGCCTGGCCTTCCAGATCAAGGACGACCTGCTCGACGTCGAGTCCGATGCCGCAACGCTCGGCAAGGCTTCCAACAAGGATGCCGCGGCGGGCAAGGCCACGTTTCCGGTCGTGTGGGGCGTCGAGCGCTCGCGCACGCTGCTCGCGGAGAACATCGCGGAGGCCGTGGCAACGGCCGAGTCGCTGCCCCGCGGTGGCGGAGTCCTGCCCGATCTCGCGCGCTTCATCGGCGCGCGGAAGTCGTGAAGGCGTTCGTCCAGTCCGCGGTCGGCAAGTACGGGGAAGAGGAGCGCGAGCGGCCCCGCCCGGGCTCGGGCGAGGTGGTCCTGCGCATGGGCGCGGCGCTGACGTGCGGGACGGATCTCAAACTTCTCGCGCGCGGTCACTCGCGCATCGCGCTGCCCGTGACGATGGGCCACGAGCTCTGCGGGGAGGTGTCCGAAGTCGGCGAAGGCGTGAGCGGCTGGAAGGTCGGAGATCGCGCCGTGCCCGGCATCTCGGGGCCCTGCGGGCAGTGCGCGGACTGCCGCGCCGGGCGCGCCAACCTCTGCGCGGTCGGGCACACGGATCGGATGTGGGGCGCGTTTGCCGAATACGTCCGGATCCCGGCCGGCGTCGTCGTCGCGAACCTGCACCGAGTTCCCGCGGGCCTCGACGATGAAGTCGCGGCATTTCTCGATCCGCTTGCCGCGGTGCTCCACGGCTGGAATCGCCTGCGCGCGCCCTCGGGTTCCCTGCTCGTCTACGGTGCCGGAGCCCTCGCGTTCCTGTGGGCATCGGTGGCGTCGCGGCGCGGGCTCGAGGTCGTCGTTGCGAGCCGGCGCCCGGAGCGCGCGGCGCTCGCCCAACGGTACGGTGCGCGCTTCGTGGACCTGACGCGCGAGGGCCCGGAAGCCCTGGGCGTTGCCGACATCGGTGTGGATTGCACGGGCGATCGCGCGGTCTGGGAGCGCCTTGCACAGCTCGTGCGGCCGGGCGGCCAGGTCCTGCTCTTCGGGGGCTGCGCGCCCGGCGCGCGCGTGAGCTTCGACGCTGCGCGGCTCCACTACGCCGAGATCACGCTGTGCGGGTCGTTCCACTACACGCCCGCGGAGGCGCGGGCCGCAATGGATGCACTGGCCTCGAGCGAAGTGGATCCCCGCCCGCTGATCGCAGCCCGCGGGACCCTCGAGGACCTCCCGCGCTTTCTCGAGGCGCAGGCACGCGGCGAGGGCGTTCGTTACGCGGTCGCCGCGCGGGTCGGGCAATGAGCGACTCGCATCGGAAGATCTACGCCATCGTGGCGAGAATCCCCCGCGGCCGCGTCGCAACCTACGGGCAGGTTGCCGTGCTGGCGGGGCTGCCGGGCCGCGCTCGCCTCGTGGGCTACGCTCTGAACGCGCTCGTCGAGGGCAGCGGCGTGCCCTGGCACAGGGTCATCAACGCCCGGGGCGAGGTCAGCGAGCGCTCGGACGGCGGGCCGGCTGGGCGCGTGCAGCGGCTGCTGCTCGTGCGCGAGCGCGTGCGTTTCGACGCCGGCGGCCGCGTCGCGCTCGAGCGATTCCGCTGGCGGCCGTCGCGGTTGTGGGCGGGCGCATGATCCGGCCGCTGGCCCTCGCGCTGCTGCTCGCCGCGTCGGCATCCGATCCCGTGTCGTTTCCCGGCGCGGCCGAGGCGAAGGATCCCACGGGCCGTTACGCGGTGGTCGAGGCAGCGTCCACCGGCGGCCATGCATTGGACCTCCGTGACCTCAAGACCGGCGCCTCGCGGCTGCTGCAGCCGTACGGGCTTGCGGCGATCGTCCTGTGGGCGCCGGACGGGAGCGCGCTGGCGATCACGGATCGGGACAACCGCGATGCGTCGTCGGCCAGGGTGTTTTTCCCGGATCGTCCCGCCACGCCGGTGGACCTCGGAGCCGAGCTCGAGCGCGCTCATCCGTTGATGGGGGAGCGAACGGGCAACCGCCACGTCTACCTCGAAGCCGTGCGCTGGCTCGACAGGACGACGCTCCGGTTCCGGCTGCGCGGCTACGGCAGCCGCGACCCCGGGGGCTTCGACCTGCTGTTCGACTACTCGCTCGGCGGGAGTGTGCGCCGGGCGCGCAGCGTCTGAACCGGTAGCGGAGCCGCTCGGGCTAAAATCCGGGCGCTTGCCAGCCACCGTCGATCGCGCCGTCATCCTGGCCGCGGGCCGCGGCACCCGAATGGCGCAGCCGGACCCGGCCGCGCGCCTCGATTCCGCGCAGGCCGCGGCGGCCGACTCGGGGCGCAAGGGCATGGTCCCGTTCGGTCGGCCGTTTCTCGACTACGTGCTCTCGGCGCTTGCCGACGCCGGCATCCGCGAGGTCTGCATCGTCGTCGGGCCCGGGGGCAATGCGATCCGCGACCACTACGCGGCAGCGCCGCCGGCGCGGGTCCGCGTCGCATTCGCCGTCCAGGCGCTGCCCGTCGGTACGGCGAACGCGCTGCTGGCGGCTGAGTCGTTGATGGGCGGCGATGACTTTCTCGCGCTCAACTGCGACAACTACTACCCGGTTTCGGCCATCCGCGCGCTCGCCCTGCTCGGCGAGCCGGGTCTGCCCGTGTTCGAGCGCGAGGCGCTGCTCGAAACCAGCAACTTCCCGAGGCAGCGCGTGGAGCGTTATGCGGTCCTGGAAGTGGACGCCGGCGGGTATCTTTCCGCCGTGGTGGAGAAACCGGGTGCGTCGTCGCCAGCCGATGGGGGCGAGGGCGGCGCCGTGCTCCTCAGCATGAACCTCTGGCGGTTTTCGCCCGCGATCTTCGAGGCGTGCCGGCGCGTGCCGCGCTCCGCGCGGGGAGAGTTCGAGCTTCCGCAGGCCGTAGCCTTCGGGATTCGGGAGATGGGCCTGTGCTTTCGCGCCGTGCCCTGCACCGAGGCAGTCCTGGACCTCTCGACGCGCGGCGACATTGCCGCGGTCGCCGAGCGCCTGCGAGGAATCGAGCCGCGCCCGTGAGTGGGGTCGAGGAGCGGCTGCTCGCGCAAGGCCTGCTGCCGGCCGAGGCGCGCCGGAAGAAGGAGCTCTTTGCCGACGTGGACCTTGCCCTGCGCGGGCTCGGGCACCCCGCGGACTCGGCGGCGCGCCGATGGTTCGTCCCCGGCCGCATCGAGATCCTCGGAAAGCACACCGACTACGCCGGCGGACGCAGCCTCCTCTGCGCGCTCGGCCGCGGATTCTGCGTGGGCGCCGTGCCCCGGTCGGACCGGATCGTGCGGATTGCCGACGCGGGCCGCGGCTTGGCGGGAGAGGTGCCGCTCGACGCCGACCTGGTGCCGTCGGCGGCGGGCTGGATGGTGTACGCGCAGACGGTGGCAGCCCGGATCGCTCAGAACTTCCCCGGAGAGCTGCGCGGCGCCGACATCGCCTTCGCGAGCGACCTGCCGCGTGCCTCGGGGATGTCGAGCTCGAGCGCGCTCGTCGTCGGCCTCTTTACGGCGCTGTCGGACGTGAATGCGTTGTCGGAGCGCCCGGAGTACGCCGCCGAGATTCGCGGGCCCGAAGACCTCGGCGGATACCTCGGCTGCCTCGAGAATGGCCGGAGCTTCGGCGCGCTCGGCGGCGACCGGGGCGTGGGCACGTTCGGCGGCAGCGAGGACCAGACCGCGATCCTGTGCTGCCGCGCGGGCGAGATCGCCCAGTACTCGTTCTGCCCGGTCCGCCACGAGCGCTCGATGCCGCTCGCGGGCGACTGGAGCTTCGTCGTCGCCTCGAGCGGCGTTGCCTCCGACAAGACCGGGGACGCCCGCGAAAGCTACAACCGCCTCTCGCTCGCCGTCTCGGCAATCCTCGCCCTCTGGAACCGCTCCACGGGCCGCCGCGACGAGTCGCTCCAGGCCGCACTGTCGGAGACGCTGGACGCGCCCGCGCGCATCCGGAGCCTGCTGCGCCTCCTGCCGGTCGAGGGCTATTCGCGGGAGTTCCTCGGCGGCCGGCTCGACCAGTTCCTCGAGGAGACGATGCGCATCGTGCCCACCGTCGGCGACCTGCTCGTCAAGGGCGAGGTCGGATTGGTGGGCGAGCTCGTGGACCGGTCCCAGGCGCTCGCCGAGCAATGCCTCGGCAACCAGGTTCCCGAAACGATCGCGCTCGCGCGGCTGGGCCGCGAGCTCGGCGCGGCCGCGGCGTCGGCGTTCGGAGGAGGGTTTGGAGGAAGCGTCTGGGCCCTCGTGAAGACGGAGGGAGCCGACGCATTCCGGCGCCGCTGGGCCGATCGGTACGCCGCTCGGTTCCCGGCGGTGACCGAGCAGTCGCGGTTCTTCGTGACGCGGCCGGGGCCGGCGGTGGTTGCCCTCGGGGGGCCGTAGGGGAGGGGCTTGCCCCCTCCCGCGGGCGGCCGCAAGGGCCGCCCCCCCGACCACGAATACGAGATCACAGGCTGAGTCGGCTACCGCCCGCCGATGGCCTCGGAGAGCGGCGCCGCCGCCTTCGGATTGAACGCCTGCCAGTCCTTCCCGAGCAGCCGGGCGACGGTCGCGGCAATCTGGCTCTGCGTGACGCGCGGCGCGTTCCTGCGCTCGCCGAGCGCGGGCGTGTCCGGCCCGAGGAAGGCAATCCACATGTTCTCGGCCCCCTCCACGTTCCAGTCGTGGTGCTTCCAGTTCTCGGGGCCGTCGCCGCGCCCGTGGTCGGTCGTGATGATGAAGGTCGTCTTGTCCTTGTACTGGGGCATCGTCTGCATCGCCATCCAGAGCTCGCGGATGAATCCGTCCACGTTGTGGGCCGATTGCAGGACGAGGTCGTAACGGCCGTTGTGGGCCCATTCGTCGGTCTCGCCGTAGCCGACGAAGAGCAGGCGCGGCTTGTACTTCTCGACGTAGCCGAGCAGCGTCTGCTGCAGGAACGCATCCCACGGCATGTCGGAGAACTCACGCGTGGTGGTGCGGTAGAGCGTGTTGAGCAGCTCCTCGCGCGGCGTCGCCTTGCCCGTCACGGGCGGATCCCAGCCGGTGCGCATCGGCAGGCGGCTGCGGTCGCGGTTGAAGATGGCGGGGAAGACGTCCCAGCCCGCGACGACGGCGACGCGCTCGTGGAGCTCCGGCATGCCGTTGAACCACTCGAAGACGGAGACGTTGGGGTTCGGGCCGAACTCGTTCTTGTCGATGCGCGGGTCGCCCGCGCCGGTGATGATCTCGTTGTAGCCGGGGTAGGAGAACTTGTAGCCGTTGGTGACCTGCGCGGCGCTCCCGATGTCGGCATTGCCATAGATCTGGCCCTCTTTCGCAATGGTCGTCCAAAGGAAGGGCAGGAGCGCCTCGCGCCGCTGACTCGCAGTCTCGCGCCAGAACGCGGCCTTCGTCGCGTTGACGTCCTCGACGCCGCCCGGTTTGTCGCTGACGAGGGCCGTCTCCGCGCCGCGGAAGACATCCTGCCAGCGCAGGCCGTCGGTCACGATGACGACGACGTTCTCCGTCCTGGGCGCGGGCGCGGCGGTTGCGGCGCTTTGCGAAAGTGACCCGAGGAGCAGGCAGCCGAGGATCCGGACCAGTCTTTTCATGTTCCCCTCACGAAGTCTTCCGAGAGCACGCGGTCGAAGGCCGCGATGGCGCGGTCGGCGTCGGCCTCGGAGAAGCTCAGCGGCGGTTTCATCTTGATCACGTTGTGCTCGGGGCCGTCGGTCGAGAGCAGGATGCCGTGGTCCTTCATGCGCTCGACGACGTAGGCGGCCGCGTCGGCGGCCGGCGCCCGGGCGGCGCGGTCGCGGACGAGCTCGATGCCCAGGAAAAGGCCGAGCCCGCGCGCGTCGCCGACGATCGGGTGCCGGTCGAGCAGATCGAGCAAGCCCTGCTTCAGGCGGCCGCCGACGGTGCGCGCTCGTTCCTGCAGCTGTTCGTCGCGAATGACATCGAGCACGGCGAGGCCGATCTCGCAGGAGACGGGATTGCCGCCGAACGTGTTGAAGTACTCCATCCCGTTCGCGAAGGCGGCTGCGATTTCGGGCGTCGTGACCACGGCCCCGAGCGGATGCCCGTTGCCGATGGGCTTGCCCATCGTGACGATGTCCGGCACGACGCCCTGCGTTTCGAAGCCCCAGAAGCGCTCGCCGATCCGGCCAAAGCCCACCTGGACCTCGTCGGAGATGCAGACCGCGCCGGCGCTGCGGGCGTGGACGTACGCCGCTGCGAGGTAGCCCGGCGGCAGCTCGATCTGGCCGCCGCAGGAGAGCAGGCTCTCGCACAGGAAGGCGGCGGGCCGGACGTTGCCGGCGCGCAGCGCTGCGAACGCCTCCCCGACGTGGCTGGCGAATTTCTCTCCGCGCGCGGGATTGTCCCGCCGGTAGAGCCCGCGGTAGTCGTCGGGCATCGGAGCCTTGCGGACCCACGCCGGCAGCCCCTGTCCGCCGGGGCCCTCGGACTTGTAAGGGCTGACGTCCACCAGCCCCTGCGTGTTGCCGTGGTACGCGCCGTCCACGACGACGACGCCGCGGCCTCCGCTCCTGGCGCGGGCCATCCTGAGCGCGAGCTCGTTGGCTTCGCTGCCGGAGCAGACGAAGAAGCAGACCGAGAGCGGGTCGGGCAGCGTCGCCGTCAGCCGCTCCGCATAGCGAACGATCGACGGGTGGAGGTACCGCGTGTTGGTGTTCAAGACCGCCATCTGCCGGGAGCCGGCGCGCACGACCCTGGGGTGGCAATGCCCGACGTGCGCGACGTTGTTGACCATGTCGAGGTACGCGCGACCGGTCGCGTCGTAGAGATACGTGCCCGCGCCGCGAAGGATCTCGAGGGGAGCGCGGTAGGAGAGCGAGAGCGACGGCCCGAGGCGCCGCCGCCGTTCGGACCCGAGGCGCTCTCCCTGCTCCCGCGCGGCGCGAAAGCGCGGCGGGCCGCCGAGAATGAGGTTGGGATCCGGGCACAGTGAGAGCCACGCCGCCCGGGCGCTCGCCGCGGCGACGCCGGGAAAGTCGCCTCGCATGTCGAGCATGTCGGCGATGAGCTGGAAGTGAACGTGGGGCGGCCAGTCGCCGTTCTCCGGCGCCGGCCCGATCGAGCCGATCGTCTTGCCCCGCTCGACGCGGTCTCCCGCCGCGAGGTGGGCGACCGAGGCGCGCGCCAGGTGCCCGTACAGCGTGTAGAAAATCGGCGCCGCCTCGGGCGCGTGCTCGAGGATGACGGTCGGGCCGTAGTCCAGCCGCGCCGCGTTGTCGCGCACGCTGTGAACGCGGCCGGGCAGGGGCGCGAGGACGGGGGAGCCGGGCTCCAAGAAGATGTCGATCGCGATGTGCACGGTCCGCCGCTCGGGATGTTCCCCGCCGGATCCCGCGAACGCATCGCTGATGTAGAGCAGCCGCGCCTCGTCGTAGCGGCCGATCCCGATCGGCGTGCTCCGCGCGCGCATGGCTCCGAAGAGCTTCGTGGTCATGGCCGGCGTGTCGGTCGTCTCCGCGGGCGTTGCGAACAGGGGGCTTCCGACCGAGAGGTCGAAGACGACGGCTTTGTCGAGCGGCCCGTCGACGACCGGCCCGATCTCGGATCGGTGCGCGCCGAGCCACGCTTCGATCGCCGGAGTCTGCGGACAGGGTGTGCGCCCGCAGGCGGCGCGCAGACGGTAGTGGGCCAGCCGGGGGTGCACGGTCCGCATGCGCTCGAGCGCCTCCCAGGCCGGGGTCTCGCTGACCATCAGGTAGAGGTTGTCGGGCTGCGCCGAGCGGCGGTGCGCGGAGAGGCACACGCTCGTGCACAGCCGCATCGCCGTGAGGTTCCACAGAGCCTCGAGCTCCGAGTCGGTCAACGGATTCACAGGATCGTATCCGGCCGCGAGCTGACAGGCGGTCGCGACCGGGTCCTCCTTGCCGAAGATCGCGTAGGCGATTGCCACCGCGAGCTCGCACACGGTCCAGGTCTCCACCATGTCGCCGAAGTCGAGCAGGCCCGACACGGGGCGCCCCGCCGGCGTCGGTTCGCCGACGAGGACGTTGTAGTCGTTGGCGTCGTTGTGAATGATGCTGCGCCGCAACCGCCCCGTGATCGGCACGACGGCGCGCTCGTGCTCGGCGACGAAATGGTCGACGAGGGCGCGGCGCTCGGGGTCCCGGATGGCCTCCCGGTGTCGGGCGATGATCTCGAGAGCGCGGTCCGGGTTCCAGAGCAGGTCGCGCCCCCGGGCGGCCGCGTGGATGAATCCCTCGAGGGCCCGGTCGAGCTCGCCCAGCAAGCGTCCGACCGAGCCGAGCAGCCTGGCGGTTTGC
This sequence comes from Acidobacteriota bacterium, assembly GCA_031360505.1. Taxonomy (GTDB): domain Bacteria; phylum Acidobacteriota; class Thermoanaerobaculia; order UBA5066; family Gp7-AA6; genus DAHUXD01. The sequence goes on from JANMBR010000049.1 coordinate 41,102, forward strand.
GGCCTCGCGTCGGCCAGGATCGTGCCCGGCAGGTAAGTGAGCAGCCTGAGCAGGCGTCCGTCGGCCTCGCCAATGGAGGCCCCGTCGGTCGTCGGGCACAGGCGCGGCAGCGGCAGCGCCGGCGCCCGCACCGCGAGCCATCCGAGGGCATCGTTCTGCAGGTCGAGGACCTCGCGCCTCTCCGAAGCGCCCGAGATCTTGAGAACGAAAGGGCCGCGCTCGGTCGAGAGCGCGAAGTTCTGATCGCGCTCGCTCGGCAGCTCGCGCGCGGCCGCCGCGAGCCCGTAGAGGGAGCGGGCGAGGCGGATCGCGTCCTTCTCCTGGATTCGCGTCATCGAGTCTGAGGTCGTCCCATGGCGTTGCGTGTGGGGGAGATTAGCTCGAAATCGCCCCTCGGCTGATATTCTCGGCCGCCATGCAGACCGCACTCAGGTCCGTCCTCGACGTGAAGACCATTCGCGGCCACTTTCCCGCGCTCGAACGCGTGCACGAAGGCCGCCCCGTCGCGTACTTCGACGGCCCGGGCGGCACGCAGGTCCCGCGCGCGGTCGTGGACGCGATGTCCGACTACCTGCTCCACCACAACGCCAACACCCACTGGCGCTATCCGAGCTCGGTCGAGACGGATGCCGCCCTCGCCGCGGCCCGCTCGGCCCTGGCGGATTTCCTGAACGCCGACGCGTCCGAGATCGTGTTCGGCCAGAACATGACGACGCTGACCTTCCACCTGTCCCGGGCGCTCGGGCGGCAGTGGGGCCCGGGGGACGAGATCGTCGTGACCGAGCTCGACCACCACGCCAACATCGATCCCTGGAGGGCGCTCGCGAAGGACCGGGGCGTCACGGTCCGCACGGTGAAGATGCGGCCGCAGACGGGAGATCTCGACTGGGCCGATCTCGAGCAGGCCATCTCGCACCGCACGAAGCTCGTCGCGATCGGCGGCGCCTCGAACGCCCTCGGCACCATCAACGACGTGCGCCGGGCGGCAGAGCTGGCGCACGCGGCGGGAGCCCTCTGCTTCGTGGACGCCGTGCACTACGCGCCGCACGTCCTGGTGGACGTCAGGCAGATCGGCTGCGATTTCCTCGCGTGCTCCCCCTACAAATTCTATGGGCCGCACCTCGGGGTGCTCTGGGGCCGCCGCGAGCTGCTGGAGACGGTGGACGTGCCGAAGCTCGAGCCGGCCCCCGGTTGGGCGCCCGAACGGCTGGAGACCGGGACCCTCTCCCACGAGGCCATCGTCGGCGCGGCAGCGGCAGTGGATTTCCTGGCCTCGCTGGCCGCTGCGCCGGGCCTGGGGCGCCGGACCGCGCTCGCGGCCGCGTTTGCCGAGCTCCACGCGCGTGGACAGCACCTCTTCGAGCATCTCTGGGACGGCCTCGGGCAGATCCAGGGCGTGACGCGCTACGGGTTGCCTCCCGGCGCGCCGCGGACGCAGACCATTTCTTTCGCGTTGGACGGCCGCACTTCCGACGAAGTCGCCGAGGCCCTTGCCCGCCGCGCGGTCTTCGCGTCGAGCGGTGACTTCTACGCTCTGACGGTCGTCCGACGCCTCGGCCGTGAAAAGGACGGCGTCGTGCGCGCGGGCTGCGCGTGCTACACGACCGAAGAGGAGATCGAGCGCCTCGTCGCTGGCGTGCGGGAGATCGCCTCGGTGCCGTAGAGGCGGGGCTTGCCCCCGCCCGCGGGCGGCCCAAGGGCCGCCCCTACGAAACCGCATTTTTCTCCAGCAGCGCGGTCGCGAGCGCATCGCGTCTGACCGATAATCCCACCCGTGAAGGCCGTTCGCATCGATGCCTCGGGGGCAGTGGCCGTCGTCGAGATGCCCGTGCCGTCGATCGGTCCCGGCGAAGCGCTCGTGCGTCCGCGCGTTTCCGGGATCTGCGGCTCCGACCTGCTCGACTGGTACGCGCGGCGCAAGGCCGGCAGCGTCCTCGGCCATGAGCTGGCGGGGGAGATCCTTGCCGTCGGCGAAGACGTGACCGATTTCGCTCCCGGCGATCGCGTCGTCCCCCACCACCACGCGCCGTGCTTCTCCTGCCGGGAATGCGAGGGCGGACTGTACGTCCATTGCGCCGAGTGGCGCTCCTCGCAGCTGGATCCAGGCGGGATGGCCGAGGCCGTGCGGATCCCGGCGGGGAATCTCTCGCGCGACACGCAGAAGATTCCCGACGGCGTCTCCGACGAGCAGGCTTGCTTCACCGAGCCCCTGGCCACGGTGCTCAAGGCCTTCCGGCGGGGCAGGTTCGCGGCGGGCCGTTCCTTCCTCTGCGTGGGCCTCGGCACGGCGGGGCAGCTCGCGCTGCGCGTGGCGCGAGCGTCCGGGGCCATCGGGATCGGCGCGGCCGATCTCGTCCGTTCCCGCCTCGCGCTCGCCCTGGCGAGCGGGGCCGAGGGCGTCGTGGACGTCGCGAGCGAACCGCTGGCCGTCGGCGCGCGGCGGCTCTCGAACGGGCGCGGGTTCGACTTCGTCTTCGTCTGTCCCGGCAAGTCCGACGTGATCCGCGAAGCGCTGCAGGCGGTGGCACCCGGCGGCACGCTGCTCGTCTTCACGATGGCGCCGCCCGGAGAGGTCTGGCCGGTGGACCTCTATGAGCTCTACTTCCGGGAGATCTCCGTCGTTCCGTCCTATTCCTGCGGCCCCGACGACACGCGCGAGGCGCTCTCCGCGATCGCGAGCGGCCGGATTCCGGTCGCCGACCTCGTCTCGCATCGCTTCGGGATCGCGCAGGCCGTCGAGGCGTTCGCGCGGGCGCGGGAGCCCGAGGGATCGATGAAGGTCGTGATCGCGCTTTGAAGTCGAAGAGGCGCCTCGATCTGCTCCTCGTCGAGCGGGGCCTCGCGCCGACGCGGGAGAAGGCGCAGGCCCTGATCCTCGCCGGGCTCGTCGAGGTGGACGGGCGGCCAGGAGCCAAGGCGGGGGCGAGCTTCGACGAGTCCGCCGAGATCGCCGTGTCGGGACCGCCGCACCCGTACGTGTCGCGGGGCGGCGTGAAGCTCGCCGCGGCCCTCGACCATTTCGCGATCGACCCCGCGGGGTTCGTGTGCCTCGACGTCGGAGCCTCGACGGGGGGCTTCACGGACTGCCTGCTGCAGAGGGGCGCCGCGCGGGTGTACGCCGTGGACGTCGGCCACGGACAGCTCGACGCGCGCATCCGATCCGACGCCCGTGTCGTCGTCCACGAAAAGGTCAACGCGAGGTCGCTGTCCGCCGTCGAGGTCCCCGAGCGCGTCGACCTCGCCGTGGTAGACGTCTCGTTCATCTCGCTGCGCCTCATCCTGCCTGCGGTCGCCGGCCTCGTGAAGCCGGGCGCCGCGATCGTGACGCTCGTCAAGCCCCAGTTCGAGGCCGGTCGCGCGGAGGTTCCCCGCGGGGGCGTCGTGAAATCGGAAGAGGTGCGGCGGCGCGTGGTTCTCGAGATCGAGGAGGCCGGCCAGCGGCTCGGCCTCGAGGTTCTCGGGTCGATGCCGGCGCCCATCCGGGGGGCCCGCGGCAACGAGGAGTTTCTGCTCGGATTTCGTGTAAATTGAGCAGGATGAAGGGGTCCCACCGCTCCGCGCCGAAGTTCCGGCGAGTCGGGATCGTTGCCAAGATCGGCTCCGCTAAGGCGGTGGATCTGGCGGCGACTCTCGAGAAGGCGCTCAAGCGCCGGGGCCGCCGCGTGGTCTTCGACACGGAAACCGCGCAAGCCCTGCGCCGCCCGGGCGCAGTGGCCCGCACCCGGATCGCGCGGGAGACGGACCTCGTGCTCGTCCTCGGCGGCGACGGGACCCTGCTCTCGGTCGCCCGCGCCGCGCCCCCGGGCACGCCGCTGCTCGGGGTCAACCTCGGGCTGCTCGGCTTTCTCGCAGGGCTCTCGCAGAAGGAAGTGACCGGGCGCCTCGACGACGTTCTCGCTGGCCGATTCCGGGAGGACCGGCGGCGGCGGATGGACGTGTCCATCGCCCGCGGGCCGCACCACGGCAAGTACCGCGTCCTGAACGACGCGGTCCTGAATCGCGAAGCACTGGCCCGCATCTCGACGTTCACGATCGAGCTCGACGGACGCCCGGTGGCCGAGTTTCGCGCCGACGGCGTCATCGTCTCGACGCCCACGGGCTCGACCGCTTACAACCTCTCCGCCGGGGGACCGATCCTGCATCCGGCCCTTCCGGCGATCGTCATCACGCCCATTTGTCCCCACACGCTCGGGCAGCGCCCGCTCGTCGTTCCGGCGTCCACGCGAATCCGCGTGCGCGTTCTCGGGCCCGAGCGGCGCGACGGCGGCGTGTATCTGACCCTCGACGGGCAGGAGGGGTTCCCGATGCTCGCCGGTAGCCCGGTCGACGTGAGGTCGAGCGCTTCCTCGGTGACCCTGCTGCGCCCCGCCGAGTCCGATCACTTCGATCAGCTCGCCGGCAAGCTGTCCTGGGGAGTTTAGTGTTCTGTCACCGAAGTTTCGATAGCGCCAGGCGGCTTCTGACAACCACCGTGGCCCTCGCTCTTGGGCCTTCTTGCATCTTTCGAGCGAAGAGATGGCGATCGTGACTTCGGTTACAGGACGCTAGGCAGGCATGGAAGAGGGGGATGAGGCGCCGCACGAGGCGCAACCTCTCTCGACGTCCCGACTCTTTCTCGTCGTCGTCGTCTTCCTCGTTCTCGCCGGCTACGCGATCTGGAATTCCGACCGGTTCCAGTCGCTCTTCCAGGGCGTTTCGGAGCAGCGGCTCTCGCAGCTGCTCCAGCGGCCGGTGAGCTTCCGGCGCGTGGATTTCTCGATCTTTCCTCCCTCGGTGCACCTGGCCGACGTGCGCGTGGGCAACGACCCGCGCGCCCCGGAGGGCCCGCTGCTCGAGGCCGAGGAACTGACGATCGGCGGCGGCGTTTCGGTCACGGGGGGCGAGCTGCGTTTCGGACGTGTGCGCGCGCTCCACCCGAAGGTCTCGCTGGTCCAGTTTCCCGACGGGACGTGGAATCTTCCGCCGGGCCTTTCGCGGCCGGCGTCCAAGGGCGGGCTCTCGGTCAAGATCGGGGAGCTCGTCGTGCAGCAGGGCACCTTTGGGTTCGAGGGGCGTAAGTCGGACATCGACGGCCGACTCGAGAACTTCGCGGCCGAGCTCGCTTCGCTGCCGGGCAACAACTACCGCGGGTCGCTTGCCTGCCGCAGGACGACGCTGCGCCTGTCCGGCGACGAGCCGCTCGTCTTCGGCGTGGACCTCGCCTTCCGCTCGGGCCCCGCGTCGGGCGTGCAGATCGATTCGCTGCGCATCGTGGGAGATTTCGGCGAGCTGCGCGCGTCGGGCTCGGTCGAGGACTTGAAGAACCCGGAGATCCTCCTGCGGGCCACGGGCGAGCTCCACGTGGCCGAGGTCGAGCGAGTGTTTCACTCGGCGCTCGGCTTCGCCGGCGACGCGCGCGTGGACGCCGAGCTTTCGCTGCCGCCGCAGGGGGGCTTCCGGATCGCGGGGCGGCTCGGCGTGGCTTCGCTCGACGCCAAGGGCTTTCTGCTCGAAGGCTTCGAGGCCGCGGTGGTCGCCCGCCCGGACGCGCTCGTCGCGCGGATCGAGAAGGCGCGCTACGCGGGGGGCGACATTTCCGGCGTCTACCGCATCGAGAATCTCGCCGGCCACGGCCGCCCCTCGCCCATGACCCTCTCGCTCGAAGGCAAGGGCATCTCGGTCGAGCGCTTTTTCGGCGATCTCAGGCTTCCGGGCACGGGGCTTTCGGGATCGGCGGCGCTCGCAGCGACGCTGCATTGGTCCGAGGGAGGCATCACGCGCTCCAACGGCGCGGCGAAGCTCTCGATCGAGCCGGGCCCTGCGGTCTCGATCGTCCGGGGCCGCTTCGGGATCCCGATCGGCGGCGGCGGCACTCTTCCGGTCGTGGACGGGCGCATCGGCTTCGAGGGGACGACCTTCCGATTCCCCTCGTCGACCCTCGAGGCGACCGGGGGGCTGCGCATCGGCGAGTGGCTGCCCGACTTCGACTTCCAGCTGCGTTCGCGCGACCTGGCGGAGGTGGACCGCCTCTTCCAGAACTTCGTCGGGGCGTCCGGCTCCGTGCCGAGCCCCCTCGGATTCGGCGGCAGCGGTGACGTCTCGGGCCACATCGCCGGGTCCTGGGGCAACCCCGATGTGGCGGCGAAGTTTTCGGCCGAGAACGCGCTGTACGGCGGGGTGCTCTTCGGCAGCGTGCGCGGAGCAACCGACATGCACGACGGCGCCTTCCTATTTCATCCGCTAAGGGCATACGAAGGGAGCGCGACGATTTCGCTCGAGGGAACGGTGCGGTACCGCAAGGACCCGGCGCGCCCCACGTTGGACCTGGCCGTGACGGCCAAGGACTTTCCGGTGTCCCGCTTTCTCGAGTACCTGGACCTCGACTACCCGATCGAGGGCCGTCTGACGGGGAGCTTTCCCCTCGTCGGCAACCCGTCCGAGGGAGTCACCGGTTCCGGCGCTGCGGCCCTCGACGACGCAGTGATCTGGGGCCAGAAAGTCGCGCGGATCACCGGACGCATGGAGCTGACCCCCGGCCACTTCGAGCTCGGCGACGTGCGCGCGGACCTCGGTGGGGGCATGCTCGGCGGGCGCCTCGCGATCGCCTACCGTGCGAAGACGTTCGAGGCGCGCGCGGCCGGAGACGGCATTCCGCTCGAGGCGCTCGGAGCGCTCTCGGAGGTGGCGCGCGAGGTCTCCGGCCGGCTTTCCTTCGAGCTGGCCGGCTCGGGGCCCTTCGACAAGCCCGACCTGACGGCGTCGGCGAGTCTGTCCGACGCGATCGTTTACGGACACCCGATTCCCGCGGCCATGGAGCCGCGCCTCGCGGTGCGCGTCGTCCACGGCGACTTCCAGGGCGAGCTCTCCGTTGCCGAGCGCTGGAGCCTGTCGGCGCAAGGGGACCTCTCCGCCTCGCCGCTCGCCTTCGATGTCGGGGTCGACGTGCGCGATCTGGCGGCGCTGCTCCTCTTCACGCCCGCGATGCTGCCGGCCGGCGACGGAGGAGCGCTGGCGGCGCGCGGCCAGGTCCGTCTTGCCTCCGGGCAAGGGCAGAAGCCGTCGGCGCAGTTCGTGGTCACCGAGGCACGGCTGGATGCGCGCGACCGGCCCGCGCTGGTCCGCAGCGCCAGCGACTTCAATGTGTCGCTCGATAACGGACGGATCGTGGTCGGCGACGTGCACGCCGTTGGCGAAGGCGTGGATTTGCTCCTGCGCGGCAAGCTCGATCTCGCGGCGCAGAAGCCGACGGTCGACGCCAGGGTGACGGGCAGCGCCGACGCCGTACTCCTGTCCCTCGCCATGCCCGACCTCGGCCTGACGGGCCGCCTGTCGATCGACCTCGCGGTGGCCGGGCCCACCGAGAGCCCGGCCTGGAACGGGTCGGCCCGCATCGAGAACGGGCGCTACCGCGCCGCGGGCTACGTCTTCGACGACATCGAGGGCGGCGCACGCCTGGTCGGGTCCGGCGGCGAGATCGAGGGGCTGCGCGCCAGGGTCGGCGAGGGCGAGGCGTTTCTCGCCGGCAACTTCCGGTTGGACGGCGGCGCGATCAAGGACTTCCGGTTCGCGATCCAGGGCCGCCGCGTCGCGGTGCGGGCGATTCCGGCCATGCGTCTGACCGTGGATGCTGACCTCGTTGCGTCCGGCGACGAGTCCGGCAACCAGATTCGGGGCGAGGTGACGCTGTTGCGCGGGACATACTCGAAGGACGTCGAGGTCACACTCTCCGATCTGCTCGAGCGCAGCCGGCCGGGCGGCGCCGTGGCCGCGCGCGAGCCCTGGAAGGAACGGACGACGCTCGACGTGCGGATCGTCTCCGCGGCGTCGCTCGAAGTGCGCAACAACCTCGCGCGGCTCTCGGCAACGGTGGACCTGCGGGCGCGCGGGACCGTCGAAGAGCCCGTGCTCATCGGGCAGGTCATCCTGGACGAGGGAGGGCGCGTCGTCTTCAGCGACATCCGCTACGAGATCGAGGCGGGCACGCTCACGTTCTCCAACACGGCCCGCATCGCGCCGTTCGTCGACCTGCGAGCGCGCGCCGAGGTCAAGGGCTACAACCTGATCGTGCTGCTCGCGGGCACATGGCCGCGCATCTCTGCCAACTTCACGTCGGACCCGCCGCTCTCCAACGACGCGATCCTCGGCCTGATCCTGAGCGGCACCGCGCCCGACACCCGCGCCCAGGCCGACACGACGAGCCAGCTCGTTTCGGCCGCGGGCGGGGCCATCAGCGGCGCCGTGACCGGCGGCATCCAGCGGCAGACGCAGAAGCTCTTCAAGCTCGACCGCTTCCAGATCGACCCGGTCTTCACCGGCGGCCAGCTCACGACCGTGCGGTCGACCATCGGGAAGCAGATCACCCAGGACCTTTCGGTCACGACGTCGATCGCGCTCGACTCGAGCAAGGAGCCGATCGTCCGGGTCGAGTGGCAGGCCACCGACACGATCCTCGTGCAGCTGATCCGCGACGACAACGGAATCCTCTCGATCAGCTTCCGCCGGCGCCAGCGGCTGTGATGCGGAG
>JANMBR010000104.1:0-6829 GCA_031360505.1 Acidobacteriota bacterium
GGCCGGTCCGGGTCGGCGACCGAAACACCCTCGACCCGGAGGATCTCGGGCGATCCGGGCGGCGGCGGCGTGAGCTCCACGCGCGGGATCTCCCGACCGACCATCAGGCGCACCATCTCGGCCTCGTCGAGGCCGGCCGCAGCGCGCGTCGTGACGCGGCGTCCGTCGCGCAGCACCGTGACGCGATTGGCCAGCCGGCGCACCTCGTCGAGCGTGTGGGAGATGTAGACGACCGCCACGCCGCGCTCGCACAGACGCCGCACCAGACGCTCGAGCCGGCCGGCCTCTTCCGCGCCGAGCGAGGCCGTCGGCTCATCCATGATGATCAGGCGAGCGTCGAGCGAGAGCGCCCGCGCAATTGCGACGAGCTGGCGCTGTCCGGCCTCGAGGCGCTCGATCTTCTGCGCCGGGCGCGCGTTCGCTTCGCCGACGGACTCGAGCTCCGCGGCGGAGCGGCGGTTGAGCTCGCCGACGTCGATCAGTCCGAGAGCCGTCCGCGGCTCGCGCCCGAGGTAGATGTTCTCCGCGGCCGAGAGGGTCGAGACGAGCTGGAGCTCCTGCGGGATTACGGCGATGCCGCTCTCGATGGCTTCGCGCGGCGTTGCCAGGCGCTGGACCGCGCCGCCCAATCGGACTTCGCCTTCGTACGCATCCGCCGCGATCTCGCCGGTGAGGATGTGAACCAGCGTCGACTTGCCCGCGCCGTTCTCGCCGATGAGCGCGTGGACCTCGCCGGCGACGACGTCGAAGTCCACGCCATCGAGCGCGCGCACGCCGGGGAATGACATCGAGATGCGGCGGGCCTCCAGGAGAGGGGTCACGGAGCGCCCCTCACCCCAACCCTCTCCCGCCGGGAGAGGGGGTCCCTATTTATCCCTCTCCCCCCAGCGGGGGGAGAGGGCAGGGTGAGGGGGGCGGCGTGCTCCATCACCCGCGCCTCCGCCGTAGTCGCGCCATGACGTCGGTGCCGCCGCGGCCGAAGTGGTCGTGCAGTTGGAGCCAGTCGCGGTAGAGCGCGTCGTAAGCAGCGGCGGCTACAGAATCGGGCTCGATGCTCGCTCCGCGGCGGCGTGCCATGGCCCGGGCCGCGTCCACGAAGGTTGCGTGGCCGCCGTGCTCGGCCCCGGCCGCGACCGCACCGAGCATGGCCGCACCGAGCGCCGACGCGTTGGCGGTGTCGGCAAGCGCGATCGGGCGACGCGTCACGTCGGCGTAGATCTGGAGCAGGAGGGGGCTACGCTCGGCGAGCCCGCCGACCGCGATCAACTCCACGACCGGGATCTGCCTGGCCTCCAACGCCTCCAGGATCCGCCGCGTCGAGAACGCCGTCGCCTCGATCAGCGCGCGATAAATCTCCGCGGCGGTGGTCGAGAGGGTGAGCCCGACGATCAGGCCCGAAAGATTCGCGTCCACGAGTACCGACCGATTCCCGTTCCACCAGTCGAGCGCCAGTAGCCCCCGTCCGCCCGGCGGGCACTCCCCCGCACCGCGCTCGAGCGCCGCGAAGTCGCCCGCGCTCACGAGCTTCGCGAACCACCCGAAGATGTCGCCGACCGCGGGCTGCCCCGCTTCGTAACCGAAGTAGCCCTCCACGATCCCGTCGCGCACGACGCCGCCGACGCCTTCGACCACGGCGTGGCGGTCGGCGAGGAGCATGTGGCACGTGGAAGTCCCCATCACCATGACCATCCGCCCGGGCTCGACGACCGTCGCCGCGGGAACGGCGCTGTGCGCGTCGATGATCGCCGCCGCGACCGCCGTGTCCGGCGCAAGTCCGAGCCGCGCGGCGGCCGCCTCCGTCAGGCCGCCCACGCGACGGCCCGGCGGTGTGATCTCGCCGCCGAGCTTCCCGGAGACCTCGGCAAAGCGCGGGTCGAGCGCGGCGAGGAACTCGCGCGAGGGAAATCCCCGCTCGCGGCTCCAGAACCCCTTGTAGCCCGCGCCGCACGAGTTGCGAACGAGCACGCCGGAGAGCTCCTGCACGAGCCAGTCGCCGGCCTCGACGAACGACGCGGCCGCGCCGAAGACCTCCGGGTCCTCTTCGAGAACCTGCAGCGCCTTGGCGAACAACCACTCGGAGGAGGTCTTTCCGCCGTAATCAGCGAGGAACGGCTCGCTGCGGGCAGCGGCGAGGGCGTTGATCCGGTCCGCCTGCGGCTGCGCCGCGTGGTGCTTCCACAGCTTGACCCATGCGTGGGGCCGCGCCTTCCACTCGGCCAGGAGGCACAGCGCGCGCCCTTGCGCGTCCACGGGCAGAATGGTGCAAGAGGTGAAATCGACTCCGATTCCGCAAATGTCCTCGGCGCGGACGCCCGCCGCGGCGAGCGCCCGCGGCACGGCCTCGGCAGTCGACTCGAGGTAATCGCCCGGATGCTGCAGAGCCCAGTCCGCCGGCAGCTTTGCGCCCGTGCCCGGCAACGCCGCGTCGATCACGCCGTGCCGGTAGTCCACGACGGCCGACCCGCGCTCCCGCCCGGTCGCCGTCTCGACCACGAGGGCGCGGACCGACGCGGTCCCGAAGTCGAGGCCGAGCGCGCAGCTTCGGGTCACGCGCGGTATTTCGCGGCCTGGTGCCGCTCGAGCGAGTCCTCGAAATCGCCGCAGAGGTTGACGCGAAGGCCGAGCGCGCGGGCCATCGAGGCCTTGCGCACGAGCGCGCGGCGTGCCGTCGCCGCGTCCGGGGCGTACGCCACCTGGATGTGGTTGGCCATGTGCTTGGCCATCATCTGGTCGCGGGAGATCCCGTAGAGGACGGCGTGCATGATCGGCCACTGCGGCGTCGTCGCCTCCCACCGCCGCTCGGTCTCCTCTTTCGAGAGCCGCACCACGCCGCCGCGACCGATGTCCATGTGCAGCGCGTGGTCCTGTACGTAGATGCGCGAGAAGACGATCTCGCCGGGTTTGGAAATCCCCTTCAGCGTCGAGCCGCCCCGCGGGAAATACATGGGCGGCTGGCGTTCGCCGCGTGCCCCGGCGTAGCCGTCGATGAAGTGGCTGGCGGGCGCCGCGCCAGAAATCTCGAACACCCACACGAAGGCGTCGACACCGCTCTCCTGCACGGGTGCGCCCCAGCGGACGTCGTGGAGCGTCGTCGAGGGATCGATGCCGAGATCCGTCCAGACGCGGTTGGTCAGCAGCGCGTCCACGCCGGCACACTCGTCCACCTCGTTGAAGTGCGGCATCGCGAGCCCCTCGAAGAGCGCCGCGCCCGAAGGCCCGGCCACGGGCGGACGGTCGGGGTTGTTGAGGAGCCCCTCGGCCAGATCCGACGCGACGCACGTGTCTTTGAGGCCCTGCTGATACTGGATGCCGATCGCGGCGCAGCCGAAGTCGGAAGCCATCCGCACCGCGGCGTCGTACATCTTGAGGCCCTCGAGCACCTGCCCCTCGGTCAGCTCGCTCGCCTCGTCGCGGCCGAGCTCGAACTGCATGCCGCGGCGGCGCAGCCACTCGTAGTGCCGGCGCGCGGCCTCGTCCGAAACCTCGCGCATGGCGGCGTATAGCATCGACTGCGAGAGGCGCTCCTTGAAGAGCCCGAGCGCGTGGAGCAGCTCGTCGGGGACGATCGCGTTGTACATTCCCATGCAGCCCTCGTCGAAGACGCCGAGGATCGCCTGGTCGTTCTGGAGCGTCGAGCCGAGCGCGAACCCGCGAACGCGGTCGGCCTCGAGAGCGTTTCCGAAGGTCCGATCGTCGATCGCCCGCGAGTGGCTGCGATCGTGGTCGATCCGGCCGGACTCGAGCCAGCGCCGGATCCCGCCGCGCGCGAACCCGTCGCGGAAGTCCTCGCTCCAGATCGAGCTGTACGCAATGCCCGCCTTCGTGAGCGACGCGTTGACGTTCAGCATGCCGACGAGGCCCGGCCAGAGCCCGCTCCAGTTGGCGAGCGTCAGGATCGGCCCGCGGTGCTTCGTCAGGCCGGCCAGCACGTGGCTCGAGTACTCCCACACCGCCTCCGCCACGATGAGCGGCGTGTCGCGATCGATCTTGCGGAAGAGCTCGATGCCGAGGGCCTGTCCGTCGATGAAGCCGTGTTTCTTTTCCGGATCGTAGGGATGCCCGCGCACGATGCGGGCGCCCGTATCGGAGAACGCCGCGGAAACCGCCGTCTCGAGCGCCTCTTGCGCGGGCCAGCAGCGTTGATTTGCGACGAGCCGCGAGTCTCCGCTCGCAACCAGAACGACGTCTCGACCGGGGCCCGAGGCAGGTGCCGTGCTCATGCCCTCACGCGCTCCTTCCGGTATCCGTCACGCCGAAGAAGAGACTTTCCGCCGGGAACGACGCCGGAATTCTATGCCGGGCGCCTCAGCGCGGACGAGCGGCGGGGGTCGGGGGCGCGGCGGTCGCCGACGCGGGCTTGCCGTCCGGCTTCGTCAGGCTGCCCGGCGGATAGAGGAGCACGACGTCGTCGGGCTGGACGAGGTGCAATTCCTCGCGGGCCACCTTTTCCGCCGGGAACTCGTGCCGGCTCGCGGCTTCGATCGAAGCCTTCAGGGCTTCGTTCTCGGCGCGCCGTTCGGCAATCTGCCGGTCGAGCGTCTGGACCTCCGTCCGCGCGCGCCGCAACTCCAGCACGCGCCGGTCCGACAGCAGCAGGATGCCCATGATCACCGATGAGATGGCCAGCGAGACGAGAAAGGCCGTCATCGGCCGCGGGCCGTGAGGGGCGTCCGCGTCCTCGTCTTTGTGGGCTTTCATCGCGAAAAGACGGCGCGCCCGGCGAAAGTGCCCGCGGCCTCGAGCTCCTCTTCGATCGCCAGCAGGCGGTTGTACTTCGCGAGGCGCTCGCCACGGCACGCCGAGCCCGTCTTGATCAGGCCGGAGTTGACCGCGACCGCCAGGTCCGCGATCGTGTCGTCCGTCGTCTCTCCCGAACGGTGCGAGACGATCGTGCGGTAGCCCGCCGTCTGCGCCATGCGTACGGCGTCGAGCGTCTCGGTCAGCGTGCCGATCTGGTTCAACTTGACGAGCAGCGCGTTGCCGACACCGTCCGCGATGCCGCGCGCGAGGATCTCGGGGTTCGTCACGAAGACGTCGTCGCCGACGAGCAGGATTTTCTTCCCGAGCTCCTTCGTCAGCGCCTGCCAACCCTTCCAGTCGCCCTCGGCCAGGCCGTCCTCGATCGAGACGATCGGATACGCCGCAACGAGCTCGGCCCAATACCGGATCATGCCGTCGGTCGAGAGCGTCTTCTTCTCGCCCTTCAGAACGTACTTTCCGCCCTCGTAGAACTCGGACGCGGCGGGGTCGAGCGCGAGCGCGATGTCCTTGCCCGGCTTGTGGCCGGCGGACTCGATCGCCGTCAGCAAAAGCTCGATCGCCTCCTTCGACGACGCGATGTCGGGCGCGAAGCCGCCCTCGTCGCCGACTCCGGTCGAGAGGCCTTTCTTCTTGAGGATTCCCTTGAGCGTGTGAAAGACCTCGGCGCCCGCCCGCAGGGCCTCGGCGAACGTCGGGAACCCGATCGGGCAGACCATGAACTCCTGGGGGTCGAGCAGATTGTCGGCGTGCGCCCCCCCGTTGATGACGTTCATGAGCGGAACGGGAAGCGTCGTCGCCCCCGCGCCGCCGACGTAGCGATACAGCGGCAGGCCCGAGGCGTCCGCGGCCGCCCGCGCGACCGCGAGCGACACGCCGAGCATGGCGTTGGCGCCGAGGCGCCCCTTGTTGGGCGTGCCGTCGAGCTCGATCAGGATCCGGTCGATCAGCGCCTGGTCGCGCGCGTCCGCGCCGGAGAGCTCCTCGGCGATTTCGCCGTTGACGTGCGCGACGGCCTTGAGGACCCCCTTGCCGAAGTAGCGTTTCTTGTCGCCGTCGCGCAGCTCGAGCGCTTCCCGCTTCCCGGTCGACGCGCCCGAGGGAACGCCGGCGCGGCCGGAGGCGCCGCCGTCCAGGAGCACCTCGACCTCGAGGGTCGGGTTTCCGCGCGAGTCCAGGATCTCGCGCCCGTGCAGGGCTTCGATCGAAAAGCTCATGAGGTTCTCGAGCCAGAATCCCCGAAGCGCTCCCGAAAATCAACCGGATTCGGCGGCCGGCTCCTTGCTGTAGAGTCGCGCTCAGGGTGCTGACGAAGGGTTCGGCGGGCTTCGTTCTGCTCGCGGCAGCCAGCTGCGCTCTCCTGGCCCCATCTCCGGAGGCGACGAGGCTCGCGATCCGCGCGCCCGACCTGACGCACCCGCTCACCGAGGACTTCCCCGCGCCCTCGCGGCCCGAGGACCCCGTGAAACTGGCCGTCTGGCAGCGGATCAACTCGGACCGCGCCGCCACCGGCCTCAAGCCCGTCGCCTGGGATGAGCCGTCCGCGCGAGTGGCCGACGCCTTCTGCGCGAAGCAGGTCCAGGAACAGGCCCGGGGGCATTTCCTCCTCAATGGATTTCCGCCCTACGCCCGCATGGGACTGGCGGGAGTGTTCGGAATGGACGCGGAGAACGCGGTCTCCTGGACGAGCTCCGGCACCAGTTTTCAGGACCCGGCGGTCAAACTCGCGCTCGCGGGGCAGGCATCCATGATGGCCGAGAAGCCGCCCGTCGACGGGCACCGCCGCACGATCCTCGATCCCGAGGTCACCCACGTGGGGGTCGGCTGGGCGCAAGGCAGCGGCCGCTTCCGGATGGCTCAGGAATTCCTCGTGCGCCGCCTCGCCCGGCTCACTCTCGCGCGGGCGGCCGCGATTCCGGCGACCGTTCTCGTCATGGGCCGGACGCTTCCCGAATACCGGTTCGCCTTCGTCACCCTGGCGCACGAGCCGACGCCGAAACCGTTGACGCGAAGCCAGGCCAACTCGCGCACGCACTATGAATTTCCCGAGCCGCGGCTGGCCCTCGTTCCG
>JANMBR010000122.1:0-3495 GCA_031360505.1 Acidobacteriota bacterium
GTTCGGCGTCGCCGATGGCGTGGACCAGGTCCGGCAGCGCGTGCGCGACATCGCCCAGCACGGCGTGGATCTGATCAAGCTGCTCGCGACGGGAGCGTTCCTGGCGCACGGATCGGACCCGCACGCCGTCGAGTACTCCTACGACGAGATCCGCGCGGCCGTCGAAGAGGCCACCCACAAGGGCCTGAAGGTCGCCGCCCATGCCCACTCGACCGAGGGCATCAAGAACGCGATCCGCGCCGGCGTCGCCTCGATCGAGCACGGCACGTACATCGACGACGAGGGCCTGCGACTCATGAGGGAGCGCGGCACCTACCTCGTCGCCGACATCTACGACGCCGAGTACATCCGCCAGGGCAAGGCGGCCGGCATCCCGCAGGACTTCGCCGACAAGCAGCCGGGGGCGACGAGATCCAGCGCCAGAATTTCAAGAAGGCCGTCCAGATGGGCGTCAAGATCGCGTTCGGCACCGACGCGAGCGTGTATCCGCACGGATTGAACGCGCGGCAGTTCGCCTGGCAGGTGAAGTACGGTCAGACGCCGATGGAGGCAATCCGCTCCGCGACCGTTGGGGCGTCCGACCTCATCGGCCGCAACAACAACGCCGGCTCACTCGAGCCCGGCAAGTGGGCCGACCTGATCGCCGTCAAGGGCGACCCGCTCGCGGACATCCGCGTTCTCGAGAATGTGGCCTTCGTGATGAAGGAAGGTAAGGTCTACAAGGACGCCCGGTAGTCGGCCCCCCAGGCCGGCGTTACACTTTCAGCCGTGGGAAGGGATGGTCGTGTTTTCCCTTTGGAGTCCCCTGCATCCGAGCACCGATGTGGACGTCTTCGTGAACGAGCCGTTCCCCTTCGATGCGTTTCGAGAACGAGCTCGGATCACGGAGCTCTACGGCGTGCCGATACCAATCGCGGCAATTCCAGACCTCATCGCGATGAAACGCGAGTCGGGTCGCCCCGAGGATCTTACCGACATCACGGCCCTGGAACGGATTGCGCTATCCTTGAAGTCCGATGAACCGGCTTGAAAAATCGCAACCAGACGGTTGGGAGAAGCATCGGATCGAGCAGGCCCGCTCGTGGCTCCGGTTGACTGCCGAACAGCGCCTCGAGTGGCTCGAGCGAGCTAAGGAGTTCGCGCGCGAGGCGCTCGGCGCCGCCCACCGACGCGTGCCCGCGAAGCCGGATCCCGGGAGCGCCCGGCAGCTCACCCGGGCTACTTCGGCAGCAGCGCCGGCCAGTTCACCAGCACGCCGATCGGCGCGGGATCCAAGGGCGCTGCATCGACGAGAAAGCGCTGCCCGTCCGCGGCCACGTCGTAGTCACGGACCTCGCCTTCCAGGCGAAAGAGCGGGAGGGGCGTTCCGAGTGTCGGCCTCGCGCCCGAGGCCAGAGGAACCGCCATGATCTCGCCCCTTCCCGAGAGATAGAAGAGCTCATGCCCATCCCGGCGCCAGCGGACCCTCTCGCCGCCCGTCGACGACACGCGGATGCGTTCGCCACCGCCGTCCACCGGCCGCAGGTAAATCTCGCGCGCGCCCGACTCGTTCGAGACGTATGCGATCCATCGGCTGTCGGGGGAGAACCTGGCGCCGGCTTCATAGAAGGGGGTCTGCGCCAGGACCACCGGTTCGCCCTTGCCCGACAGCGGCAGAAGCCAGAGATCTCCGTCGGTCTGCCGGCTCCACTCGGTCAGGCACAGGAAGCGCCCGTCGGACGACATGTCATCCGGCATCTGGACGCCCGGCCGTCGCAGCAGCACCGAGTCCTTGCCCGGGGAACTCGCCGGAACCTCGAAGATATCGGGAGGCCCGAACCGGTCGCCGCGAAAGAGGATCTTCGTTCCGTCGGCGGACCAGACTGGCGCCTGGTCGTCGCCCTCGTCGAGCGTGAGGCGGAACGGAAGCCTGCGGGCGAGGTCGTAGAGCCAGATGTCGGATGTCCCCAGCTTTTCGTCCCGAACGTGAGCGGCCACGGTGCGGCCGTCGGGCGAAAGGCGGATGCTTCCGACGATACCTTCGAGGCCGATCACTTCGGCCTCGCGCCCGGCCCGGTCGTACCAGGCCACGCGGCTCGGATGGCGCAGCTTCTCGTACGAGACGACCCCCGTCTGGGAGGCCGAGAAGCCGGTCATGGCGGGCCCGTTGAAATAGTAAACGCGCTCGGCGAGCGTCACTGCCTCACCCGAGAGGCGCAGCGTCTTCGGGTCGAAGGGCTGCGCCAGCAGGGCACCCTGCCGCCCGTAGACCAGGTAGCCCGGGGCGACGTACTCGACCCGGGACCAGATCGAGTCGGTGATCGGCGTCGTCTCCGAAGAGTCGAGCGAGCCTGCGTTCAGATACCAGCGTCGGTCCTGTCGGGCTTCGAAATCGCGGGAGAGAAAGAGAAATCGCCGGCCGCCCGGCAGGAAGTACGGCCACATCCCGTGGCTCTCCTCGCGATCCTTGTAGATGACGCGCCGGGGCACGCCACCTCCGGCGCCAACGGCATAGATGCCCGGATCCTTCGGCCCGATCTGCGCGAACAGGATCTCGCCGGCCGAGCCCCAGCTCGGCAGGGTCTCCAGAAACGGAGCTGCGCAGATGATCCGAGGCGGTCCGCCCGCAGGGTCCAGCCGTTGCAGCTTCCCGTCCGCAAAGAACCCGATCGAAAGTGAGTCCGGCGACCAGAAGGGCGAGACGCCCCCCTCGGTCCCTTCGAGCGGGCGGGCCTGCAACGAGTCGAGAGATCGGAGGTACAGCCGCCTCCGTCCCGCGGCGCCGCCGACGAAGGCCAGCTTGCGCCCGTCGGGTGATAGCGATGACTGCCCTTCGATCTCGCCATTTTCGAAGCCCACGCCCTCCGGCAACAGGACCGAAAAGCGCACCGCCGGAGCCGCCGCGGCGATCGGTTGGGGACGCGCGAGGCGCAATCCCAGCGCGATGGCAAGCCCCGTGGCCAGGAGCCAGGGGAGCGCCCGTCGCCAGGCCGGCCGCGCCGAAGGCGATGCTGCCGCGACACCCGCACTCGTCTCGCCCATCCGGTCCCGGATCGTCGCGAGATCCCGGGCGAGGTCGCGGGTCGAGGCGTAGCGGTCGTCGGGGTTCTTCGCGATGCAACGCTCGACGAGCCACCGCAGCGGCGCCGGGGTCACCGGCGCGAGGCTCCCGATCGGCTCGGGCTCTTCGCGAATGATCGCGGACATCGTCTCCGGTGCGCTCGCTCGCTGAAACGCGCGTTTGCCCGTCGCCATCTCATAGACGATCGATCCGAAAGCAAACTGGTCGGACCGGAAGTCGAGCGCCCGCCCCGTCGCCTGCTCGGGCGACATGTACCCATAGGTCCCCATCACAATCCCCGGTTCCGTCCCGACCGAGACCGTCCGAGCCTTCGTCGCCCCCGACGGATCCTCCGGCTGCGTGAGTTTCGCCAGGCCGAAGTCGAGGATTTTCACGAAGCCGTCCTTCGTGACCATGACGTTCTCGGGCTTCAGATCCCGGTGCACGATCCCGAC
>JANMBR010000125.1:0-8784 GCA_031360505.1 Acidobacteriota bacterium
TCGAGGAGTTCGCGCCGCGGTGAGCCTGACGCGAGGGCTGCAGGCTAAGCAGCGGCCGGCGGCGCCGGGGTCAGGGTCCGCCGTCGGGGCGTCGCGGCACCCTTGACGATGAACCAGAACGCGAGCAGCAGCTCGAAGGCGAGCATCGGGAACCAGATGAGGTCCGTGATCGGGCTTCCCAGGAGCCCGACGAGCTGAATCGGAAGGCCGGCCACGACCAGGATCGACGCGAGCACTCCCAGCCACGCCAGCCAGACGGGAACGATCCGGCCGCGCAGGAGCAGATACGCGAAGAGCGTGCTGCCGACGGCGAAGAACAGAGCGGGGATGCCGAAGTCCCAGGTCGGCAGCTTGAACAGGTAGGCACCGAGCGCGCTCGCCGCCGCGGGGTCCGGCGCATCGGCCCCCGCGGCCGTCGCGAGCCATAGCCTTCCGAGGCTCCTCGGCGACCCGACCGCACCGATCACGCCCTCGGCAACGCGGCAGGTCAGCGCCAGCATCGCGAGGTCGGGGTCCGCGTCGCGCGTGATCGCGTAAAGCGTCGCGGCCAGCACGAGAGCGCAGAAGCAGCCGACGAGCTCGAGCAGGATGGCCGTCCGCATGACGGGCACGTGACTCGCGATGCTCGCAAGCTTCGCGGCCGTTCCCTCCCCGCTCGACGCCCCTCTGGACAGAATCATTCCGGTCATGGCGGCAGCGATGTAGACGAGAAACGCGACACCGGCGACCCGGGCGTTCGTCCTGAGAGTCATGAGCTCCTCCTGACGCGGAGAACGGACTCGCCATCCGCTCGGAAGGAGTCTATGCCCGGCCGCCGGCGCGGGAAGATCTGCCGCCATCCGTGCGTTTTCCCATCGCCATGAAGAAGTGGGTCTCCCGCGTGCTCGTCCTCCTTCTGTCCGCCGGCGCGGCCGCCGCCGCCGAGCCTGCCGTGCGACCGGCGGACTGGGCGACCCCCGTGGCCGGCACCAGCATCAAGAACTTCTACAAGATCGAGGACGATCTCTATCGCGGCTCGCAACCGACGGCCGCCGGCTTCCAGGAGCTCCAGGTCCTCGGCGTCCGGACCGTGCTCGACCTCACCGGCGGCAAGGGGGACGCGGCGCTCGTCCACGGCGACTCGCTCAAGCTCGTCCACGTCCCGATGAGCGCATTGGGTCTCCACGACGACCGCGTCCTGCAGGCGCTGCGCGTCATGACCGATCCCGGAAACCGCCCGCTCATGATCCACTGCAAGCAGGGAGCGGATCGGACGGGCGCGCTCGTCGCCCTCTACCGGATCGTCGTCCAGGGCTGGAGCAAGCAGAAGGCGATTCTCGAGATGAACGAGGGCGGCTTCCACCACAGCGAGCTCTGGGTCAACATGGACTACTACGTCATGAAGGCCGACGTCGACGCGCTGCGCCGGCAGCTCGGCCTGAGCGAATCGCCCGCGACGCCTTAGCCAGGCCTTTCGCTCCCGCTCCCTAGTAGGATGACGAAAAAGGGGGCCCCCTTGCGCCACGCCGCCGCTACCCTGATCCTTCTCGTCGCCGCCCTCCAACCTGCCACCGGCGAACCCGTCACCGGGACGCCCGCGAGCATCTCGGCGCCCGACGGCACGAAGCTCGGCGCGACCTATTACTCCGGCGAAAAGCCCGGGCCGGGGGTCCTGCTTCTCCACCAGTGCAACAAGGACCGTTCTTCCTGGAGCACTCTCGCGGAAAAGCTCGCCCGCGCGGGCTTCCACGTCCTCACGATGGACTACCGCGGCTACGGGGAAAGCGGCGGGAAGCGCCATGGCGACCTCTCGGACAACGAACGGGTCAGGCTCACGACCGAAGTCTGGCCGGGCGACGTGGACGCCGCCTTCGCGTACCTGCGCGCCCAGCCGGGAGTGCAGAAGGTCTACGGCGCCGGCGGAGCGAGCTGCGGCGTCAACCAGTCGATCCAGCTCTCGCGCCGGCACCCGGAGGTCAAGTCCCTCGTCCTGCTGTCGGGCAACACCGACCGGGCCGGCCGTCAGCATTTGACCTCCAAGTCCTCGCCGCCCCTCATGATTGCGGCCTCGGACGACGACGATGGCATCGTCGAGGTCATGGCCTGGATCGACGCGTCGTCGGGCAATCCCACCAACCGGTTCGACGAGTACAAGACCGGCGGCCACGGCACGGAATTGTTCAAGCCGCACTCGGAGCTCCAGGGCGAGATCGTTGCTTGGTACGGGGCGACGCTCTTGGGCTCGGGAAAACCGGCCTCGACACCGAACCAGGCTCGCCGGGATTCGCCCAGGATCCGCATCTTGATGATGATCGACCAGCCCGGCGGGTTCGCTCGCGTTCTCGCGACCCTGACCGCGCAGCGCAAGAAAGACCCGAAGTCGCCGATCCTAGCGGTCCCCTTCGTCAACTATCTCGGCTATCGGGCGATCGAGTCGGGCGACGCGAAGAACGCCATCGCCCTCATGCAGTTGAACGTCGACGCCCGACCCGGTTCCTCCAACGCCTGGGACAGCCTGGGCGACGCCTACCTCGCCGACGGGGAGCGCGACAAGGCGCGCGAGGCATCCGAGAAGTCGCTCAAGCTCGTCGACTCGGATCCGAACGAGTCGGAAGATCAGCGCAAACTCATCCGGGAAAGCGCGCAGGGAAGACTCGATCGGCTCAAAGCGACGACGCCGCCGAAGTAGTCTCTTCGATCAGTTGAATTGCCAGGCGAAGGACTGATACTGGCTTGGGAGGCGAGACATGTCCAGGTTGCGCGTCTATTCATTCTCGGTTTCGATCGACGGCTTCGGCGCCGGGCCGAACCAGGACCTGCAGAATCCCCTGGGTGTCGGCGGTCCGGAGCTCTTCGACTGGTTCTTCCAAACCCGGACCTGGCAACAGATGCACGGCAACGCCGGTGGCGAGACGGGCTCCGACGACGCCATTGCGGCGAAGGGGTTCGAGGGCTTCGGCGCGTGGATCCTGGGCCGGAACATGTTCGGCCCGATTCGCGGCCCGTGGCCGGACGAAAGCTGGAAGGGCTGGTGGGGCGAGGAGCCGCCGTATCACGTGCCCGTCTTCGTCCTGACGCATTACGCCCGGGCGCCGCTCCCGATGAAGGGCGGCACCGAGTTTCGATTCGTCACGGGCGGTATTCACGCCGCGCTCGAGCAGGCGCGTGAGGCGGCGGGCGGTAAGGACGTCCGTCTCGGCGGCGGCGTCTCGACGATCCGGCAGTATCTGCAGGCACGCCTCATCGACGACCTGCACCTGGCCATCGCGCCCGTCCTGCTCGGCGCCGGCGAGAATCTGCTGGAGGGACTCGACACCCCGGCGCTCGGCTACGAGTGCGTCGAACACATCGCCGGCGAGCGCGCCGCGTCACACGTCACCCTCCGCAAGCGCGGCTGACTTCTCGGCGACCTGCGGCACAAAGCCGGCGCGGATGGCGCCGACGACCGAGCGCGGCGTCAAGACGCTCACTTCCTCTTCGGGCGCGGTGTCCACTCCGGGACCGTAACCGCTGAAGCTCCATGGCCGCAGCTCTCCGCGCCAGATCAGGTGCGGGGAGCGCGCATGCTCCACCATCGTCCCGTCGGGCAGAGACGACAGGGCCGCGCGGTACGTCTTCTTTCTTCCTTTGCGATCCAGCCGCTCTGCGTGCAGAACGCGATCGATCGCGTCGGCCCGGAGAAACCGGCGCTCCGCATCGCGCCCGCGCCTGGCTGCATCCCAGGCGGTGCGGAACTCCACGTAGCGCGCCCTCCGGCACTCCGCGCAAGGCCGATGCCCCGCCGAAAGCGACGTGGCCTCATCCAGGAAGAACAGCTCGCTCCACCGCCTGGGAGCGAAGACCTCGCGCCGCCGGTCCTTCCAAATCAGGACGCACGTGATCCACCGCTGCAGCCGCCAGGCCTTGACGACCCGCTTCGACGCGTCGTGCAGGACACCACGATTGCCCATCCAGGCCCCGCGCTCCTTTGTCGAGCGCAGCGCTCCGTAGGGGTCAATGCGATTCTGAAGAGCCATGCGGAGTCTGCGGCTGATCGAGCCTGACTTGACGCCAACAACATCGCGAAGGGGTAGATAACCTCAGTCAGCGAGGGGACGCATCGTCCCACATATGCCTGGATATCCTCCAAGACCCATCCGGCATCTTCTTCATCACGTTGAGGTAAGTGCCCGGGTGACCGTAATTCTTGGTCACGCCGTTCTCGACCGCCGTCCACCCTACGTCGTCATGCCCGTGAACATATGCGATCCGGCAATCGCCCTCGAGACCGTCGGTCGTGATCTCGAGCTTCGTGATCGTTGTTGGAGGAGCCCCGGGAGGGAACCAATAATTTCTGATCGCCGCGGTCCCGACCACGGCTGCCCCTCCGTGGGCAGGCAACAGAGCAGCATCGGGCGCGAACGTCTCGAGGACGCCCTTTTCGTCTCCGCGCAGCCAGGATGTCCGATACGCCTCAATGACTCCTCGAATTGCCGCGGCGTCCCGCGCCGAGAGGGTTGCGCTGCACTCCGGGGATTCGGACCACGCCGGTGCACACGCCAGGATGAGCATCGCCATGCCTGCAAGGGGTCGGACGCAGAAAGAGAGATTTCGGCGCACGGTGAGCCTCCACGTATGGAGAATGTCTACGGCAGTGGAGAGCAAAGGTTCAGTGACCCCGGATTTCGTGCGCGACCTTCAAGCCCTCGGTTTCAAGGACGTCCTCGTCAGCATGCAGATCCACGGAGTGTCCGTCGACGACGCCCGGCGCGCGAAGTCGCGCCAGAAGGACCTGCCGATCGACGAGCTGGTGGACATGAAGATCCACGGGCGGGGCTGAACGGGCGGAAGCTCCACCCTCGGACGATCTACTTCTTGACCGCCTCCACGACGCTCGCGGCGGACTGGGTCGGCACGACTCGCGTGAGGCGGAATCCGGCCTTGTCGAGCAGGTCTGCGTACTCGGCCTCTGACCGCTCCTGGCCGCCGGGCATTACGAGCATCGTCATGTCGAGCATCTTGGACGGGTGCATCTCGTCGCCGGCTGGAACGACCATCTCGACGATCAGGAGCTTCGCGCCCGGCTTCATCGCCTTGTAGCAGTTGCCGAGGATCGTCAGGCACTGCTCCTCGCTCCAGTCGTGGATCACGTGCGACGCGACGTAGGCGTCACCGCCGGCCGGCACGAAGTCGAAGAAGCTTCCGCCCTCGGCACGGGCGCGGTCCCCGAGGCCGCGAGCGCGGAAGAACTCCGGCGCGTCGCGGACGACGTGCGGCAGGTCGAACAGCACGCCCCGCGGTCCGGGATAGCGGCCCAGGATCGCCACCAGCATGTTGCCCGACGCTCCACCCACGTCGACGATCGTCCCGAAGCCTGAGAAGTCGTACGCCGCCACGATGGCCGGCGGCTCGTCGCCATGGACCCCGATCATAGCCTGGGTGAAGTTGGCCGCGTCCTCGGGGTGCTCTGCGAGATAGTCGAAAACCGGCATCCCGTAGGCCTTCTCGAAGGCCGTTTTCCCGGTCTCGAGCGAGTGCATGTACTCCCCGAAGGCCTTCCAGAACACCGGGCCCGCCAGCGCCAGCAGCGTGGCGTGCGCCGCGCCGGGCGCGTCGGACTTCATCGCCTCGCCGAGCGTCGTCAGCGCGAACCGCTGCCCGTCAGGCTGCGTCTTCAGAATGCCGAGCCCTGCCAGCAGCCGCATCAGACGATGGAGTGCAGACGCGAGCGTGCCAGTCTCTTTCGCGAGCTCCGCCGCGCTCCGCGGCCCGCCGGCGAGCCGGTCCGCGAGCCCCAGCTTCGCTGCGGCATAGAGCGCCCGCGACACCCAGTAGCCGAGCCCCATCTGGACGACCTGGGCATGGGGCGGCAGGGGCGGAGCAGGCTTGGGGTCGGTGTTGGCCATGGGGTCCTCCAATCGGACGGGTCGAAAGCGCGAAGCCTATCGCGGATCGTCGAAGCGATCGCTGCAGCGGTGCTCTCAGATCTCCAGAACCCGGCCTAGCGCGGGGCCCCGAGGCGTCAGGCGCTTCGAACCGCTGACGCGGGTCTCACGATCCGTCCGTCCTCGAGAGCGTGTACCGCATGATCGACGCATGCCGTCCGCCTTTCACACGCTCGAGGGCGTAGACGTCGCCATCCGGACCGCGTGACGCCGACTGGGCGCGCGCAATCTTCTGGCGATCCGTGTCGTCCAGCGCCAGCGCGCAGGCTTTCCGGATCTGGTCGAGGTGATGCGCATTCCGCGCGCCGACGATCACACCCGAGACGCCGGGCTGATCGAGGACCCACCGGATGGCCACGGCGCCTATCGTCGCCCGGTGGCGCGAGGCGATCTGGCCGAGCGCGGCGAGCATCTCCTGGAAGCGACTCCATTCGCCGAACTCGTCGATGATCAGTCGATACTTGACGAGCGATCGGTTTTCGAGCGGTGGAACGGGATCCGGCTCGCCGAGGTAACGATCCGAGAGGAATCCGCCAGCCACGACACCGTAGCAGAGCAGTCCGATGCCGTCTCGGGCGCACTGTGTGGCGAGGCCCGCGGCCGGCCTGCGGTCGATCACCGAATACTGCACCTGATGCGCGGCAATCGTCGCGCCGCCAGCGACGATCTCCGACAGACGCTGCCGATCGAAGTTCGTCAGTCCGACGTGGCGGATCTTCCCGGCCCGCCGCAGTTCGTCGAGCCACACGGCCGCTTCGACGTAGCCGCGAACGCCGTAGTCCCACCAGTGCAGCTGGACGAGATCGAGGCGCTCCACACCGAGGCGCGCGAGCGATCGGTCCACTCCGCGCACGACGTCGGCCCGTGAGTGCGTCGGCAATCGATCGAGATCGGGGACGTATTTCGTGTGAACCTGCACGCCGGCGCCTGCGCGTCCCTTTCGCCCCTTCAGCCACCGGCCGATCAGCGTTTCGACGCCGGTGTAGATGTCCGCGCAATCGAAAGTCGTGACGCCAGCATCGACGAACCGATCCATGTCGTCCAGGGCGGCTGCTTCCTCGACGGCCCCGTGACCGCCGGCCAGCTGCCAGCCGCCCTTCAGCACGCGGGAGATCGTGTAGCCGGGCGCGAGCTCGACGCGCGGAATCGTGTTCATCGGAAAGCGAACACGTAACGCTTCAGCCGAGCGGAACGGCCGTGACGTCGCGATGCCGGAACGTCCGGGTCTTGAGACGCGAGATCCGGAACCGCGCGCCGCAGTTGGGATCGGGACACGCGATCTCGGCGTCCGTCGTCATCCAGTCGTGCGGATGCGTGACCCGCTGCTTCGCCGGCAACAAGGGCAGCAGCGCCGCCAGCGCGTAAATGGAGAACGACTGGCCCGGCGGCAGCGAGAGGTTCTCGCCGCGCAGCTCGAACGAGTCGCCGGCGCGGTGCCCGCAAACCATCGGCCGATGCGTCCCGACGACTTCCACTCGCAGATCGAAAAGTTCGAACGTGTCGTCACGGTCGTCCATGGCAGTCCTCGCGGGGAGTACTATAGCCGCGCTCCAGGACGAGTGCCGACATGAACGCTCCCAGCGCATGACCCTCGTCGGGACTCTGATCGGCGCGCTCGTCGCGGGCGGCGCGTTTTTTCTCCTCCGCTGGGTCCTTGAAGCACGGCAGATCTCTTCGGAACGCGGCACGGCGACTCCAAGGCCGACGTTACTCGGTCTCGTCATCGGGTTCGTCACCAACTTCTTCGACACGCTCGGCATCGGCTCGTTCGCCACGACGACCGCAGCATTTCGCCTGTTCCGCCTCGTGCCCGATGAGTTGATCCCGGGCACCATCATCGTCGGCGACGCGCTGACGGTCCTGACGCAAGCCGTGCTGTTCATCAGCGTGGTCCAGGTCGATCCGCTGCAGATGACGGCGCTCATTGCCGTGTGCGTGGCGGGCGGGTGGCTGGGAACCGGAATCGTGACCAGGCTTTCGCGGCGCGCGATTCAACTTGGAATCGGCACTGCGCTGATCGTGGCCGCAATGTTCATGGCCTTCGGCATGTTCGGTTTGACTCCGCCCGGCGGTACGGCGCGCGCCCTGACGCCGGCGGCCTTCGTGCTCGCGCTCGCGATCAACTTTGCGCTCGGCGCACTTCTGCCGCTGGGGGTCGGCAACTACGCGCCGAGCCTCGTGCTGTTCAGTCTGCTCGGCATGGATCTCAGGGCTGCGTTTCCGATCATGATGGGGTCCGGCGCCTTTGTCGCAACTGTTGCAGGTGTTCGATTCCTGTCGGCACGGCGCTTCCACCAGCGGTTGGCGCTCGGACTGACGCTCGGCGGCATTCCCGGCGTGATGGCCGCCGTGTGGCTCGTCAAGTCCCTTCCACTCGAAGCGCTGCGCGTGCTGGTCCTCGCCGTCGTCGTCTACGTGTCCGTGACCCTGCTGCGCTCGGGGATGAGTCGCGACGCCGACGTCCCCGGACCGCGAAGCGACTAGATAGAAATCAGAAAATCAGGTCTGATCCCAGCCTCACTTTGCCGGGCACTGTCTGGGCGTATTTCTCCAGAACGTCTCCCCCGACGACCTCGTCAGCATGCGGATCCACGGCGTGTCCGTCGAATACGCCCGGCGCGCGAAGTCGCGCCAGAAGGACGTGTCGATCGAGGACCTGGTGGATATGAAGATCTACGGGCGGGGGTGAACGGGAGGAAGCTCTGCCCGACCCCACGTTCCCCGTTCTTTAATAGAATTGAAGGCGAAGGAGAATGCCATGAAGAAGCTTTCGACCTGGAGCCTCGTCGTGCTGTCTTCCGTCTTCGCCGCATCCCTGTTCGCGCAGCCCGCCTCGCACGTCATCAGCCCGGTCAACGAAGCCAAGTGGGGACCCGCTCCG
>JANMBR010000141.1:0-1673 GCA_031360505.1 Acidobacteriota bacterium
CGAAGCCGTCGATCACACGGAAGAGCCAGAGGACCGCCGCGACCGAGATGAACAGAGGCACGGTGACGAAGAACCCGGCAATGAATCTCCGCCGCAGCCACTGGAGGGGGCTCACCGGGCGAGCAGCCACACCACCGTCACGGCGGCCAGCGCCAGGCGGTAGTAGGCAAAGACGCTCAAGGAGTGTCCCGCCAGGTATTTCAGGAAAAACTTGATCGTCAGGAACCCGACGAGGGCGGACGTCAGCATCCCGACGGCAAAGAGCTGCCCGTCGTGCAGCGTGACGCCGGCCGTGAAGACCTTGAGGCCTTCCTTGGCCGCCGCCGCGCCGATGGCCGGGATGCCGAGCAGGAACGAGAAGCGCGCCGCCGATTCGCGCGTCAGGCCGAGCAGCATCGCCATCGAGATCGTCGACCCGGATCGCGACATGCCTGGAATGAGGGCGGACGCCTGCGCGGTGCCGACCAGCAGCGCCCCTCCGGCGGTCAGCGCATCCTCGTCACGGGTCCGCGCGCCAAAGCGCTCGGCCGCGAGCAGCCAGATCCCGCCAATCGCCAGAGTGACCGCGATGACGGCCGGCGTCCGCATGTGTGCCTCGAGCCACTTCGCGAAGAGGAGCCCCACGATCACCGTCGGGATGGTGCCGATCGCGATGAGACGCGCGACTTTCGCGGGCCCGCGGTTGGCGCTGAGGGCCTCGGGCACGGCGGCCAGCATCGCAGCGATGTCGCGCCAGAAGTAGATGAGGATGGCGATCAGCGTGCCGAGGTGGAGCGCGACGTCGAAGGCGAGCCCGAACGTCCCTTCGTCGACGTCCCAGCCGAAGAAGGCGCGTGCCAGCACCAGGTGGGCGGAGCTGGACACGGGCAGGAACTCGGTGACTCCCTGCACGACCCCCAGGAGAGCGGCGGCGGCCAGGTTCATTATTGGCCGGGGGGCTTCGCCCCGTCCGCCTCCGCCCGATTACGCAACAACGCGGGCTCTGGCGAGACCTCGCCGAAGCCGCTTCGCGGCGAAGGCGGGCCGGACCCCCCGACACGGTCGCTCGCGCCCCTCGACTGTCGCTCGGGGCGCCCTGAGCCACGTCGAAGGGCGGGGACCCCGACCCCGCTCCGCTCGCGTGGCGGACACTACATCCACGCTTCGTCGAACTTCTCGAGGCGTTCCTTGATGTAAGAGAGGAACCGGCCCGCGTCCGCGCCGTCAACCAGGCGGTGATCGTAGCCGAGCGACACGTGACACGTGGGATGGATGGCGATCGCGTCGTTCACCACGACCGCGCGCTTCTCGATCGCGCCGACGCCGAGGATCGCGACCTGCGGCTGGTTGATGAGCGGCAGGCCGTAGACGGCGCCGAAGATTCCCGGGTTGGTGATCGTGAACGTGCCCCCCTGCACCTCGTCGGGGCTGAGCTTCTTCGACCGCGCCCGCGCGGCCAGGTCCTCGATGGCGCGGCTGAGGCCGACGAGGTTCCTCTCGTCCGCGTTCCTGATCACCGGCACGATCAGCCCCTGGTCCAGCGCCCCCGCGATGCCGAGGTTGATGTCTTTCTTGTAGACGATGTTGTCGCCGTCGATCGACGCGTTGACGAGCGGGAACGCACGGAGCGCGTCGACGACGACCTTGGCAATCAGCGCGGTGTAGGTCAACTTGGCGCCGCCGCGCTCGTAGTC
>JANMBR010000388.1:0-20985 GCA_031360505.1 Acidobacteriota bacterium
GCGGTCCATCGAGTCCGCCTGGGATGACGGCGGGCAGAGCAGTGATCCGGCCGCGCCCGGTGATAGCCTCGATGAGGTGTTGTTGACTCAAGAAGGAGGAGGATCCATGAAAGCGAGAAACATCCTGGCGTTCGCGGTTTCGTTCATTCTGGCGGCGGCGGTTCTGGCCCAGGCACCTGGTGGGGCGGCAAAGACCGCGCCGAAAGCGGCGGCAAAAGGGGCCGTCCTCATGCCGGCGGCCGACATGAAATGGGCCGAGCTCGATCCGAAGGTTCCGGGAGTGATGATCACGGATCTCTGGGGCAACCACGCGAAGGGCGCCTTCGGCGCGATGAACAAGTTTCCCGCCGGATGGAGCGCGCCCTTGCACACGCACACCCGCGACATGAAGCTCGTGGTCATTTCGGGCACGTGGATTCATACGCCGGACGGAAAGCCCGAGGTGCGGCTGGGGCCCGGTTCCTACCTGATGCAGTCCGGCGGGAGCTACCGCCACACGTCGGCGTGCGACCAGGCCTCCGAATGCGTGGTCTTCATCGAGAGCAGCGGCGCGTTCGACATCCACCCCGTCGAGGCCGCGAAGAAGTAGGCTCGTTCGTCGAGTGCGGGATGACGGGCGGAAGATAAAGGGGCTCTACGGCTCCTCTTCCTTCTCGTCGTCCCGCGCCGTTTCGCCGGGCTGAAACCCTTCGCCCTTCGCGTCGAGGTCCGCGCCCGTCCGCCAGCCGAAGCGTTTGCCGTCCATTTCGTAGCGCTCCGACGTGCGGTCGGCTTCGTAGAACGGCTCCCATCCCATTCGCGAGGAGCCGCCCTCCTCGACGTCGTCGCGGTCTTCGTCGGCCGCGAGGCCGCCCGTTCCGACCGACTCGCCGCGGTCGATGCCGAGGCCCGTCGCGGTTCCCGATGCGATCTTCTGGAACGCGCCTTCCTCGTCGCCGGTCGAGGCCATCGTTTCCGCATCGTCGACGCCGGATCCCTCGCTCGACATCCCCTGCTGCTCGGTCCGCTCGGGGTCGTGCTCGGTCCTGGGCTTCTTCATGGCGGCTCCTTTGATACAACCGAGCCTAGCGCCCTTTCCCGGGCGCTGTCGAGATGCACTCGACCCGTTTTGGCGACAGGGTAGAGTCTGCCCTCCACAGCGGGAGCGCCGGAATGCCGGAAGGGAACACGATCCACCGCCTCGCCCGCCGCCACACGCGGGACTTCGGAGGCCGCCGCGTCGGCGTGAGCTCGCCGCAGGGCCGCTTCGCGAAGGAGGCGAGTCGGCTCGACGGCCGGCGCTTCCTGCGCGCCGATGCCTACGGCAAGCACCTCTTCCATCACTGGAGCGGCGGCCTGGTCGTGCACGTGCACCTCGGCATGGCGGGTTGGTTTTACCGGTATCGAAACGACATCCCCGCGCCGCGGCCGACCGTGCGCATGCGACTCTCGACCCGGGAGCTCGCATTGGACCTCATCGGCCCGCCGACGTGCGAAGTGATGCCGGAGTTCGCGCGCCGGGCGCTGCTCGCGCGGTTGGGCACGGATCCTCTGCGCGCGGACTTCGAGCCGGAGCGCGCCTGGGCGGACCTGCGCAAGCGGCCGCGCCGCACGATCGGCGACGCTTTGCTCGACCAGCGCGTGCTCGCGGGCGTCGGGAACATCTATCGCAACGAGGCGTTGTTCCTGGCCGGGATTCATCCGCTGCGTCCTTCCGGGCGCCTGGCGGCCTCGGAGTGGGAAAGCCTGTGGCGAACGACCCGCAAGCTCATGCGTCGCGGCGTCATCCAGGTAGAGACCCGCACGGTCGACCGCGCCGAGCCCGCGCATCCGCTGGCCGGGCGCGGCGCCGAGGACTCCTTCTACGTCTACCAGCAGGAGGTCTGCCGCCGCTGCGGGTCGCCCATCCACGAGTTCCCGCTCTCGGCCAGGCGCATGTTCGCGTGCCCGCGCTGCCAGCCGAAGCCGCGCAAGTGACGTCAACGGATCATGCCCCGGCGGGTTTCGCGGGGGAGCATAAGATCTGAAAGGTAAAAGCCATGCAGCGCCCCGGCCCCACCGTTGCCACCAAGTACTGGCACCGCCTCGCAGACGACCGGATCCAGTGCGACGTCTGCCCGCGGTTCTGCACGCTGCGGGAAGGGCAGCAGGGGCTCTGCTTCGTCCGCGCGCGGGAGGGGGACGCGGTCGTTCTCAAGACGTACGGGCGTTCGAGCGGATTCTGCGTGGACCCGATCGAGAAGAAGCCGCTCAATCATTTTTTGCCGGGATCCTCGGTGCTCTCCTTCGGCACGGAAGGGTGCAATCTCTCCTGCAAGTTCTGTCAGAACTGGGACATCAGCAAGTCGCGCGAACTCTCGAAGCTCTCCGACGAAGCCTCGCCCGAGTTGATCGCGCGCGCGGCGAAGTCGCTGGGCTGCAAGAGCGTCGCGTTCACGTACAACGATCCGACGATCTTCCTGGAGTACGCGATCGACGTCGCGAAGGCCTGCCACGAGATGGACATCCGAACGGTCGCCGTCACGGCCGGCTATATCTGCGAGGCGCCGCGCGCGGAGCTCTACGAGCACATCGACGCCGCCAACGTGGATTTGAAAGCCTTCACCGAGAAGTTCTACTGGGAGGTCACCGGCGGGCACCTCCAGCCGGTGCTGGACACGCTGGTGTATCTGAAGAAGCACACGAAGGTCTGGCTCGAGATCACCAACCTGGTGATTCCGGGGCAGAACGACACGGACCAGGAGATCGAGGACATGTCGCGATGGGTCGTCGAAAACCTCGGCCCCGATGTGCCCATGCACTTTACGGCTTTCCACCCCGACTGGAAGATGCTGGACGCGCCGCCCACGCCGCCGGCGGTTCTCATGCACGCCCGCCAGATCGCCCTGAAGGCCGGCGTCCGTTATGCCTATACCGGGAATATCGACGATCCGGAGGGAGGAAGCACCTTCTGCCACCGCTGCGCGGCGGAGCTCGTCGGTCGCGACGGGTACGCACTCACCCGGTGGACTCTGGAGAACGGCGCCTGCAGTAGCTGCGGCGAGCCATGCGCGGGGCTCTTCGAGGAGCGGCCCGGACAATGGGGCCAGCGGCGTCTTCCCGTCCGACTCAAGGATTTTGCCGCGCTGCAGTAAGCAGCGCCAGCGGGCCCTGGCTCCATCATCAATCTTCGCGACGAACGCGGAAGCGGGGTCGCGGTCTACGTCTGCCCGTAGACCGGGATCGCCGCGCCCTGGATCAGCTTCGCGTCGTCGCTGCAGAGGAAGAGCACGACGCGGGCGATCTCTTCGGGCTGAGGCCACTTCGAAAAGTCGGCCTTGGGCATGGCTGTGCGATTGGCCGCGGTGTCGATGATGCTCGGCAGGACGGAGTTCGCGCGGACACCGGTGCCCTTCAAGTCCGCGGCCAGGGAACCGATCAAGGCGACCGCCGCGGCCTTGGATGCGGCGTATGCGCTCTCGCCGGGGCCATGAACGAGCGCCGACCTCGAAGACACGTTGACGATCGCGCCATGCCCCTGTTTGAGCATCGGTGGCACCACGGCGCGTGACAATACGAAACCCGAGCGCAGATTCAGCAGCAGCATCTGGTCGAGGACCTTCGCATCCATCTCCCAGAGTTTCGCCCCGCCCGCGTAGCCGCCGACGGCATTCACGAGGACATCCAGCCGCCCATGCCGCGCCACGAGCTCGTCCACGAGCCCACGGACGGCGGTTTCGTCCGTGACATCCGTCGGATGGCCCGAAAGGCGGGCGGCGTCCGCTGATCGTTTCAGTGCGTTGAGCTCAGAGGGACTGCGGTGCGTGACGGCAACGGTCGCCCCCTCGTGGAGGAAGGCGAGCGCGATCGCGCGCCCGAGCCCCCCCGTGCCGCCGGCGACGAGCACGATCGTGTCGGTGAAGTTCATCAGGCCACCCTGGTTGAAGCCTACCTTCGTGGGCGTCGGGGCGCCAACTCGGCCCTGCCCCCCGGAAGTTGGCAGGAGCCTTGCTCCCTGAGTTCTTCGATTGGAGGGAATGTGCCGTGAAGCGCCCAGCCCCGTCCTTGCACAGGGTTCCGACACCCGGTCCTTGCGCGGCACCGCGAACGCGGACGTTGATCGTGGGAATTACCGGTGACGGCTACGTTCCTGTGATCGAGGATTCCATTTCCGACCGCGCGGATATCCTCCTCGGCCTCGGCCGTTCCGTGATCGACCTGCCCTCCGTCCTGCTCGACACCGAGCCGGCATTCGAAGAGCCCCGACGCCAGGCCGCGGAGCAGCTGCGCCGGGAATTCGGATACGAGGCGGGCGAACTCATCCCCATGGAGGTGAGCGCGCCGCCAGGCGCCCTGCTCGCTCCAATGCTGAAGATCGCGGGATGGCGCGTGCGGATCGGATTCGTTCCGGGTGTCTACGAGGTTCCACTCTGGCGAGTGCCTGAGTGGTTGTGGCAGCGAAGAGCGGCGGGGGCGATCGAGGCTCCGGGCTTGCGTCGCGCCTTGGCGCTCGCGCAGGAGTGCTTCCCCCGATGGGCCAGGGCGCGCCTCTGCCGGGCAATCGGCGAGCTCGAGGCGCACGCGCCCGTCTCGGGACCCCAGCCGCGACCTCTGGGCGCGGCAGTCCGTCACCGAGGATCGAGCGCCTGATTGGGACGGGGCTGCGGAGTTGTCGCGAGGCAATCCAATCGCCCGAGTTCTTTCCGGCAGGGCCGTCAGGTCCGCGTTGCCATCGCGTCGAGCGCGGCGATCAGGCGGTTCATGTTGAGAGGCTTCACGAAGTGCTCGGAAAAGCCGAGCGCGCGACTGCGGAGCATGTCTTCCTCCATGCCATAGCCGCTGAGAACGATGGCGCGCAGATCCGGACGCAGCTGCCTCAGCGAGGCGAGCAGGTCCAGGCCGCTTCCGTCGGGCAAACCCAAGTCGGTGACGAGGATGTCGGCAGGCTGCTCGCGAAAGAGGCGGTGGGCCTCGGCAAGGCTGCGGGCCACGCGCACGGTAAATCCCGCTTCTGCGAGCAGGAGCTGGAGTCCTTCCGCCGTGTCGGCGTCGTCTTCGACGACGAGGATCGCCACGCGATGCCGCGCGGCGACCTGCTCCGCGGGAAGCGCCGCGAAGGGAAGTATGCTCGGGCGCTCGCGCGTCGTCGCAAGATCGACGGCAAACGCTGATCCCCGGCCCTCGCCTTCGCTCGAGGCGGAAATCGATCCTCCATGCAGCTCGACGAGGCTCCGGGCGATGGCGAGGCCGAGGCCGAGCCCGCCGGAGCGGCGGACTGCGGTCACATCGCCCTGGTCAAACGCCTCGAAGATGCGCGCGAGGGAATCGGGCCGGATGCCGCGGCCGGTGTCTGTGACGACCACGCGGATGCGGCCAGGCGCGGGGTTCTCCGACTGCACGGTCACGCGTCCGCCCTCCGGGGTGAACTTGGCGGCGTTCTTCAGGATGTTCCAGAAGATCTGCTGGAGGCGCGCGCCGTCGCCGTCGCAGTAGTGGTCCACCGCGGCCAGGTCGGTGACGAGCGCAACGCCCTTCTGCATGAATTCACTGAGCGAGCTCTGGGCGACGCCCGAGAGAACGAGGTGCAGATCGAGGGGGGCGCGGTCGAGGGCGACCTTGTCGCGGGCGATGCGGGTCAAGTCGAGCAGATCGTCGATCAACCGGGCCTCGAGTTCGACGTTGCGCCGGATCATTGCCAGCGAGTCGGCCATTCCGGGCCCGAGGTCGCTGCGCCGTTCCAATCGATGGACGGACGCCATCACGGGCGTCAAGGGGGTTCGCAGCTCGTGCGATAGCGTCGCGAGGAACCGGTCCTTGGCCGCGCTCGCCTCCTCGGCCCGGTGCTGAGCCTCGAGAATGTCTCGGCTCTGTTTGCGCCGTTCTGTCACATCGCGGATCAGGCGGGAGATGCCAATGAGAACGCCGTCCTCGTCGCGGATCGGCGACAGAGCGACGACGACGTCGAGCCAGCGGCCGTCCCGCGTCACGCGCCGCGCCTCGAATTCGGCGGCGCGTCGACCGGCGATGAGCTCTGCGGTCGCCGCGGGCGACGGATCGGGGCTGTTCGGCGGGGCAAGCGAGGCCATCTTGCGGCCCACCATCTCGGCCGCGGTGAAGCCGAAGAGGGTCTCGGCGCCGGGGTTCCAGTCGGTGATGACGTTGTCCACCGTTTCGACAGCCATCGCGAAGTGGGCGGAAGACACGATCGCCGCAAGCCTCTGGTTTTCCCGCTCCGCGTGCCGCGCCTCGGAGATGTCGCGGAAGACGACGACGACCCCGGAGATCGATCCGTGTTCATCGTGAATGGGGGCGCCGCTGTCGGCGATCGGGATCTCTCGGCCATCCCGCGCGAGCAGCAGCGTGCGTTTGACGAGGCCCACGGCCAGCCCCTCGCGGATCACCCGCCGCACGGGGCTCTCGACGACGGCGCGGCTGGCCTCATTGACGATCCGAAAGACCTCTTCCACGGATCGGCCGAGGGCCGCCTCCGCCGTCCACCCCGTCAGCCTCTCGGCGATGGGGTTCAGGAAGCTGACGAGCCCCCGCCCGTCCGTGGCGAGGACGGCGTCGCCGATGCTGCGCAGCGCCGTGCTCAGCCGCTCCTCGCTCTGGCGCGCCGCGGCTTCTGCCCGGTCGCGACCGAGCAGGTCCATGCGCGCGACGGCAAAGAACCCGAAGAGGAGACCGAGAAATGCGAGCCCGCCGATCACCGACGCCGCCGTCAGCCGCGCCGCCGCCTGCCTCGCGCGGAGCGAGCGAAGGGCCAGCAGCTGGCGCTCTTGCTCTCGCATCGATGACGCGGTCCTGCGGATCCGTTCCATGGCCTCATTGCCGAAGCCCGCTTCGACCGTCCGCAGCGCGGCGGACGCATCGCCCGTGGCATGCAGCCGGATCGTATCGGCCACCTCGTCGAGCTTCGCCTTGACGAGGTCGTCGAACTCCTGCATCCGCGTCTGCTGCCCCGGGCTACTCGCGGTGAGCGTCCGGAGGCGGGACAGGTGCCCGTGTACGGTCCCGACCGCCGCCTGGTAGGGCTCGAGGAACGAGGTATTTCCCGTCAGGAGATATCCCCTCTGGCTCGTCTCCGCGTCCTTCAGGGTCGATAACGTGGCCTCGATTTCGCCGATCGTGGCCCACGTATGCTCGACCGCCTGAGCCTCCCCGACCAGGCTGCGCGTGCTGTCGTGGATGATCCAGCCGAACGCGATGACTCCGAGCACGACGAGGACCGCGACCGCCATCGTGCGTCCGAAGCCGGGATGAAGGGTCTTGCCGAGGTCCACCGTTGTCAAAGTCTGCATCAACGCCGCCGGTCCGGCAACCGGCCATCCGCCCACGATTCTTTCGATGGCGTCGTCTCGAGGAGCAGTGCGGAACGCGGCTGGAAAGCCTCTGCGCGGGAAACGGGGCGCATTTCCCGATATGGTCTCCCACGACGAGGGCGATGGGCGGTTCCCATCCGGGGGCCTGGGCCCTCGCGTCTTCCTGGCCTCTGGCTCGCCTGGTGGCCACACGCGGGCTCGGCCACCCTACGATCCTGGGGGCCGAGCCATGGGGGCCAGCCCGGCGTAGGCACGCTTCTTGAAGACATGACAGAGAGCGACCCAATTCAGGGTCG
Organism: Acidobacteriota bacterium; assembly: GCA_031360505.1. Taxonomy (GTDB): domain Bacteria; phylum Acidobacteriota; class Thermoanaerobaculia; order UBA5066; family Gp7-AA6; genus DAHUXD01. Next base: position 7,577 of record JANMBR010000388.1, read on the forward strand.
TTTTGGAGGGTGAGAACCATGAAAAGACTCGCAGGCGCGGCAGTCGCCCTTTTCTGCATCGTGGGGGTGAATGCGGCCGCACAGGTGCCCGACAAGGCGCACACGGAAACAACGACGAAGCAGACGGGCCCTGGTCCTACCGTAAAGACCAAGGGCGAGACGGTTACAGGCATCGTCAAGGAATATGAGCCCGGAAAGAAGATCAAGATCTCGGGGCCCGCCGACAAGACGTACTCTTTCGATCTCGAGCCGGCCGCCCGAATCGACGGCGCGATTGTCGTCGGACAAATGGCAAAGGTGACGTACCACAAGGCCAACGACGGCACGGAGCACGTCGCCGTCATTTCCGAGGCGTCGGCCGCCGCGCAGATGTCCGCCGGCGCGCCCAAGATCCATTCCGAGTCGACCGTGAAGCGCTCCGGACCGGGCGACGATACGAAGACGAAGAAGGAAGTCGTCATCGGGACGGTGAAAGCCTATGAGCCGGGCAAGAGCATCAAGGTCACGGGGCCGAACAACAAGGACTACAGCTACGACCTCGACGAGAATGTGACGTTGAAGGGGTCCCTTTCCGTCGGCGAGCGAGTCCGGGTCACGTCCTGGAAGGCGACGAACGGGCAGAAAATGACCACCGTCGAGCCCTACTCGAAGGCCTCGTAGCCTCCCCGCTCGGAGATTTTTCGGGCCCCCGGTCGAGATCCGGGGGCCCTTTTCTATTTCGTGTCGGAATCGGCGAGAGCTTCGCGAAACGCGGCGAGTTGACGGGCTTGGTCATCCGCGCGGGGTGCGGGGGAAACTGCAGTGCCGCTGGAAGGTTCTGGCATAGGATGACGTACGAGTCCTTACAATTTCATGCAGGAACGGTGCCCGCCAGTCCAATGAGGAATTTCCGCCGTGACCGACCGACGCATCCTTGAACGCTTCTTCCACGATCTTGCAACGCCCCTGTCCGGCCTGAGTCTTCATTTGGAGCGCGCCCACCGTCTGGTGACCAAAGGCGAAGACGCCTCCGAGGCGCTCGAGATCGCTCTGCGAGAAGTCGAGAAGGCGTTTGCTCTCTTCGAGAGGGGCCGCGCCACGCTCCTTGCGCAGCCGGGAGATGAGGAGAGAATTTGAAGGTCCTCATCGTCGAGGACGACGTCGCGACGCGCAAGGGGCTCGATCTCGCCGTCCGCGATCTGGGCGGTCAGACCCGCGCCGTGGGCACCGCCGGAGAGGCCGCCCGCGCAATCGAGGAATTCAAGCCGGAGGTGCTCCTCGTGGACGTGCACTTGCCGGACGGCGACGGCATCGAGGTCTTTCGGCTGGCCCGCGAGTCCGACCCGCAGCGCGACGGCATCGTGATCACCGGCCAGGCTTCGCTCGACAGCGCGGTCGAGGCCCTTCGCGCCGGAGTGTCTGACTACTTGCTCAAGCCGCTCCGTACCGCGCAGCTCGAGGTCGTCTTCCAGCGCCTGGCGGCGCGGCGTCGGCTCGAATCGGAGGTGGACTCGCTTCGCGGGGAGCTTCTCGAGACGGGGCGCCTCGGCGAGCTCATCGGGCTGTCGGAACCCATGAAGAAGGTGTTCGACACTTTGCGCCGGGTGGCGCGATCTAACGCCCCGGTCCTGATCACGGGGGCGAGCGGGACCGGGAAAGAAGTCGCGGCGAGGACGATCCACCGACTGTCGCGCCGCGCGACAACGCCGTTCGTCGCGTTCAACTGCGGGGCGATCTCGCCGACGCTGATCGAAAGCGAGTTGTTCGGGCATGAGCGCGGCTCGTTCACGGGTGCGGACAAGCGCCGCCTCGGATACTTCGAGGAGGCCAACGGCGGGACGCTCTTTCTCGACGAGATCACCGAGATGGGCTCCGACCTGCAAGTGAAGTTGCTCCGAGTGCTCGAGGCGAAAACCGTGCGCCGCGTCGGGGGATCGCAGGATCTGCGGGTGGATGTGCGTCTGGTGTCCGCGACCAACCGTGATCCGCAGGCAGCCATTCGCGAAGGCAAGCTCCGCGAGGATCTCTACTATCGATTGAACGTCCTTCCGCTGGCCCTGCCGACGCTCTCGGAGCGACGGGAAGACATCCCGCTGCTGGCCGAGCATTTCCGTAAGCTGATCGAGGAGCAGGAGAAATCCGGCGTGACCGCGTGGGACCCGAAGGCGCTGGACTTGCTCCAGCGCTGGGACTGGCCGGGCAACGTTCGCGAGCTGCGCAACGTCGTGCACCGCGCGTACGTGATGACCGAGGGGGAAACGATTCGGCCCCAGGTCATCGCGGAACTACTTCCCGGGACGAAAGAGACCAGTAGCCCCCGGGGCCGCGCGGAACCCGGGGAAAAGAGGAAGGCGGCCTCGAAGAGGGCCTGACGTCCCTTTCGGCTGGCACGACTTTCGCTCTCTCTGTGTGCGGGGCCTTTAAGGCCCTGGAAAGGAAGAGGCAAAAGTCATGCTTTGGACCATTTTCGTAATCCTCCTCGTCCTCTGGGCATTGGGCCTGGTTACCGGGTACACGCTTTCCGGGTTCGTTCACATCCTTCTGGTCCTCGCGGTGGTAATCCTGATCATCAACCTGGTACAGGGGCGAAAAGTCGTTTGAAATCCGCTCCGGCATAACTCGAGGCCCCGGTTCGCCGGGGCCTTTTCTTTTAGACTTCCGAGAGCAGAGCGCTTCGGCGCGGTCATGCCTCGACCTGGACGCCTGCCTCATCGATTCCAACGACGACGCGCATGCGCGCGCGTGGAGTCGGGCGCTGATGCGATTCGGTCACCCCGTTTCCGAGGCTCGCTTGCGTCGTGAAATCGGAAAGGGCAATCCGGCCCGCCGAGCGGCACTTTTTGGAGCACTGTTGCCGGTACTCCCTCGCCTCATGTCAGATGCGCCCCATCAGGATCAAGACCAGAAGAACGAGCAAGACGAGTCCCAGGCCCCCGCTCGGGAAATATCCCCAGTTCCGGCTGTAGGACCAACGGGGCAGGGCACCCACGATGACCAGAATGATGACGATCAAGAGGATGAGCGACACGGGTCACCTCCGGGAAGTAGGTGGAGGGATGCGCCCTGGATTTCCAGGAGCGCATCCCTCCACGAGAGTCAGGCAAGGCGGCGGGTGAGAAATCCCGCGAGCAGAAACGCAGCTCCAGCAGCCAGAAAGGCCGGACCCGGGGAAGCCGTCTTGGGCAACTTCCGTGCTGACTCGGAGTGCGGCGCGGGCGGAGCCGGCGCCTGCGCAACGAGCACGGGCGAGGTGATCGGCGCGCTCGCCACGGGAGCCGGCGCGGGCGCGATGCGGGCAGGAGCGACGGATGCCCGTACGGGCGCGGGCTCCGCGGTCATGGCCGTGCTCACAGGCGCTTCCACGGGCTTCGCGGTCGCAGTCCAGGCTCCGTCGGCCGAAGACGTCGCCGGTGCCGTGCTCGTGCTCGCCGAGCTCGCGGCGGTGCTCGAAAAGTCAATGGACTTGCGGTCGATGATCTCGCCAGCCCGGTTCTTGGCGAGAAGGATGAGCATGTGAGTTCCGACTGCCACGCTCTCGATCTCGAGAACGTTGTGGGCATCCCGCATCGTGCCCTTCAGCTGGTTGTCGAGGAACACGTCGACGTCGGGCCGGGGCATGGAGTTGACGTCCCGCTTCGTGTCTCCGGCATCGGCCGGAATCTCCGTGTTCACCACCACGCGCACCGTGGAGCCGGAAATCGTACCGCCTTGCGCGGGCTCGATGACGCGGAGGCGGTAATCGTTCTTCGTCGGACCCGCGGATTTGTTGCCCGCGTCCTGACCAAGAACGACGGCCGCACATGCACTCGTGACAAGAGCCGCCAGAGCTAAGCGAGTTCGATTCATGGGAATGCCTCCTCGAGAGTGGTCGACCGGCGTTGTGCCGGCCGCCTCTGAAGAACCATGCAAGGACGGTGCCGTCGCCCGACTCCTCAGAGACGCTCGACCGCTTTGAGTGCCCTGGCAATCGGCTGTCGCGAGTGGAAAAACGACTCCCACGGATCCTTCTTTCGGAGCTGCTGGTCGAAGTTGGCGATCGTGAAGGCCTTCGGATCGAGCCCGGCCTTGACGTCCGTCCACCGAAGGGGAGTGGACACGGGCGCGCCAGGGCGCTTTCGGACCGAGAAGGGCGCCACGACGGTTTGACCGAATGCATTGCGGTACGGGTCGAGATAGACGCGGTTGCCGCGGTCCCGAATCCGGGCCTCCATCGTGAGTTGCTTCGGGTACGCCGCACAAAGGCGCTCGCCGAGCCGCTGGGCAAATGCGAGGATTGCGTCGGCGTCCGGTCCCGGGCGGATCGGAACGAACACGTGGATGCCCTTGCCTCCCGAAGTCTTGGGAAACGAAACGAGTTTCAGCACCTCGAGCGCTTCCCGCACGAGGACGGCGGCGGCGATCGCGTCGGAAAACCGCCCGGAGGCCGGATCGAGGTCGAAGCAGATCCAGTCCGGCTTTCGCGGAGCCCGCGTACGGCTCGACCACACATGAACGGCGATGCATCCGAGGTTGGCAAGCGCGAGCTGCGTCACCTTCTTGCCTCCGACCACGTAATTGGTGATGCCCTTTGCGTGGAGGATGCGTCGGCTCGGCGTGCCGTCGGGCATGCCGGCAGGCTTTTCCTTCTGAAAGAAACAGTCGCCGCGCAGGCCGTCCGGGCACCGCTCCATCGTCAGCAGCCGCTGCTTCACGTAGGGCTCGAGGCGCGGGTACACGCGGTCGTAGAACCGGATGAGATCGAGTTTCGTGTAGCCCTCTTCCGGCCACAGGACCTTGTCCGGGTGGGAAACGGGAACCGGGATGGCGCTGCTACCGCGCACGGCTATCCCCCGGAAAACGGCATTCGGATGGCCGGTTGTCGCGGAGGCAAACGCAAAGGCCGGGAGATCGGAATTGAGATCAGCCCGAAGCTGATGTGGCCGTTCCAGATGGCTTTCATGGATATGCTTCCACGGATGTCCCTTCGACTCAGGCGGCGGCGCAATCCGGGTGTCCACACGCGCAGCCGCTGCCGGTATCTCGGTTGGCGCGAAGCAGGTCCGCTTCGGCGCAAGCTTCTCCGCAATAGTGTTTGCCGCCCTGTTCCAACGCAGCCTCGTCGCAGCGACAGCCCTCGTGAGAGCAGTTCATGGTCGAACCTCCCAAACCTGTAATAGCAATTGCGCTGCCACTGGCGCGGGGCGGACCGCGGCATGGAACCTGCATTTCAGGCGGGGCGGGGCAATGAGGCCCCGGAGGTCAACGAAAGGAGCTTGCAATGTCGAATCCGCAAGATCGGTCGAAGCGGTCAGAAGAGAACGACAAGCCGAAGTCCGACCAGCTCACGGAGCCGGGCTCGAAGTCTGAATCCCGCCAGGGCCAGGGCGGCCGTCCGTCTCAGGAATCTCCGAAGGGCGACGAGCGCAACGAGCGCAAGAAGCCTTCGGGCGATACCGACGAGGACTCCAACGAGCAGGACGCGAAGTAACCGTCTTTCTTTCTTTCCCCCGGCGGTCCCTCCCCGGGCCGCCGGGGTTCTTTTTGACTCGATCCCCTCGCAAGTCCGACCGACGCCATCCCAAACAGGACCACCGAGCAGGGCACGGTTGTTGCACAATGAGTCACGCGACCCGAAGGGCCGCATTTTTTGAGGAGGCATCATGAAGAAGACCCTGACCCTGGCCGGTTTCCTGATTCTGGGGGCCGCGGCCCTGACCGCGGGTTGCCAGAAGAAGGAGGCGACTACCACGACCGAGACGTCGACCACTAGGGAAGCGCCGAATGCATCGGGCACGCCCGAGGCGACCACGCAGACCACGACCTCTACGAGCACGGTCGAGGTGACCCCCACCCACACCCCGTAACGCTCTTCTCGAATTCTCGAATTGTCGAATCGGGCGGCCGCGTGGCCGCCCGAACTTGTTTGTGGCCAGCCGAGCGGCGTCGCGCAAACGGCGGGTGACCAGAGCGCCAACGGCTGCACACGTCCCACCTTCCGCCGCAGCCCCGCGGCATCCTTCTTGCTTCATGGTCTCGTCGAGAGGGGGTGATACGAATGTTGAAACTGGCGCTGACGTTCCTGGCGATCGGTCTGGTCGCCGCGCTCCTCGGCTTCACGGGAGTGGCGGGGACCTCTTTTGCGATCGCGAAGGTGTTCGCAATGATCTTTGGAATTCTCTTTCTCGTTTTTCTACTCCTGGGTGTCGCGGGGGCCAAGAAGCTTGCCGCCTGACGAACCGTTTTGTAATGTTCGGGGCCCTGCGGCGCTGCCGCGGGGCCCGTTTGCTTTGGGAGCGTTCCTCAAAAAAAATCGAGCCGGGACGAACCCGGCTCGATGAATACAAGTTGGAATGGGAAGCGTCAGGAAGCGGCGGGCACCTTGACCTGGAGGTTGTTGATGACCTTCACGACTCCCGAAACGCTGCGAGCCTCCGCCTCGGCTTCACTCTTGACCTTCGCGTTCGGAACCTCTCCGGCCAGCGTGACGATGCCATTGGTGACGTTGATGTCGATGTTCACGATGTTCGAGAAGCGGTCCGCCGTGAGCTTTGCCTTGATGGCGGTGTGGATGGATGTGTCATCGACCTGCCGGCCGGGCGACTGCGTCGTCGTGCACGCGGAGATGGCGATGAGGATGACGGCTGTTCCGATCAGGCCCAGGATTCCATGGGAGCGTTTCATACGACAATTCTCCTTTCCTGCGGACTCGAGTTCCGCTTGCGAGAGCGCCGCGTGATTCCGCGGCGTTCCCTCGCTTACAGGAGCACGAGCCATGCCAAGAGTTCGGAGGAGCTGAAAAAGTGGTGCCGCTAGCGCCCGGAAATGAGAGGGACTCGCGGCACCAAGGAGAAAGAAAGAGGGGCTCGTAGGCCCGCTCTTCCAGAGAGCAAGTTGCCTGCCATCGTGTTCGAGAGTCTGCGTGCGGGCGTCAACCCGCTCGAGACTGAATCTGTGGCGGCGTCACGCTGCGACGCGGCCCGGCTGGGTGCAGGTCCTCATCGACCCCAACGCGGTGCTCGTAGGCGAGCTTGCCGCCCAACCAGCCGGAGGCTCCGAGCAGGCCTATGCCGAGGAGCGAGAAGAGCAGCGGCGCCACCCACCGCCGGTCGAGCAACGCTGCTCCGTTGCGGCGGAGCATGAAGCTGACGAGATAGGCCATCACGACGCCGACGTTCAAAACCGCATGCGTGGTAGCGATGCGGAACGCGCGGGCGCTCATCTTGACGCCGATGTAGTCGACGGCGCCGGCAGCGGCCGCGATCACCGCGAAGACGATGCCGATCCCGATACACGTGAACGACAGGTCGTACCAAAACCGGTCTTCGGGGATGGCCATGTGCATCACGTCGCCGATCAATGCCATAAAGAACGCTCCGATTGGGATTGGCACCAGCATCGGATGTATCGGATGCGACCCGATCGCCGCCTTGCTTTTCATTTTCGAGCCTCCCGTGGCCCTTCAGGGTGCAATGAGGGTGCCAAAGCGACCGGGCGTGGCACGACGCTTGCTCGTGGAGGAAGGCAAGGTTCTGTGGAAACTCGAACCCAACCCGCCAAACACCACCCGCCAACCCCGGACCCGTGCCCCTTCGGGGGCGGAGGTCCCTTTGCCTCGTTGCTCGGCGCCGAGGTCTCACTGGCATTGCCCTTGCGGTAGAGCTGGGCATGCCGAGAAATGCGCTCCAAAAAGCCGCCTCCGAAGCGGCGCCACCGCTTCCCGCGACTCGCCGGCAAACGGGACGCCTGCGGACGTGGCACTACTTTCTCCTCGGCGCCGGTGTCCTCGTCGGACTGTTGGCGATGAGCGGCGCGATCGGAAACGAACCGCTGCGTCGGTCGATGGAGGCCCAGATCAACCGTCGCCTCCACGGTTACACGATGCGCATCGCAAAGCTGCGCCTTCAAGCCATCGGGGGAAGCCTCACGCTCGAAGGCGTGGAGATTCGGCAGATCGCCCACCCCGAGCCCCCGCTCGCCGTAATCCCGCTGCTGAAGGCCAGCGTCGAGTGGCGACAACTCTTTTTTCTGCGGCTCGTAGCCGATTTCATGCTCGAGCGGCCGAGCGTCTCCATGAACCTTGCGCAGCTTCAGGGCGAAGTTGCGAGCGGCGTACCCGTGCAGGATCGGGGCTGGCAGCAAGCCGTCCAGGCGATCTACCCGCTGAAGATCAATTCCCTTCGGATCCACGACGCGTCCCTCGTGTACGCCGACAATGCTTCGGATCGACCTCTGCGCGTCACCCATCTGAACGTGCAGGCTTCGAACATCCGAAACATCCACTCCCGGGAGCACGCGTATCCGTCTCCCATCGAGATGGACGGAACCGTTTTCGGTTCCGGCCGCGCGGCGCTGAAGGGGCACGCCGACTTTCTGGCGGAGCCGCACTTCGGGATCCAGGGTCAGTTTCGCGCGACGAGCATCCCCCTGGACGATCTGCGCCCGCTCGGAAGGCATTGGAACGTCGAGACGCGAAAGGGGAGCCTGTCCGCCAACGGAGAAGTGGAGTACGCACCGAAGGTCCGACGCTTGCACCTTCCCTCGGTCGTTTTGAGCGGCGTTCAGGCCGACTACGTCCGGCGCCCGCCCGGCGCTCCGGATCCGCTGCGCGCCGCCATCGAGCGGTCGGCGCCCAGTACGGCAACTCCATCCTGGGACCTCTCCCTGGATCGGCTTCAGCTGGTCGATTCGAACGTGGGTCTCCGCGACGAGACCCGCGCGCCCGCGTACCGAGTCTTCGTCAGCCAGGCCGGGCTCGACGTGAACGGCTTTTCCAACCGCTCCTCGAGCCGGCCCGCGACGGCCCTGCTCAGCGGCCAATTCATGGGCAGCGGAAAGACCCGGGGACACGTGAAGTTCTGGCCGGTCGACGGGGTCTCGGACGCGGATCTCGACCTGACGATCGAGGCGACCGACATGCGGACGATGAACGACCTCTTCCGCGCTCACGGCAAGTTCGACGTGGCCGCCGGTGTGTTTTCTTTGTATTCGCAGCTGCACCTGCGCGGCCGGGAAGTCGACGGTTACGTCAAACCGCTCTTCCATAGCGTCGAGATTTACGACTCTCGTCAGGATGCGGACAAGAGCCTCTTTCGCAAGGTCTACGAGGGGGCCGTGGATGCGGCCGCAAAGATTCTGACGAACCCCAAGCGCAAGCAGGTGGCGACGACGGTGGAGATTCACGGGCCGGTCAGCGGCCCGAAGTCGAGCACGCTCCAGATCGTCGGCGGGCTCGTCCAGAACGCATTTTTCAAGGCGGTCCTGCCGGGCTTCGATCAGCAGATCGGCGTTAAAAAGCGCTGAATCGCGAGTCTCGCGTGGCACGACCAATGCATGGGCGAAGCGAGCGGCAAAGGCCTCCATCGATTTCGAAACGAAGAAAAGAGCCCGCATGAAAAACACGCCCCCCCGAAAGAACGCCAGGCACTCCAGAGACCCCAAAGACTCCCGCCTCGATGCCTTCCGCGAGAATCCCGCGGATGCCACGCTGACCACCAACCAGGGACTTCCCCTAAACGACGATCAAAACTCACTTCGCGCAGGCCGGCGAGGACCGACGCTACTCGAGGATTTCCATCTGCGCGAAAAGATCACCCACTTCGACCACGAGCGGATCCCCGAGCGCGTCGTGCACGCGCGAGGGTCGGCGGCGCATGGCTACTTTCAGGTATACAAGAGCCTGGCCCCGCTCACGAGAGCGGCCTTCCTCCAAAATCCCGCGGAGCGCACGCCCGTCTTCGTCCGCTTCTCGACCGTGGCCGGCTCGAGAGGCTCGTCGGACCTTGCGCGGGACGTGCGCGGGTTCGCCGTGAAGTTCTACACCAGCGAAGGAAACTTCGATCTTGTCGGCAACAACATCCCGGTCTTCTTCATCCAGGACGCCGTAAAGTTTCCCGACCTGATCCACGCCGTGAAGCCCGAGCCGCACCACGAGATGCCCCAGGCCGCTTCCGCGCACGACACGTTCTGGGACTTCATCTCGCTCATGCCGGAGTCGATGCACATGATCATGTGGGTCATGTCCGATCGCGCGATTCCGCGCAGCCTGCGAATGATGGAAGGCTTCGGCGTCCACACCTTCCGACTGGTCAACGCCCGCGGCAAGTCCCGATTCGTGAAGTTCCACTGGAAGCCGCTGCTCGGTGTGCATTCGGTGGTCTGGGACGAAGCTCAGAAGATCTCGGGGAAGGATCCTGACTTCCACCGCAGAGATCTGTGGGAAGCGATCGAGACGGGCAACTATCCCGAGTGGGAGCTCGGCCTCCAGGTCATCGAGGAAGAGGACGAGAACAGCTTCGCGTTCGACCTGCTCGATCCCACCAAGCTGGTCCCGGAGGAGATCGTGCCCGTCCAGCGCGTGGGAAAAATGGTCTTGAACCGCAATCCCGACAACTTCTTCGCGGAGACGGAGCAGGTCGCCTTCCACCCGGGCCACGTCGTGTCCGGCATCGATTTTTCCAACGATCCGCTCCTGCAGGGCCGTCTCTTCTCGTACACGGACACGCAGCTGACGCGCCTCGGCGGTCCGAACTTCCACGAGATTCCGATCAATCGACCCGTTGTTCCCATCCACAACCTTCAGCGGGATGGCCACATGCGCCAGGAAATCAACCAGGGCCACGCCGCCTACGAGCCGAACACGGTGGGCTCGGGTTGTCCCATGCAGGCCGGAGCCTCCGCGGGGGGTTTCGTCTCGTTTCCTGAGCGGATGAGCGGAGAGAAGATCCGGGGACGGTCCGAAAAGTTCTTCGACCACTTCAGCCAGGCGACACTGTTCTGGAACAGTCAGTCGGACCCGGAGAAGGATCACCTGGTGATGGCTCTCCGGTTCGAGCTCGGCAAGCTCGAGACACCGGCGATCCGGGAGCGGATGGTGGGGATGCTCGCCCATGTCGACGCGACGCTGGCCGATCGCGTCGCGGCCGGGCTCGGCATGGACGCCGTGCCGTCCATAAAGGCGCCCCTCAATCACAGCTTTCCGGCCGGCGCGAAACCCGCCGAGTATCAGCCCCGGGCGAGCAAGGGAAAGGGTGTCATCGATCGGTCGGCCGCACTCAGTATGGCGAAGACGGTCAAGGACACCATCAAGACGAGGAAGGTCGCGATTCTGGCGGGCGATGGAGTGGACAGCGCGTCGTTGTCGCGCGTCCGCAAGACCCTCGAAGCCGCCGGCGCGCAGTGCAAGATCATAGCGCCGCGGCTCGGACACTTGAAGACGGCACAGGGGGATCGGCTCCCCGTCGACTTCAGCTTCCTGACCTCGTCTTCGGTTCTGTTCGACGCGGTCTTCGTTCCCGGGGGCGAGGGCTCGCGCGCCGCGCTTTCCGGCGAAGGCGACGCGGTCGAGTTCGTCGCCGAGGCGTATCGCCACTGCAAGACTCTGGCGGCGAGCGGCGAGGGAGTGGATTTTCTGCTCTCGTGCCCGGGCCTGGAAGGCGTTTCCCGGGAGAGCGGCGTGGACGGAGTCGTTCTGGGCGGCGGCAAGGGCGCCGAGGACAGGGGCCGATCGTTCGTGGAGGCCATCGCCCTGCACCGCCACTGGTCGCGCTCGAAGTCCGCGGCAGCGCAACCGCGGAAGCCTTCAGGAAAGCGATCGTCGCGGAGCTGAGCGCCGTCGATGTCGGGCGGCACCGATCTTGCTTTATGCGACAGCGGAGGTATTCAAAATGGATGTCATCAAGAACAAGCCGGTCATAGACCTCGACGCCAATCCCGCCAATCGCGACCCCATCACCAAGGAACCGGGCTCGCACCCGGTCGGCACGGGAATCGGCTCGGCGAGCGGGGCGGCGGCAGGCGCCGCGGTGGGGGGTATGGTCGGGGGTCCCGTGGGTGCGGTCGTTGGAGGCGCCATCGGCGCCGTTGCGGGCGGAGCCGCCGGCCATGCTGCCGGCGAAGCCGTGAATCCGACGGTCGAAGACGCCTACTGGAGCCGCCAGTATTCGACCCGGCCTTACTTCCAGGAGGGCCAGTCCTACCGCGACTACGAGCCCGCCTACCGCTACGGGTGGGAGAGCGCTGCGCGTCCGGAGTATCGTGGACGCAAGTTCGATGACGTGGAAGCCGAGCTCGAAAAGGGCTGGGACAGCGTCAAGGGCTCCACGGCGCGGACCTGGTCACAGACCAGGGAAGCGACGCGCGACGCGTGGGATCGCGTTCACGGAGACTGACCAGCGGATCGAGGGGAGCCCGGTGCAAGCCGGGCTCTTCGTTTGAATCGGCGGGCTGAGTCGACCCATCCCCTGTTGTTTCCTCTTCCACCTTTTTCAGCGAGAGTTGAAACCGCTGAGTGGAACGGACAGGCACGGAAAGTGCAACAAAGGCCCTGAGCTAACATGACTGGTGGAAAGAGGGCCGCGTCCGAACTCGCTGCAACGGAGTCCCCGACGCGATGGCAGGTGGGGGCGCTGCGGACGAGCGTTCAGATTCTTCTTGCCCTGGTCGTGCTCGTCGCCGCGCTCTGGATCCTCTACCGGATCGAGGGAGTGCTTCTGGTGCTCAGCCTCTCCACTCTCTTCGCCTACCTCGTTGCTCCCGTGGTGCGTTTCTTCCGCCGCCCGATTTCCATGCTCGGCACGCAGCGAGCGCTGCCGCTGCCGCTCGCGATCGCCGCCGCATACATCCTGATTTTCGGCAGTGTGGCGGGGGCGATCTACCTGCTGCTGCCTGTATTGAACGCCCAGCTGGCGGCGTTCCGGGGAGAGCTTCCCGGGTACGTCGTGCGGTTGGAGGCCGGTTGGCAGAACTGGCTGAAAGGTCAGACACGCGCGCTTCCCCGAGATCTTCGCGTCGCGATCGACGGCCTCGTCATCCAGGCATCGACCGGCATCACCCACTACGTGCAGCAGGATCTGCTTCCCCGCGTGGGACGCTGGATCATGCATTTGCCCTGGCTGGTTCTCGTTCCCATCTTCGCCTTTTTTCTCCTCAAGGACGCCGATCAGTTTCGGCAGTCCGCGCTCGCCCTCTTCCCGGGAAGAAAGCTGCGCTGGAGGGGTGACGTCTTCTTCGGGGACGTCCACCGCACACTTGCGGCGTACATTCGCTCCCAGCTGCTCGCGAGCCTCGTCATGGCGGTCCTCTGCACGGCGGGCTTCCTCTGGATTGGCGTCCCTTACGGCGTCGTGCTCGGCATCGCGGCCGGTCTCCTGGAGTTCATTCCGCTGGCCGGTCCGCTGACGATCGCCGTAGCGGCGGTCGGGCTCTCGGCCATGGAGTCGCCCGCGCGAGCCGCGACGGTGGCCCTGTTTCTGGTCGTCGTGCGAATCCTTCAGGACTACGTGATCAATCCGAAGCTGGTTGGACGCGAGATTCCCCTCCATCCGATGGCGGTCATTCTCGCCATCCTTTGCGGCGGGGAGATCGGGGGATTAGCGGGCGTCTTTCTCGCCGTTCCGGTCCTGGCCGTGCTGACGGTTGCGTATCGCCACTGGCGCTCTCATCGCGACGCCGAG